>DASZXD010000001.1:0-5888 GCA_035546015.1 Occallatibacter sp.
GGGAACGGTCCGTAGGCCCAATCGGCCTCACGCTGACTGGGGCGATTTGTGACCACAATGCGCGGATACGGATTGCCGCCGAGGTAGCGGATAAACGCCGGCATGCGCAGGTGCATCCGTTCTAATGCTTTCGCGCCGTAGACCTCCTCCAAAAGGGAAAACTGCGCCAGCAGCGACTCGAACTCCGAGCCGGTGAGCCGCCATGCGATGCGCCGCACGCGGCCTGCGAGTTGCAGACGGCGCGGATGTTTGGGCGAGGGCTGCAGCAGGCGCTCGAGGCGTGCACGGAGATTCGGCGTGCGGCCGATGTAGGGCTCGGCGTGCGCGTCGGCGCCGTACAGTGCAAAGACCGCAGCTTTGTGCGGCAGTTGGCTCAGTGCGGCCTTTGGATCAGCGGGATCGAAGAGAATCTGTTCCATTGAGTGTTCGATCTTCACCAATCCTACTCACCGTATCAGCTTCCTGCGACGGTCATGCCGTCGATGCGAAGCGTTGGCGAGGCCACCGAGCCGCGAAAGACGAGATCGTTGCCGATAGCGGTGATGTTCATCAGCATCTCGCGCAGGTTTCCGGCTATAGTCACCTCTTCCACAGCGTGCGTCAACTGGCCGTTCTCGACCCAGAGGCCGGTTGCGCCGCGCGAGTAGTCGCCGGTGACGACGTTGACGCCGAAGCCCATGAGGCTGGTCACATAAAAGCCTGTCAGCACATCGGCGATGATCTGCTCCGGTGTGAGCACGCCAGGTTGGATGAAGAGGTTGCCGGCGCCGATGCCGGGGGTGCCGGCCAGTCCGCGCGAGGCGTTGTGTGTGGACTTCATACCCAGTTTACGCGCTGCGTAGGTATTGAGTAGAAACGTGCGCAGGACTCCGTTCTCCACGACCACGTTGCGCTGCGAGGGCAGGCCTTCGCCGTCGAAGGGCGAGGTGCCGAAGCCGCCTGCACCGTTGGCGAGAAGCATCGTGTGGTCGTCGATGAGGTTGAGCGCGGGAACGGCGATCTGCTCGCCGAGCTTGCCGGCGAGGAACGAGGCGCTGCGCCAGATGGCGTCACCCGAAGCGGCCTCGAAGACGGAGCCGACGAGCGTGCGGGCTACCTCCGGCGCGAAGACGATGGGGACGCGCTGGGTGGGCATGCGGCGTGCGCCGAGGCGGCGGAGGGTGCGGCGTGCAGCTTCGGCGCCGATTGACTCGGGAGATTCGAGGTCAGTGAGGCGGCGCGCAGAGGACCACCAGCCGTCACGCTGCATCTTGCCGTCGGCGTCCATAGCGAGCGGAGCAGCGGAGACACCGGCGTAGCTGGTGCGGTAGCTGCCGGTGAATCCGCGTGAGTTGGCGAGGACCTTGCGGCCTGTAGCGGCGTCGAAGCTGCCACCGTCAGAGTTGGTGATGCGCGGATCGGCGGCGAGAGCTGCGGCCTCGGCACGGCGGGCCCACTCGATGCGCTCGGCTCCGGAGAGCGAGTAGACGTCGTCGTAGTAGAGGTGCAGATCGCTGGCAAGCGAGCCGAACTCGGCGGTTTCGGGCAGGCCGTTGAAGGCGTCTTCCTCCGTGACTTTGGCCAGGGCCATTGCGCCTTCGACGAGCTGGCGGATTCCGTCGGCGGTGAGATCGCTGGTTGAGGCTGAGGCCGAGCGCTTGCCCAGGAAGACGCGGAGGCCGAGGCCGCGCGAGCCGGATTCCTTGAGGGTTTCCACTTCGCCC
The DNA here is from genome assembly GCA_035546015.1 of Occallatibacter sp. Taxonomy (GTDB): domain Bacteria; phylum Acidobacteriota; class Terriglobia; order Terriglobales; family Acidobacteriaceae; genus Telmatobacter. The sequence continues at coordinate 1,704 of DASZXD010000001.1, forward strand.
ATACGGACGTTGACGCTGAACTCGTCTCCTTCGCGGGCGACGGCCTCGGCGTCGGTTGCGCCGGCTTTCATGGCCTGGGCGACGACGTCGGCAGCGAGGGATTCAAGGTCGAGTGTGGATTCGGCAAGTTGCGCGGATTGCGGCGCGGTTTGGGGCATGAGTTCAAGCTATCAAATTTAGGCAGCGGAAAAGAACGCAGGCAGAATGCGGGTTTTGTCGGGGTTTTGACGGGGATTTTAGGGCAGAGGGATGGTGCGGACTGTTTGTAATTAATTGAATCTATTGTGGTTGTTCTTGATTTCGGAGCTGTGTGAAGCTGTTTTTGGGGGGAGGGGGTGGGGTACCGGGGTGGTACGGACCGGGGACCTAGCTGACAAGTTGGACCGGAGCTAGATGGATTTTGCCTGAACGCGAGGATATTTTGTGCAATCTTGCGGGGTTCGCGGCGTCGCCTACGGGACGCCAGCATCGATGGTGGCTCAATCCCAGGATTGCGCCCGCTTTGCGGGCTTTATCCTGGGCTATTTTCGGTTCTCCCTGACGGGAGAGGGCGGTGGTTTCAGTGGCCTTGAGGTCCACTGTTCCTTCTGTTGGGATGTGCTTTCCGGCCCGGTACACGGCTCCGGCTCTACAGCATGTGCTGCGCCCAGTACTCAAGCCATGCGCGCGTGATTGTCTGCCATGCGCTGTTGAAGTAGAGGCTGGTGGCGGTCAGGCCCACGGCGACGATGACAAGAGCCGCCATAACAAACTGCTTCATCACCCGGTCGCGTTTCCAGTCCCAGAGGAACATGAGAAGGATGAGCAGCAGATTGCCACCCTCGTAGAACAGGTAGGTGCCGAAAAAGGTAGTTGGGGCGGGCAGGAAGAGGCTGACCATGCGCGCAAAGCCTGCGTCGCTGATGCAGATGGTGGCAAGGATGAGTACGCGGCGGTGTGCGGCGGAGTTGCGGCGCATGAGAACTCCACACGGCAGCAGTACGGCCATGCAGAAGACTCCGCTGAAGGCGATGGAAAGGAACGCCGGCGGCAGCGCGCCGGGGGTGTGCAGGTTCAGCGCCTGCCAACTGAGCTCGGACAAGGGAGCGATCACAATGACGAGCCCCGCGTAGCCCGCCGCCCACCAGCCGAGGCGGCGATGGAGTTTGACGTTGCCGGTCTCAACCATGAGCACGAGCGCGGTGGCGGTGAGCAGCCAGAGCGTGGTGGCGACGGCATGCACGTGGACGATTTTGGGCACGGGCGGCTGTTCGTGGAAGTAGTTGTGCAGGTCGAAGCCGAAGCCGACGCCCACGAAAATCCAGAAGAGGCCGAGCCAGACGAGCGCGGCCCGGCGGTCTTCACGCGCAGGCCAGGATGCGGTTGTATGAAGGTGCACCCGCTTTGCCCTCCTTGTCAGGCAAGAAACGGAGAATGATGCATCGTGGGGGTGAATCTATTTTTGCATTTTGAGGCGGGAGGGATTATCTGTCGGTGCTTCCTACGGTCATTTTATCGCGATTTGTGCGGTATATCGAAATGGATATAATGGGTCGATGAAGAAGCAGAAAAAACAGGTATTTGCAAATGTATGGAATGCGGTTGCAGACACGCCGGAAGAGGCTGCGAACCTGAGCTTGCGTTCCGAGCTGATGGACGAGATCGAGGAGATTATCAAGAAGAACGGATGGACGCAGAAGGAAGCGGCAAAGCGATGCGGCGTAACGCAGCCGCGCATCAACGCTCTGTTACGCGGGCGGATTTCACGGTTCTCGATTGATGCATTGGTGAATATCGCGGCGGCGCTGGGGCGGAAGGTGAAGGTACAGTTGGAGGCAGCGTAATGCTTCCTTCAACATGCGGTAAAGGATGGCAAAGGAAAACCCAGTCCCTAGCCGATTGGCTATCGGCGAGCGCCGAAAGAAGAGGAAAGCGTCAATGCGATGCCGGTGATGCCAGCGTTCCATCGGACCAGTGCGGGACCAGCACCATGAAAATCGTCACTCGTTGCTCGGGACTATTGGCCGCCATCACGGGCGATTCCGCCTGATCGGCTCCCCAGGCTTTGGCCGCATCGCCGGCCACAAAAAACATCAGATGCGGGTGCCAGGTTTTTGGCCCGTCGCCCAGGTATTGCTGCTTCGACATCATGTAGCACATGGCTCCCGGAGCCAGCGGCGGAAGCTCTTTGCTGTCCATGGCAGCGGCGGTCGCCCGCACGATCTCCTCTTTGGTCTTTCCCTCAAGCACCAATCGGGTCTTCATCAGGTAAATCTGCTCGTAGGTGGATGCGGCTGCATGGTTGAAGCAGTTCGGCGCGCGCAGTTTGGGATTCCAGAAGTCGGGAGCGCCGGTTTCGCTGGCCCATCCCCGTTCCACAATGCAGAGAAACCCATTCGTTCCCTTGACCGCGGTGACGTACCCGTCCTTGGTCAACACCATCACGTCCGCCGCGTCCGAAATTGCCTTGGGAGCGCCGGTGCGCGCGAAGGCGATCTCGTCCTGCTGCGGCATCAAGTATTGAGCCAGAGGAGCCATCGCCGGATAAGGCGCGGCTGGTGTCTGGGCCTGCATGGTTGCAGCGGTGAAAACTGCCTGCACAAAAGAGAGAAGCAAGATGATCTTTGCCCGCATGGAAATCTCCTCCTGTATGCAACCTGGGAACTGAATTCTTGGTGCGCTTCCTCAGCGGCCCGTGCCGCCTACGGTCATTTTGTCCAGCTTGATTGTCGGCATGCCTACGCCTACGGGGACGGACTGGCCGTCTTTGCCACAGGTGCCGATGCCTTCGTCGAGTTTTAAATCGTTGCCGACCATGGAGACGTATTTGAGAGCTTCGGGGCCGTTGCCGATGAGGGTGGCGTCGCGGACGGGTGCGGTGATCTTGCCGTCTTCGATGAGATAGGCTTCGGAGGCGGAGAAGACGAATTTGCCGTTGGTGATGTCCACCTGGCCGCCGCCGAAGTTGACGGCGTAGAGGCCGCGGCTGACGCTGCGCAGGATGTCCTCGGGGTTGTCGTCGCCGGAGAGCATGTAGGTGTTGGTCATGCGCGGCATGGGGATGGCCTGGTAGCTCTCGCGGCGGCCGGAGCCGGTGTTGGGCATACCCATGAGGCGCGAGGAGAGCTTGTCAGACAGGTAACCGCGCAGTACGCCGTTTTCGATGAGGACGGTCTCCTGCGTGGGCGAGCCTTCGTCGTCCACGTTGAGCGAGCCGCGGCGGCCGGCGATGGTGCCGTTGTCGACGACGGTGACCTTGGAGCTGGCGACGGGCTGGCCGATGAGTCCGGAGAAGGCGGAGGTCTTTTTGCGGTTGAAGTCGGCTTCGAGGCCATGGCCTACGGCCTCATGGAGCAGGATGCCGGGCCATCCGGGGCCGAGGACGACCTGCATTTCACCGGCGGGAGCGGGCACGGCGCCAAGCTGGAGGATGGCTCCGCGCGCGGCTTCGTGGGCCAGATGCTCAGGGCTCTTGCTGCCCGAGAACTGGTCGAGGCCGGAGCGCCCTCCGGCTCCGGATGAGCCGCGCGTGGTGTTGGCCTGGTCTTTGGCGATGACGAAGATGCTGAGGCGGCTGAGCGGCTGGGTGTCGCTGGCGAATGCGCCGTCGGACGCGGCGACGAGGATGCGGCGCAGCTCTTCGGTATAGCTGGCGCGGACCTGCACGATGCGCGGATCGTAAGCGCGAGCGGCGCGGTCGGCGCGCAGGATGAGCTCAAGACGGGCGGCGAGATCGAGATCGAAGCCGCCGAGGGGAACAGGGTAGAGATTGGCCGAAGGCGCTTCCGTAAATCCCTGAACCGGCTGCTTTGCGGGGCCGGAGGCGATCAGTGCGGCGGTGCGGGCGGCGTGGAGCAGACGCTCGGGGCTGAGATTGTCAGTGTAGGCGTAACCGGTGCGCTCGCCGGAGAGGACACGGATGCCGCAGCCGGCGCTGGTTCCCTGGCTGGCGGACTTGACGATCTGCTCATCGACGCCGAGGGCGGTGGCCGTAACCGACTCGAAGTAAAGGTCGGCGTAGTCGCCGCCGGCGGAGAGGGCTTCGCCGAGGCAGCGCTCGAGCAGCCGCTCGGTGATGCCGAACTTTTCAAAGAAGTAGCGCTTGTGGCTGGGCCGGGGAGCGTCTGCCTGTGTCTTCATGGTTTTTCCAGTGTACGCCTTGCAGGAATTAGATGAGGAAGGAGGGGATTTTGTCGCGGGCTGCCG
>DASZXD010000002.1:0-4589 GCA_035546015.1 Occallatibacter sp.
CCCTTCGTTTTTCGACAGGGCAAGCAGCAATTGTGAAAAGATGAAGAGCGCGGGGATTTCATCGTCTCGCTGATTGCGAAGCTGCTGGCTGATCGCCTCCTTGATCGCATCTTTGAGGTCAGGGCGCTTGCACTCAATCACGGCCAGGGGGATGCCATTGACAAACAGCACGATGTCCGGTCGGCGCAATTCGTGGCTGGCAGCCCGCTCGACCTCAAATTCCTCAGTGACATGGAAGACGTTGTTCGTAAGCCAGGTCGTAGGATTCCAGTCGATAAACTTGATCGGGAAGCTCTTGGTATCGCCGCTGATTGTCTGTTGCAGGCTCCTGCCCAGGACGAGCAGATCGTAGATTTTCTCGTTGGTGCGGACAAGGCCGTCAAACATCACATCCTTGAGCGACTGAACAGCGCTTTGGATATTCGCCTCGCTGAAGCGGTACTCGTGGCCCTTGAACTGGATTCGGTTAAGCTTCCGAAGCTGCTCGACAAGCACCTCTTCGAGCAGCACGTTTGAAAGCTTGCCGCTACGCAGCTTCACGGTCTCGGCCGGCGTGAGGTACCTCCAGCCCAGGTTTTGCAAGAGTTGCAGGGCAGGTATCTGAGAAATGTGGTCTTCCAAGAAGGACGGAAGTTGCTTGCTCATGGCTTCACCCTCACTTGGCCAGTCAGCAGCTTTTGCATCAGGCCCTTTTTTTGCATTCTGAGGGCATTCAATTGCCGTCGGAGCAGGTCGAGTTCACGGTCGCAAGAACCAAGTAGACCGGCAATCTTCTCCTGCTCATCCAAGTGTGGAAGAGGAATCGCGATTTTCAAGAAGTCCTTTTTGTTCAATACACGATTCCTTCCCGCTCCACCTGGTGAAACAAGCCCCATTTTGAATACAAACCACGGCGTGATGACGATTTGCCGCAAGAACTCCGGAAGCGCCTTTGAGCGATCAATAACAAATGTAGGGAAACGATGCGAAACAAGAGCACGTTCATCCTCGGTGGATGCAATCGCGATTGCCCCCTCCCAGGCGAAGGTGATATTCACTATGAGATCATCCGCCACGACGTGATACAACTCTTCCATCTGCACTTGGGTCGGATCTTCAACATGCCTAAAGAACGTGCCCTTTCCATGACTTCGTAGCCCGAGAGCCGTGTAAGCATGGGTGGGACGTTGTGTTGGCCTTGTAACGGGAGTCAGAAATGTGGCCAATTCTTGCGGAATGAGTGAACGACCTGCGAACGCACAAAACCGTCGTTTGCCGGAAAGAAGTTGCTGCATGAGCCCCTGCTTAAAGCGGAGCTTGGCGGCAATCACTTCGCTCAACTGCTGAATGACGCTAGTCCAGGTAGCCGCCACCTCAACAATTGCTCGTTGCTCGGACAATGGCGGTAGTGGAACCTGGATTCGCTGCAGGCGCTGAGCATTCACATTCTTTTGCGCAGCACCTGCCTGGGCGACGTTGATCTGTCGCATTCCATGTACAGAGTTGATGAACTCACACAGATACCAACTGTCAACCAATTGCGAATTCGGACGAGTTATTAGAGATGTAAAGCATTGGGCGTTGGCAAATTCGGGTGGTACTACTGCTGATACGCCCGGGTTTCCAGTCCGGACCGTCAGTATATCGCCCGGCTGAAGTCGTTTTCTGCGATGAGCATGTTCATACGCTTCGTCCAGAAAGAGGAGATCATCGTCTCGCAATATGCCTTCCCCAATGTCCTTGTTCCGGAACATCGGGATGCCGCGCTCTCGATAAGCGTGGGTCGCCGCACTTGCAATCCCAACCATTACGCGGTGAGAAATGTCGCGAAGCTCGGGCAGTGTCCAATTATTGGGTAACTGAGGAATCCCGATGCCGTCAGCGGCAAAAGGGGCTGAGACGGTCATCATGATTTGACCCCTAATGCGATTAGATGCTCAGTCAGCTTATTGCGCGTCGTCGCCAGTTCGGTTTCCAAGCTCTCGATTTCGGCCTGCAAGGCCACGATGTCGATCTCTTCTTCCTCTTCAGAAGTGTCTACGTATCGCGGCATGTTGAGATTGAACTCGTTCTCCTCAATCTGGATGCGCTTCGCTCGATGGGCATACTTGGGCACGCTTTTGAATTTGTCGTAGGTGCCAACGATCTTCTCAATGTCTCCGGGCCGCAGGCGGTTCTGCTTCTTGTCATCGGCGAACTCGCGGCTAGCGTCGATGAAGAGCACGTCGGTCGTCTTGCGGCCCTTGTGGAAGATTAGGATTGCCGCCGGGATGCCGGTTCCGAAAAACAAATTGGTCGGTAAGCCGATCACGGCTTCGAGCAAGTTCTCTTCGATGAGCTTCTGGCGGATCAGTCCTTCCGAGCCACCGCGGAACAGCACGCCATGCGGCACAATCACACCTATCCGTCCGTCGTCCGCGAGGGCCGTTTCGACCATGTGGGTGATAAAGGCGTAGTCGCCCTTACTTTTCGGAGGAATGCCACGCCAGAATCGGCCATGCGGGTCATGCCCTGCAAAATCGGCTCCCCATTTGTCGAGGGAGAACGGCGGATTGGCCACGACGACATTGAATTTCATCAGTTTGTCATCTTCCACCAGCTTGGGATTCGTGATCGTATCGCACCACTCAACGCGGGCGGCGTCCTGCTCGTGCAGGAACATATTCATGCGGCAAAGAGCCCATGTGCTGCCGTTCGATTCCTGACCAAAGAGAGAGAAGTTCTTACTGGGCTTACCGCTGTCGTCCTTCACTTCCTTGGCTACACGGATAAGGAGCGAGCCGGAGCCGCAGGCCGGATCGCAAATGCGATCGCCCGCGTTGGGCTTCACGAGCTTGGCGACCAGTGTGGAAACCTCGGGAGGCGTGTAGAACTCGCCCGCTTTCTTCCCCGCACCGGCGGCGAACTGGCCGATGAGGTACTCGTACACATCGCCAATGACGTCACGGTGACCGACCCGCGAAGGCCGTAGGTCAAGCCTTGGATCGTTGAAATCTTCGAGTAGGTGCTTCAGGCGGCGATTGCGCTCCTTGGTTTGACCGAGGGCGGGTTCGGAATTGAAGTCCACGTTCCGGAAGACATTTTCCAACTTGGCTTTGTTGACGTCTTCGATCTTCTCCAAGGCGATGTTAATAAGCTCGCCGATATTGGCGGCATCGCGCCTGGCAAAGAGATGATCGAAGTCGCAGTCCTCCGGAACAACAAAGCGTTCGCGGGCGAGAGCTCGCTGGATACGCTGCGTGTCACCCTTGTATTTTGTGGCGTACTCGCGTTTTAGGTCCTTCCACAAGTCGCTCAGATACTTGAGGAAGAGCATGGTCAGGATGTAATTCTTGTATTCGCTTGGATCGACGGCACCTCGGAATGTGTCGCACGCCCTCCAAACAATAGTATTGATGTGGCTTTGATCGAAGTCGTCGGGCATGTTCTAACCTTTCCTATTGGTATGTGCACGCGTTGCCGCTTTCGCGCACGCCGCATCGGTGAGTCGGGATCGTTTTTGTTGAATCAATTGCATAAGGGCGTTTTCGCGTCGATGTAATGAATCAATGGCCTCGATTAGTTGCTGAATGTCGAGCGGTGGCACATCCAGCATTAAGCTTTCGAAGTCGCCCTTTGTGATTAAGGGGATATGGCTTCCCCGGACCAGCGGCCGCAGCCGCTCCCGAAACCCTTTCTGGTTAATCGCCCAAGCCAAGTAGCCGGGGCGAATGCGGGGCGATGGTCGGAGAATAAAGAAAAAGCCGGTTGCTATCGTGCCTCTAACCGGTTCGTTCACAACTGTCGCACCTAGCCGATGTCCTCGTGCAAGAAAGAGCACATCACCTTGCTGCACACGATATGGTTCGGGAGAGGGCATCGAGACGCGAATGAGATCGTGGGTTTGAAGCTGGAAGTCACTGGTGAGATCCTTTATCTGTATCACAAGCACTGAACCGCTGGGGTCGTGTTCGACTTTTTCCCGGAACTGGTAGCCGGACCGAACATCAGCGATATCGCCTATGCGTTGTTTCATCAGTTGCGCTTCCTGTCAAACCCGTTGGTGGGGCCGCTCAACCACAACCGGCCGCACCCGTATCTCACTTCGCCGCCGGTGCCGCCTCAACGTGCTTTGTCGAGTCGTTCGGCTCGGCCCTCGCCATGCGCAGAGCGGCCTCCAGGAGCCGTTCAGCATACGCTGTGGCCGGAATCCTGACCCAGCGAGGATTGACCCAACCGAGCCAGAAGAAGAAAAGAATGGCGCTAACTGCGGTGGAGGCGAGTGCAGGCCCCAGTTGCGGCCCGTCGCGGAATCGAAAAACGCTGATCGAGGCTCCAGCGATGCCCATTGCGGCAAACGCAATTCCATAGGGCTTCAGTCCCCAGACGTTTCTCCGGAATCCGTAGCTGACATTTTCTTCGAACACCAGCGGATATTCCTGCCTGTCGCGCGTGGCCTCTCGTAGGTGACGAACGAAAGCATCATAAACCTTGTCGGCGTCCTCCGGCGATGCCGACTCCTTGCGCTTTGACGGTGCTGGAACGCCGGTCACAGCTGAAAGCCATCTATGCAGCATGCCCAGGGTCGTTTCGTCGAATGGGCTTCCACGGTGGCGCAGCATTAGCGTGGT
>DASZXD010000003.1:0-10186 GCA_035546015.1 Occallatibacter sp.
AGAGCAGCATACGGCCATCCTTGATTGGATTGGCAACAGGAATGTGTGTGCGATACCAGCCCTGGCCGCGATAGTAAGGCGTGTCGGGGTCGCAGGCGTCGTAGTGATTAAAGCAGTGCGGCAGAGTGACATCTTCCCATACGGCGATCTCGTCACCACGCCACACCTCCCAGGGCCCGTCGAGCGGCCCGCGATAATGCTGCCAACCGGCATCGAGCGGTTGCGACACTGCGGAATTGGTTGTGCCTGAATCGGTAAGCAGCGAGCGGGCGATAGACGCGTGCAATGGCACACCGGTTTGAACTGCGGCGGCAGCGGCTGCTATCGATTTTAAAAAATGTCTGCGAGAGTGGCAGGAAACCGGGATTGACATACCGGGTCGATTCTATACCGGGCGGTCAGATCTCTGTTGAAGTGCTGCTATTGGCCTGATGAATGTACGGGCGCAGCGCCGATCACCACGAGGTCCACGCGCCGGTTCATGCGTCGGCCCTCGGGGGTCGAATCGTCCGCAATAGGGCGATATTGTCCATAGCCGGCGACCGACACTTTCTTCGGATCGTAGCCGGCGTCGTTGACCAGAATGAGCAAAACGGACATTGCGCGAGCCGTGGAGAGCTCCCAGTTGGAGCGGAACTGCGTATTGTGGATGGGCTGGTTGTCCGAGTGGCCCTCGACGCGAAGCTCCAGATTGTGGTTCGAGAGGATGCGCGCAATGCGAACAATCTTTTCCGCTGCCCCCGGCAGCAGTTGCGCCTGCCCACTGTTGAAAAAGCCCAGTTCCTTGAGGCTGATGACAAAACCTTCCGGCGTGAAACTCATCTCGACCTCATGAGTTTTTAATTCGTCGCCCATCACCTGCTTGAGCTGGCGGCTCAGTTCGAGCAGATCGGGTGCAGGAATACCCGGCCGCGGCCCTGCGCCATCGTGTTTGTTTAGGCCGGGTGGCGGACCTTCAGGCGAGTCCACCGGAAGGCCGGAGTAGGCGATGGCGTCCTTGGCGCTGCCTCCCGGGAAGACACCGAGCGCCTGAAAGCCGTTGTGCACCGCGTTAGAAACGCGAATGATGGTCTTCTTGTCGCGATAAGCCGAGGCGAAGAGCACCACGAAGAAAGCGAAAAGCAGGGTGATGAAATCGGCATAGGAGACGAGCCACCGATCATGGCTGACATGCTCTTCGGAGATATATTTCTTCCGCCTCATCGAGACTTCACCACGGTCGGCGCCGCTGCTGCTGTTTTCGAGCCCGAGCGGATTGGTGCAGGCAGATAGCTGCCGAGTTGCATCTCGAGTGCGCGCGGATTGACACCATCGATGATCGACAGTACCGCTTCAAGGGTCATCTCACGGATCACCTGGCGCTCACGCATTCTGATCTTGAGTTTGCCAGCCCATGGCAGAAATAGCAGGTTGGCTGAACCGACGCCGTAGATGGTAGCCACGAAAGCGGTGGCGATTCCGCGGCCTACCTCGTTAATATCCTGCAGGTGCTGCATGACCTGAATGAGCCCCAGAATGGCTCCAAGGATTCCAATGGTCGGGGCATAACCGGCTGCAGCCTCAAAGACTTTCGGTACGCGCTCGGCCTTCTCGCCGCGATACTCGAGCTGCAACTCCATCATGCGGCGCAGTTCCTCGGCGCTGATTCCATCGATCGCCAGCATCAGGCTTTCTTTCAGAAAGGGGTCCTGAATCTTGCTGAGCTCAGCATCGAGAGAGAGCAGGCCTTCCTTTCTGGCCTTGTATGCGAAACGGAGCAGATTCTTGACCAGCGCGTCAGGCTCCGGCTCAGAGTTCCAGAAGACTTCTTTAAGATTCTTGAATGCCTGCCAGACAACAGAGAGAGGAAACTGCACCATCACAGCCCCGAGCGTGCCACCAAAAACAACGAGAGCCGCGGTAGGCTGTAACACCTGCGCGAGCTTACCACCCTCCACGGCCAGACCGACTCCGATTCCGACAAGAGCGATCAGGATGCCGGTGACGGTGCTTTTATCCACGTGAACCCCACAAAGCCCGGATTCGGATGACAAAGACTGCATCCGGACATCCGCGACCTGTGGCAAAGCTGGTCACCCATCGGGAGCCATCCTCACTCGCCGATCCAATTTCGCGGACAAATCGGGCGTGAGTTCCATCGGCATCTAGGCAGAAGATTTTCAGGTTGCAATACACAGGCGCTCCTTCGCAGGTAATGCTGATGAAATCGGCAAGACCGCCTGCGCTATAAGCTGACTGAAAGCGATGAGGTGCTGGCGGGCATGGAAAGGTTGATTGCCGCGGAATACGCGCTCTGCCGCAGCGCATTCAGGGCCGCCAGAGAGGCGGCGCCGGCCGCGTCTCCCGCACTTGCAGTGTTTTGCGTCTGCTTGGACTGCGCGATAGATTGCTGCAGATTGGTAAAGTCAAGTTTGGCTGCGGCAAGGTTGCCGGATTTCAGGTCGTTGCCCACCTGAGCAATCCCCGTAGATACCGCGCTGTCGGCGCCGGTCGGCGAAAGCTTCTGCTGAAGAGTGGAAAGAAAAGACTGTGCCCCGGCGATATTGCCCGAGTCGAGATCGGACTCGAAGCCCTTTACGGTCGACGAGGCGCGACTGGCCGCCCCGGAGAGAATCTGGGAAGCTGCGTCACTGAGAAAGTTGATTGGCAAGCTCGGAATAAGCATTGGAAGTCTCCTGGACAACGATCTTGCCAGAACTTATTGCAGTTCCAATGCCAACAGGTACCGTCTCAAAAATTAGACTAAGCCTTAGCAAGATTTACAGTTATTCAAAATCGTCTTGAGGCAGTGCGCGTAATAGCTGGGCAACTTTTGCCGGAGTGTGCCCAATTCCGTCTACATCCTTTGGGTGATAAAGGTACTTTTCTGTCTCCATGCCCTATAAGAAATTCTGCGACCAGCCGATGTAGTGCCATGCACTCCCTGGGTACCGGCAATCCCGCGCCTCCGGATGCAGAACTGGGTCTGGATTCAGGCTCCTCAGCTGCTCCGCGTCAAAATGGCCGTGGACAAGCAAGGAGTGCGCCGGTGCGCCCTTTTGTCGAGCGCCGGCGTCAGCGCCCCATGGAACACGCATGGCACGAAGCGCTTGAGTCTGTTCATCGTCTGCTCGTCCGTTACGAAGAGACCAACAAGCTTCTTGCAGAAGCTGAGGAGAACTATCGCGGTCTCTTTGAGAGCGCGCTCGTCGGCATCTTCCGCATCAGCGCCGAGGGTAAACCTCTGATCGTAAATCCGGCGATGGCCCGGATCTGCGGCTACGACAGCCCCGAAGAAATGCTCGCCGAGGTTTCGAACATCGGGGAACAGATGTTTGTCGACCAGAATCAGTGGGTTGAATTTATCCGCGTGCTCCGGTCAAGCGGAGTGCAGTGCGGCATTGAGGCGGAAACCAACGTTCGCGATGGAGCCCGCAAGTGGGTGCAGCTCAACGTCAGGGCGGTGCGTGAGGGCAACCGGATCTCTCACTATGAAGGCACCGCCGAAGATATTACCGACCGCAAGAAATCTGAAGAACGAATCAGAAATCTGGCGTACTACGACCTGGTTACGGGCCTGCCCAACCGTCCACTTTTCGAGGAGCGGCTCACTGAAGCTCTCTCAGCGGCGCGCTGGAAGGGGCAGGGTGTAGCCCTGCTTCTACTTGAGGTAGATCGCTTCAAAATGATCAACGACTCGCTGGGCAAAATCTTCGGCGACCGACTGCTACAGGAGATTGCTGAGCGGATTGGCGCAGCCACAGCCAAAGAAGCCACGGTTGCTCGGCTGAGCGGTGCCGAGTTCGCAATCATTCTTGAAGATGCCAGGTCCGCGAAAGCGGTAGAACAGACCGCACGGCAAGTTATTTCCGCAGTAAGCGCCGAATTTGCCTTCCTTGGTCATACCTTTAATGTCTCGTGCACTGTGGGCATCAGCATGTTTCCCGGCGACGGACGTGACAGCCACACACTGCTGGAACGTGCAGACGTCGCGCTCTACTCGGCCAAGGAACACGGCCCCAATGACTTCCAGTTCTTCTCTGCAGAAATCGACAACCAAATCCGCGAAAAACTCAAGCTTGAAAATGCACTGCGGATGGCACTCGAACGGAACGAGCTTTTTCTCGTGTACCAGGCACAAGTGGACACGCGGACGGGCGGGGTTTCGGGGCTCGAAGCCTTGCTGCGCTGGCAGCATCCTGAGTTGGGACTCGTACCTCCTTCGGATTTCATTGGCATTGCCGAAAGCAGCGGCCTGATTTTGCCCATTGGAGAGTGGGTATTGCGCACGGCCTGCACGCAGGCGCGACGCTGGCAAGATGCCAATCTGCCCGCAGTGCCGGTGGCAGTAAACGTATCGGCGATTCAACTGCGGCATCACGGATTCTGCGACCTGATCCGCCGTGTGCTTCATGAAACCGGTCTTGAGCCGAAGTATCTCGAACTGGAACTCACTGAAGGGCTCTTGATGAGCAACGTGGATGTGATGTTCACCCTCATTCAGGAATTGCGTGAGATGGGCGTGAAGCTGACCATCGACGATTTCGGCACGGGCTACTCCAGCCTGAACTATCTGAGGCAGTTCAAGGTCAACCGGCTCAAGATTGACCGTTCGTTCGTCCGCGAGGTCCCCGAAAACTCAGATGACGCAGCCATTACCACGGCGATCATCAATATGGCCAAGGCGCTCAATCTAGACGTACTTGCCGAGGGTGTTGAAAATGCGGAACAGCTCGACTTTCTGCGCGCGCAGAACTGCTACGAGATTCAGGGCTTCTATTTCAGCCGCCCGGTCGCAGTTGAACAGGTCGTGGAGCAGTTGCAGAACAGCTTCATTCAGTGAGCGCCGGTTGATTTCTCCACTGTGAGCAAAAATTTTTCCACACCAGCAGGCGCGTTGAAATAGTGCGCAATGGATGCCGATAGTTGTTTGGACACAGCGTAATGCCGATGGCAGACGGTGAGAACCGCACTGTCATGCGCGCTTCCCCGAAGGAGTTTTGAGCAGATGTTTTCGATCATTGGCATTGTCGTTGTTTTCGGTGCGGTGCTGGGCGGCTTCCTGATGGAGAAGGGTCCCCTGCTCGTGCTGGTTCAGCCATCCGAGTTTCTCATCATTACCGGCGCGGCCCTTGGCACCATGCTCGTGGGCAACCCAATGTTCATCCTCAAGAAGATCATTGGCAGCGCTTTGCTCGTGTTGAAGGGATCGAAATATTCCAAGCAGCGTTACATCGAATCTCTTAAGATGATGTTCCAGATATTCAACAAGGCACGCAAAGCCGGTCTGGTGGGCATTGAAGGCGACATCGAAGAGCCCGAAAAGAGCCAGCTTTTTGCCAAATATCCTGACTTTCTGCACAACCATCACGCGCGCGATTTTGTGTGCGACACACTGCGGATGGCCATTACCGGCGGCGCCACGCCCTTCGACGTGGACCAGATGATGGAACTGGACATGGAAGTACATCACACCTCGGCAACCCAGCCAGTAACGGCGCTCTCAACCGTCGCCGATGCGCTGCCGGGCATGGGAATTGTGGCCGCAGTGCTGGGCGTGGTGGTAACCATGAGCGCGCTGGGCGGCCCGCCTGAAGAGATTGGCCACAAGGTGGCCGCGGCGCTGGTCGGAACCTTCCTCGGCATTCTTCTCTGCTACGGCGTTGTCGGCCCGCTTTCGGCCAATATGGGCAAACTGATCGATGACGAGCATGCTTACTATCATGTTCTGCGTGTGATTATGCTCTCGTTCTTGAAGGGGATGTCCCCTGCTCTGGCTGTCGAAGTCGGACGCCGCGCAGTTCCCGAACATGTCCGCCCTTCCTTTAAGGAAGTAGAACAGGCGTGCCGTCAGAAGGACGGCGCGGCCGACGCTGCGGCGGCCTAAGCGCGCGAAAGGATATCGATCGTGGAAGCTTCACAGCCAATCATTATCGTCAAAAAGAAATCGGGGCACGGGGGTCACCATGGCGGCGCCTGGAAGGTTGCCTACGCCGACTTCGTCACCGCCATGATGGCGCTGTTCATTGTGCTGTGGCTGCTGAACGCCAGCAAACAGGTGCAGGAGGCAGTGGGTGGCTACTTCAAGGACCCACGCGGCACTTCAAAGCGAGTCGGGACCAATCAGAACGGCAGCGATGCGTATCTTGCCCTCAAGAAAGAGGACATGAGCAAGCTCAAGGAGCAGTTGCTGCAGTCAATCCACCACTTAGATCCTCAGAATAAACTTAAGGGCCAGATCGAAATCACAATGACTGCCGAGGGCCTACGGATCGAGTTGATGGAGTCAGCAAAAGGCACCTTTTTCGAGTTGGGCAGCGCGAAACCGACGGCCGCGCTTCGCGACATATTGCAGGTCCTTTCCGTCAATCTGGCCACATTGCCCAATAAGATATCGATCGAGGGGCACACGGATTCGATGCTTTACTCCCAGACCAAAGACTACGATAACTGGGATCTCTCAACAGATCGTGCGAACGAGGCCCGGCGCCTGATGGTGTCAGAAGGCATCCGGTCCGATCAGATTGCACAGGTACGCGGCTTTGCAGACACACAACCCCGCCTGCCCCAGAATCCGCAAGATCCATCAAACCGCCGGGTTAGCTTAATTGTTCAGTATCAGGTGCATAACGGATCAGAAGTGGCACTTCCAGGAGTCGTGACCAGCCAGAATGCCGACGGCACGGCGAACCCCAAACCCAGCGCAGCCCCTAGCGGACAAGTACCGGGCCGGGCTGGCCAGTAGATCCTGCCAGGAGCGCAACCAAGCGCTCCACAGCCGCTCTATCCTGTTCTTTTTCGAAGAGAAATTTCAGCCCGTCAGCGCCTTTGCCACTGTGCGCAACACAGATACTCAAATCCAGAGCCATATTCCTGTAACTCAAAGAAACTGTCCCAGTTGCATCTGAAGCCAGAGGCTCACGGAACTCTACCGTCATGCCTTCTTTGCTGATTTCCCTGCACCGGCCCGGAATGCGTGCATCCGCAAGAATGAGAAGGACCGGCAGGTCCACTTTATAGCGCGGCGTCCGATATTCAAATTTCTGCATACGAGCCGTTTAAGTTCAGAGTATAGCGGCTATTCTCCTCATTCGGAAGCAATAAGCGTAGCACTCCCCTCCCACCGAATGACACTTACTATGTATTGCTCATTGGATTTAGATGAGAGAACATCCAGACAAGCCACAAATTACTAAAGTTATGAGATTCGATTACGAATTTCATAACGAATAGAACAGCCGTAGTTCGCGAGGGTGAAATGGAAGTTGTTGCTTGCTCGCCGGATGAGATGTCAGATAAATCAGCGAATTCAATTGCCTCTACAGCTAATAATCAACTTGCAAACAGGAAGAGTCTCAGAGAATTCAACAATTCGTCGGTGCGGCGCATTCTCATTGTTGAGGACGACGTGGATCTGGCCGGGTTTCTCTCGGCTGAGCTCGAAGCTCAGCAGTACGTAGTGGACGTAATTCACGACGGAGAAGCCGCCCTGGCGGCGCTCGAGAGCCAGACCCAGTACCATCTGTTGATTCTTGATCTCAATCTTCCCAAACTCGACGGAATCGCACTCATCGAGCGTGTTCGTCCCTCACTGCCCAAGCTGCCTATGATGGTGCTTACAGCACGCTCAGGCATTGAAGACAAAGTAAAGGCTTTCCATACCGGTGCGGACGACTGCCTCACCAAGCCGTTCTCGCTTATCGAACTGCTGGCCAGGGTCCAGGCGCTCCTTCGCCGCAACTCAGGATTGATTCCCAATGTTTCCAAGGTAGGCGACCTGACTTTGTCGCGCGAGGAGCGTCGCGTCGAGCGGAACGGCCGCAAGATCGAGTTGACGCCACGGGAATTTGCCATTCTCGATGTGCTGATGCGCAATGTCGGAAAGCCAGTCTCACGCGCAATGTTGCTGGCCGAGGTATGGAACATGCCCGGCGAGCCTTCGACCAACATTGTCGATGTCTACATGAAGTATGTCCGCGATAAGGTAGACCTTCCAGGAGAGCCCCGGCTCACACACACGATCCGCGGATTCGGTTATGAGCTCCGTGAAGCCTGATCGAAGCGCGCAAGATGCTGCTCGCACTGCAGCGCTGCTCGAAGAGCACGAGCTGTTCTGCGCCGAAGTAGCCGACGGCCTGCACACGCTTGCACAGCCGCTGACGATTCTGCGCTCTGCAATTGCGATGCTGGCCCGGGCTAACGACGACGGGATAGATGGCAGACGCTACGTGGAAATGTCGATGCGGCAGATCGAGCGCACCTGCCAGCTCTTCTCTTCTGTGCAGGAACTGCTCTCTGCGAAGATGGTGCCCGCAGACCTGGAGCCGATCAATATCGGCCAGCTGATGACACGGATCGCCGATGATTGCTCGCATTCGTTGCACGAACGCGACATCAAACTGGCAGCAATTTATCCCACATCTTTGGGCAACATATTGGGCGATCTGCAACGAACCGAAAAGGCAATTTCGGCCATGCTAGAGACCGCAATCTCCATCTCTTCGGCGGGCGATGTTGTCAAAGTTGATGCGTCCCCGTCGGATGGATTTCTTGAAATTTCCATCGAAAGCACCTGCAGGCTCGACAATACTCTTAAATCTTTCGACCGTCTGAATCTTTCCCTGGCCAGGACATACATCCTGAGCCAGCAGGGTCAATATCAATTTACCGAGGAGCCGTTTCGCATCTCGCTTGCGTTACCGGCCCTTCAACCCGAGTCTGAAGCAAGCGAGACCATCTGCTACGCGGCATGCATCGATTAGCAATGGCGAGTTGCATATTTCCTTATCTGCCACTTTAGGTTTTCTACGCATTTCGTTCACAGGATTGGTATGGGCATAGCGGTGGTACAACCAGAACGTCTCGAAGATCGTTACCCTTTTAATGTTATTGTTGTCAGCCCCAATGCTCAGTTGCGGCAAGAACTCGAGGAGAAGCTGACTCCCGAGCGCTGGTGCGTGTTTCAGGCAGGCAGCGGCGCCGGTGCACTTGAATTGCTGCGCAAGCATGAAGCAAGCGACGGCGTGTTGTTGCTTGATCCCATGTTGCCCGACCTTGAGGCAGATGGATTCCGTGCCATTGTCAGCAACCGCTTCCCCAATACTCAGGTGTTGATGCTTAACTCGCAAACCGGTCAGTTGCTGGTAGGCAGCGCTTCACCAACTCCTGTGTCCGCAAAGCTTGTCAATGTAATTAACGCCGGTGGCGCCGCACGCAGTGCCAGTATCGCTCCGGTCATCTCCGATGCGCCGCACTCGGCACAGGAACGTCATGGCATCAAGCTGCGCGGGATGATCGGCAATGCCGAATCTATGCAACGCATCTGGGCTGTGACGCGCATGGTCGCCGCGCGCAACACAACGATTCTGATAACTGGCGAAAGCGGCACAGGCAAGGATCTGCTCGCGCAGGAGATTCACCTCATCAGCGCTCGCAGAAACCAGCCCTTCATTGTCGTGAACTGCTCGGCTATCCCTGAGACTCTGCTGGAGGCAGAGCTGTTCGGCTATACAAAAGGATCGTTTACCGGAGCAATGCAGTCGCGCATCGGGCGCATTCATGCTGCACACGGCGGCACGTTGTTCCTGGATGAAATTGGCGATATGCCGCTTTCGTTGCAGAGTAAGATTCTCCGCTTTCTGGAGCAGGGCGAAGTGCAACGGCTAGGCGGCAACGACAACCTCAAAGTTGATGTACGCGTAATTGCGGCAACGAACGCCGACCTAAAAAAACAGGTGGCGAGTGGACAGTTCCGCGAAGACCTCTACTACCGTCTGGCTGTCTTCCCGATCCATCTGCCGCCGCTGCGCGAGCGCATGGACGATCTTGACGAGTTGGCCCGCTCGTTCACGGCTAAATTCCTGCCTGGCGCAATCATCAACCGTGAAGCACTGCAGATTCTGGCGCAGCATAGCTGGCCGGGTAACATCCGTGAACTGCGCAATGCGATCGAGCGCGCGACGATCCTTGTAGGCGTTGAGCGGGAAATCAAGCCCGAACACATTATTTTGTAGAGATAGATCCCAAAATGACGCGTGTATTTCAATTTGGCACGCATCGTGCATATTAAATAGGCAAATGCTGCCTAGTTCTCATGTAGTTCCAATCAATCAGGCCCAGGCTGGTCCGCAGAAGCTGAACAGCCCGCGGATGCTGGCCGATGCCTTCTCGGAGTTCATCTCCGCCTCGGCAATGCTGGAAGCGTCCT
>DASZXD010000004.1:0-11803 GCA_035546015.1 Occallatibacter sp.
AGTACGGGCCGCAATCGTTCAGGAGTTCAGAAGCCTTGAAAACGCCGAAGAAGCCTAAAGCCGGACGGCCCAAGCTACCCAAGGGAAGCGCCAGGGGCGAGATGCTGCGCATCCGTGTCACGGCAGAAGAATTGAAGACCATCGAAGCGAATGCTAGGGCCAGCGGGAAAACGCGGTCAGAGTTCATTCGCGAAAAGCTACTGGGCGTACCGGAGGCGTGAGCCTGTGGATTTCAAATTAGGACACTACCCGAAATGGCAAAAAGTTGACGATGGCACTCGATGCCACGTATAGTCTTGCCGTGGCACTGAGTGCCATTGCGTGCATTGATCGCTGCAGTGGCCGGTAAGGGGGCAACGATGACGTTGAAGGTGAACAAGCTGCGTATCCGCGCTATTCTGCTCGGCTCGCTAATCGGGTTGTCAGGACAATTTGCCACAGCGCAGCAGAGCACTGCGGTGACCCTTCATCCGGCGACGATGCAGAAGCTGGGCGCTGTGGATCTGCGCTACGTCTCCTATAACGTGGAGATGGTTGAGGTGACCGGAGGCCGGTTCTGGAAGCCGTATAAGTCCGCATCCGCGGGCAGCGCAGCCAAGCCGAAGCTGCAGGCGGACGGCGATCAGCAGGTGGGCATCGATCCAAATCTTTTTCAGTACAGGCAGCCGATCGACCTGAGCAATGCGCGGCTGCGCAAGCTGGCCGAGGCGCTGGGGCCGTCGTATGTTCGCGTGAGCGGGACGTGGCAGAACACCACCTATTTTCAGAACGACGATCGGCCAGCGCTTGCTGAACCTCCACAGGGATTCAGGGGCGTGCTGACGCGCGCGGAGTGGAAGGGCGTTGTGGATTTTGCGCGTGCCACGGACGACAGGATTGTGACATCGTTTGCGATCAGCGCGGGGACGAGAGATGCGAGCGGTGTGTGGGCACCGGCGCAGGCCCAGGCTTTTCTCGATTACACGAAGAACGCGGGCGGCAGCATTGCGGCGGCAGAGTTCATGAACGAGCCTACATTTCCGGGGCCTGGGGGAGCGCCTGCGGGTTACGATGCCGATGCCTTCGCACGCGATGCGAAGGCGTTTGAAGTCTTTCTGCGGAAGGAATCGCCAAAGACGATCTTTCTGGGCCCGGGCGGCGTGGGTGAAGGCATACCACTTGCAGCCGGCGGCATGAAGATCAAGCTGCTGGGTAGCGAGGACCTGATGAAGGCGACGGGGCCAATCTTCGATGCATTCTCGTATCACTTTTATGGCGCTGTGTCGCGAAGGTGCATGGGAACGACGAGTGTCGATAAAGCACTCACCGCAGAGTGGCTGGATCGCACGGATGTGGTTGAAGGGTTTTATGCGGGGCTGCGCGATAAATATCTGCCGGGCAAACCGATGTGGTTGACTGAGACGGCAGAGGCTGCGTGCGGAGGCGATGAGTTCGCAGGTACATTTGCGGATACGTTCCGGTATCTCAATCAACTTGGAACGCTTGCACAGAAGGGCGTGCAGGTAGTGATGCACAACACACTGGCTTCGAGCGATTACGGACTTCTGAATGAGGAAACGCTCGAGCCAAGACCGGACTACTGGGCGGCTCTGCTCTGGAAAAGGACCATGGGCAGCGTTGTGCTCGATCCTGGAAGTCGAATGGACGGGAGTGTGAGAGTCTACGCGCACTGTTCAGCGGCCGGCAAGGGTAGCGTGACGATTCTGGCGATGAACACGGATGCGGAACACGAGCACGAGCTTATGCTGCCGCAGGCTGCCCTGCGATTGACCCTTACCGCGGCCGATTTGAGCAGCGGGGATGTTCTGCTGAACGGCACTGCATTGAAAGCCGAATCGGATGGGTCGGTGGGCACATTGAAGGCTGAAGCGGTTAGCGCAGGGATTATCCGGCTGCAGCCGCTGAGCGTGAATTTCCTGACTGTTCAGTCTGCACACAATAAGAGCTGCAGGTGAGGGGGAGACAGGCGCTATTTACCTCGACTAGCTGTGCGCTTTGCGGGATTAGCCGGCGTCCGTCCTCCTGAGGCGGCGGACGCATGGGTGGTATCGCTGAAAATGCGGGTGAGATGCGCGAAGACTTGCCTGCAGGCCACGGACAGGTCCTCATGCTCATGACGGTACCACGACATGATGGCACGATTCATAATGAGCAGCGTGAGCGAAGCAAGCAGTCTCGGCCCGATGTCATCCTTCGATGTGCTCTTGACGCGTGCGGTAAACGCGCGTGCGAGAGAGTCTTCGACTTCGATCAAGCGGGATTGATGAGCCTGCCTGGCCGAGGCGCTCTTTACGGCGATACCGATTGTCTGGCGCGTATGTGGCTGCGACGCCGCGTATCTCGCACCTGCTGCGACGGTTTCCCGAACCATTTCGAGCGGGCTTAAGGACAATGTACATGCAGCGACACCGGCCACGAGGGCCTTTCCGTAACTGACGACGTTTTGTGCCAGCAGATGGTCTTTGCTCTCGAAATAGCGAAAGAACGTGCGGCGGGAGACGCCTGCAGCCAGAGCGACTTCCTCGACCGTAGTCTCATCGAATCCCCTGGCTGCGAAGAGTTCAATGGCAGCGTCATAGATCGCATTGCGTACCAGTTCCTGTTTACGGGATTGCAGATTGCCGGCCATGCGGCGTTCATCTCCGGAACGAAATCGGAATCAGAGTGTCAATGATAGCACTATGTGACACGCGAGGCCGGGTTAAGTCTGGAGCGATGCGCCGCGGGGCTTCGATGATGAGCAGTGGCTGCGAGCGCAGTTAAAGAGTAGCAGCGATGGATGTGAAGGGCCCGACGAGATGGTCGATCCATCCGATGAGATGGCCCTGACGGCCGGGCGCCGCGTGGTGAGTAGAAGATGGACCCGCGTCAATATGAAGGCCGGGCGCGCGGTGCGGATGCTGCAGGACGAAAGCGCCATGCACACTCAGCGCGAGCGCGACCAAAGCGATGGGCAGGATTGCTGCGATGCAGGCCGCTGTGCGTTTCAGGCTGACGTGGAGTTTCATGGCATTCCTTCGAGGCTAGCGCAGCGCCTGTAAAAGCACGCTGCGCTATCGGAGTTCTTCTGTTCCGGCGTGACGATCAGAAGTTGAACATCACCTGAAGATCGATGCTGCGGTTGGAGGCGGGCGACGAGAAGAAGCCTCCTGCAAGAGCATTCGATTTGCCGAAGAGCGGCGACTGAAGCACGCCTACAGGTTGAGCCAGGTTGACATTGTTGAAGACGTTGCGCGCCATTGCCGCAAAGGTAAGCGAATACCTGCGCGGCACGGCCTGATCGAAACGCGGCGGTCCACCACCACCGCTCAGGCCGCCGGGGCCGAGGCCACCTCCTGGAGGTCCACCACCACCGGGGCGAGGTCCGCCGCCAGGTCCGCCGAAGCCACCTCCCGAGACACCACCTTCAACTTTAGGGCCGATGCCAATGGACTTGCTGATGCGCGCGTTCATGCTGAGTTGCGCTGGGCCGTTGCCAGAGTTAAACGGGATGGGTGCGGCATCGGCCGAGGGGTCAAGGTCAAATGTGCCGTAGCTGGTTTTGAGAACATCGGTGCTCGAGGAAGTTGCGAATGCGGGCCGATCGTTGAATACGCTGTCACCGTTCAGGTCCTGTCCGAGGGTGATGTTGAAGGGATTACCCGAGTCCGCGACGAGCATGGGGCTGAACGAGACGCCGTAGGGGCCCTGGAAATTGCCAGCAACAAGAAAACGGTTGCGCACATCGAAGCTGGCGCGGCCATAGTCTGCGCCGGGATTGAATGGGTTCGACGGGAAGTAGGTAGCGCCAGACGTATCAGACCTAGCGAAGTTGAGCATGTAGAAGCCGAAGAGCGATACACGCTTTGCGCGTACGCTGTAATTGACGATGAGCTGATTCTGGTTGTACACACCGCCCGACTGGAACTGATAGATGTTTTCGTTGATGCCATTGGGGCGAGTGCCGGTTCCTGCTGCTGCGTCGTAGGTGCCGGGCAAGTAGGCGTTGACGTTGTCGCTCAGATATTGATGGATTCCGTGCGAGTTCACGTAGGTGATGGATGTGGTTGCGATCTTGCCGAACTGGTGTTCAACACCCATGGCGGTCTGCATGTTGAGAGATGCCTTGAGGCGCGGAGAGACCTGATAGATTGTGGGCGCCACGGTGCTGAGCGAGGCAAGCTCGCCGGCCGAGGGCGCGTTCTGATAGAAGTCAGGGTTATTGACTACATATTGCTGCTGGTTGATGCCGTTCTGACGAATGGCGTCGAGGACATAGTTCGAACCGAAACGGTCGAAGAACCACCCGTAGCCGGCACGGATGACGGTCTTCGCTGGTTTGTTGCCATGGCTTAGAGCCCATGCAAAGGAGACGCGCGGGGCCAGATTGCTGTTGTCTCCGATGTGATTCTGGTTCTCGTAGCGCAGGCCATAGCTCAGGGTGAGATTGGGGCGGAACTTGTAATCGTCCTGATAGAACAGGCCCACGTCAAAGAGCGATACGGAGGAATTCGACTTACCCACCGTTACGCTGTACTGCGAGGGTGTGTGAGCGGCGTAAGCGGAGAGCGATGAGTAGACGTAGCTGCCGTTGAAGCCTGAAGTGGAGTAGCTGGCATCGCGGGTCAATCGCAGGCGTGCACCGAATTCGATGGCGTGCGCACCCTTGGCGAGCGTGGTGTCGTTTTCGAGTTCGAAGCGGTCCTGATTATCGCGGATGGCTCCCGCGTTGCTGCCACCACCGGTAAATGCGCCCTGCACGGTGACTGTCGGGTCTGTGCTCAACGGTGTCTGATTGTTGCGGTCCCGCATGTACTGGAAGCGCGTTTCGTTAACTGCCATGGCGCTCAGGACCTGCGTGTCGCTTAGCTGCAGCGTGTTCTCGTAGTTTGAAACATCGTAGGCCTGGCTCTGCAGCGCGAACTGCGAGACGCCGCTGTTGGTCTGTTTCTGACGGTCGAGCATGTAGCGGACGGTGAGCGTGTTTTTGCTGCCGAGCTGGAAGTCGAAACGCGGGCTCACATCGAGGCGGGATTGCGGATTAGCTACTGCAGCCGAGTAGTTGTATGGGTTGGAGTTGGAGTCCAGAAGCTCGGCATTGATGATGGAATTGGAAGCATTGTCTCGATAAAAGACGCTACCGAACCACGAAGCATTCTTACCTAAAGAACCACCGATGCTGCCGTTTCCAAAAGTTGTGTAGTAGGACGGCTCCTGGCTGACGAAGGGATTGAGCGAGTTGAAAGCGGAGTCGTTGCCCATCATCATGAGATTGCCGTGGACTTTATTGGTTCCGGGCCTGGTGAGGATCTCAATGCGGCCGTAGCCCAACTTGTCGTAGTGAGCGGAGAAAGGATTCTGGTTGATGCGGATCTCGCGGATGGAGGACTTGGGCGGAAGCTGGCCACCAGTGAAGCCATCGATGTAAATCTGCGCGCCGCTGGGACCTGCGGAAGGGCCGGCAAGAGCGGTCAGTTCGCTCTGCAGCTCGTCGGGATCGTCGGAGAGCGCGTCAAGGTCCTTGCCCTTGATGACAATGGCGCTGGTGTTGCTATCGGGGCTTGTGCTTACGCCGAGCGCATCGTCGGTGACTTCGACCTGCTGTTGCTCGACCGGCAGCTGGAGGATCACGTTCTGTTGCACAGATTTGCCCGCTGTTACATCAACTTCATCAATCGCGGTTTGCGCGAAGCCCCTGGCGGTAACGATCAGAGTGTATTTGCCGGCAGGCACGGCGGCGATGCGAAATGTGCCATCGCGCGCTGTTGTCGCGGCCTTTGACGTACCACCGGGGCTGGTCAGGAGAACTTTGGCGGACTGAACCAACGCACCTGCAGGATCGGCCACCGTACCGTAGATTTCGCCGGTGGAACTCTGCGCATTTGCCTGGATGCAGGCAGCAATGCCAAGCATAAGGAGAAAGAGACGAGCCAAACTGAAAGCGCCTTTGGCCATGTGAACCTCACTCGAAACATGAACTGATTTAAGGAGACATCAGACCAAAAGCACGTGCCGTCACGTTGCGTAAAGCAATGTAAAGATTTGTAACCAGCATGTGACGATTTGTTACATTTCTCTTGTGTTTGTCAGGCGGGAACAACTTACTCTTTAGAGTGGAGAGTTCGAGTGGAAGACGTTCTGCTCATCGATGACGATGTCGAACTTTGTTCGATGCTTACGGAATACCTGGGCAGGAACGGGTTTCGCGTAAAGACGGCGCATCGCGGCGACACGGGCTTGAAGACTGCGCTGCAGCGCGGCTGGTCGCTGGTTTTGCTGGATGTGATGCTGCCGGGCATGGATGGCTTTGAGGTGTTGAAGCGGATTCGTGCGGAGTCGCCGGTGAATGTTCTGCTGCTGACAGCACGGGGCGAGGATGTGGACAGGATTGTGGGGCTGGAGATCGGCGCAGACGACTATCTGCCCAAGCCATTCAACCCCCGTGAACTGCTGGCGCGGATGCGTGCGGTCCTTCGGCGTAATACGGCGTCTGCAAGCGCGCAGGCCGCAGTGCTGCGCGTGGGCGATCTCGAATTGGATTCTGCGGCACGCAGAGCGATGAGCGGCGAAAAGAAGCTTGAGCTTACAGATATTGAGTTCGGGTTGCTCGAAGCTCTGATGCGGTCGCCGGGCAAAGTGGTGAATCGCGAGGAGCTTTCTCAGTCAGTGCTTGGACGCGTGTTCGATCCGTTCGACCGGAGCCTGGATATGCATGTGAGCCGGTTGAGAAAAAAGCTGGGACACGGCGAAGATCATGTGAAGACCATCCGCGGCGTGGGGTATCAACTGGTTCTAGACCGCGATCAGACGGAAACGGGAGACTGAAAACTTGCGCAGCCTGTTCTTCAAGATATTCATCATCTTCTGGATTGCGCAGAGCCTCATCTTCGTCATCACGACGGCACTGATTGTGGCGCACCGCTTTCCGCATCCGGCTTCGATACTGGATCCGGCTTTTACGAGCCTGCGCAAAGAGGCGACGCAGGCTATGAACGCCTTCGATACAGGCGGGTGCGGAGGGTTCAACGCTTTTGTACAAAAGCGGTGGGAGCCACTTGCGCTGATTGATGAGAGCGGAAAGACGGTTTGCGGAAGCGCCACACTGAGCGCACCCGCACAGGTTTCCTCTGCCGAAGAGATTTATGGGCGGCAAGTGGGAAGCGACACAGTGTGGACGTTTTCAACCGCATCGGCGAGCGGGCAGCGGTACCGGATTCTCATTGCGGTTCATCGTGAGCAGCACACGTGGTATGGCGACTTGATGCGCTTCGCGTTTCCGCAACTGCTGGTCGCAATCTTCGTGGGCGGGCTGACGACATTCGTTCTGGTCATGATCTTTACGCGTCCAGTGATCCGCTTGCGCAAGGCCGCACGTGAGATGGCTCAGGGAAAACTGGGGACGCGCGTGAAGGAAGCGAAGCGCGGAGCAGTACTGAAAGGCGATGAGTTTGAAGCACTGGCGCACGACTTCAACCACATGGCGGAGCGGCTGGAGTGGCTGGTGAATGCGCAGAAGCTATTGCTGCGCGACGTTTCGCATGAGCTGCGATCGCCACTGGCACGACTGAGCGTGGCTCTGGAGCTTTCCCGGGAAGATGCAGATGCAACGATGAGCACGCATCTGAACAGGATTCAGCGCGAGACGGAGAGGCTGAATCAGCTGATTGGACAACTTCTGACGCTTTCTTCAATGGAAGCGGTGGAAGATTTCCACCGGTTTGAGAAGATGGCTTTGAAGGAACTGCTTGCAGAGATGCTGCCTGATGCGGAGTATGAGGCGCAGCAGCGGGATGCCTCTGTGATTTTGCATGCAGATTGCGATTGCGTTGTGGAGGGACAGCGCGAGCTCGTCTACCGTGCACTCGAAAATGTAATCCGGAATGCGATTCGATATACCGAAGCTGGAACGGAAGTGGAGATTACGCTGAAGAGAGACGCAGCCGGCCGTATGGCTCATGTTGAGGTGAGTGACCGTGGGCCTGGGATTCCAGAAGCGGAACTCGAGTCGATCTTCAGGCCGTTCTATCGTGTGGATGCGGCGCGCAGTGCACAGACGGGCGGGTTTGGCGTAGGACTGGCGATTGCGGAACGAGCTGTGAAGCTGCACAATGGCCAGATTCGCGCGGAGAATCGTGCCGGCGGTGGAACCACGATTCGCATCTCTCTGCCTCTGGCTGTCTGAAAGCTCTGAAGCATTACAGGATGGGCGCAATGCCTGTGCCGACTCGCGCGCGTATGATGCTGACTTGAAGCCTTTGGAGTCAGAATCCATGCGGATTGATCGCCGTAATTTTCTCGGCTCGATGATGGGAGCAGCGGTTTTGCCTGCGCTGCGAGCCACCGTCCACGCCAGCCCAGGAACCGATACCGTTTCACCCGCCGAGCTGGCCGCAGACCCGCGGCGACCGCAGTATCATCTGCTACCTGCCGCGAATTGGATGAACGATCCGAACGGACCTATCTATTGGCATGGCAGGTATCACATGTTCTACCAGTACAACCCTGACGGCGCAGTCTGGGGCAATATGCACTGGGGACATGCAGTGAGCGAAGACATGGTGCACTGGCGGCATTTGCCGGTTGCGCTGGCTCCGACTGCGGGCGGTCCAGATGCCGAGGGTTGCTTTACAGGAACAGCCGCAGTAGTGGATGGACGCGTGGCGATTCTGTACACGGGTGTGTGTGCGTCTTCACTGGATGAAGCCACCATCAAGGACGCTACGCCTCCGCTGCGCGAGAGCCAGTGCCTGGCTTTTGCCGGCGACGAGGAGCTGACGACGTGGACGAAAGAGGCAGCTCCGGTGATTGCCACGGCTCCGACGGGGCTACAGGTGAATGGATTTCGCGACCCCTCGCCGTGGAAGCAGGGAGATTTCTGGTATCTGGTGACGGCGTGCGGATCGCCGAATCAGGGCGGCGCTGTGCTGCTCTACAGGTCAAGAGATTTTCGTGCCTGGGAGTATATGCACATTCTTGCGCGGCGAGATCGCATGGGCGAGGCAGCGTTCGACTCGTTCGATCCGTGGGAGGTGTGGGAGTGTCCTGAGTTCTTTGCACTCGGCGACTGGCATGTGCTGATTTTTTCTACCGCAGGGAAGGTGTACTGGCAGAGCGGCAAGCTGGATAAAGAGACGATGATCTTTCATCGCGTGCAGGCCGGGATTCTGGATTACGGTTCGTTCTATGCGGCGAAGACACAGCTGGACAAGGCGGGAAACCGCATTTTATGGGGATGGATTACCGAAGCACGACCGCTTGATCAGTACAAGGCTGCGGGTTGGGCCGGGCTGATGTCACTGCCGCGCACGTTAAGCATTGCGGAGGATGGCCGGTTGAGAATCGGCGTTGCCGGTGCAGTGAATGCACTACGCGGCCAGGAACAGAAGCTGAATGTGAGCGCGGGCGAGGCGAGTGCGCAGCAACAGGCCGGCACGATGCGCATCGAAGGTTGCTGCGGGGAGATTTTGTGCACGCTGCGCACGGATGCGGGGCCGTTTGAACTGGCTTTGTGCGGGCAGGATGAGAATGGAGCGTGGGTGACGATTGAATATAACCGCGGCCATTCGCGGCGGGTTTCCATTGATGGGCGCCTACTGCCTGGGAGCCTGGATCTGAGCGGCGGACTTGAACTGCACATCTATGCCGATGGATCTGTCTTTGAGATCTTTGTGAATGGGCAGATTGCGTGGACAAAGCGGTTTTATCCGGCGGGCAAAGAGACGCAGAGTCTGCGTATGAAGTGCAGTGGCGCAGCGGGAATTGAGCGGCTGTCTGTATGGCAGTTGACGCCGATTTCCTCTGACCGGCTGACGAGCTGAAAAAGAAGAGCAATAGAAAAACGGTTGACAGCGAGAGTCTATTGCGGTACTTTGCAATACAAAGTGAGGGCGTATGCAGGATTTGAATCGTGCTCTCGATGAGATCAGCAGCATTCGCCGGCAGATGGCGCGGAGTACGGAGTTTCGGGGATATGGCCCGGCTACGCTGGCGGCAACAGGCGCATTTGCGCTGGCAGCGGCGGCGACCCAGGCGCGATGGGTGGCCGATGCGGCGAGCCATATTTCGGCCTATCTGATGGTCTGGATTGCGACGGCGGTAGTCTCTGCATCGTGGATTGGTGCGCAGATGTACGCGCGCACCAGGCGCATGCATTCAGGCATGGCTGACGAGATGATCCGGATGGCCGTGGAGCAGTTCTTGCCTTCTGCGGGCGCAGGCGCGCTGCTTACGGTGGTGCTGGTTATATGCGCTCCCAGTTCGCTGTGGATGCTGCCTGGGTTGTGGCAGATCATCTTCAGTCTGGGCGTGTTTTCTTCATGCCGGTTTCTGCCGCGCATGATGGTGACGGCGGGCGCGTGGTACCTGTTGAGCGGACTTGTGTGCCTGTCGCTAGGCGATGCACGGGCACTCTCGCCGTGGGCGATGGGGATTCCGTATGGGGTGGGCCAGATGCTTGTGGCGGCAGTGTTGCTGTTTGCCAGAGAGGACGCGGGCGATGAAAGCTAAGGTGCAGTCGAGCGAGGGGCGATTTGCCTACGAAGGCCTCGACCGCGTGATTCATGAGCGCGCACGGTTGAGCATTCTGACTTCGCTGCTTACCAATATCAGAGGCGTGAGCTTTGGCGACCTGAAGCAACTGTGCTCGCTGACGGACGGCAACCTCAACCGGCATTTGCGCGTGCTGGAAGAGGCAAAGATGGTTGAGATTGTAAAAGGGCAGGACCGGAATCGGCCATTGACGGTATGCCGGATTACGGCGAGCGGACGCAGGCGGTATCTGGAGTATCTCGAAACACTGGAGCAAGTGGTGCGCGATGCAGCGAACGGTGCGCAGGACGAAAATTTGAATGACCTTGTGCGCGGACTGGCACCTTCGCGGGCCTAAGCCATTTTTTCTTCATTCACTTTGCAATACAAAGTTAGATAGATTCCAGAGGAAATCCGGAAATGCATGAACGATCTATAAATGACATCCACGTAGCCATCATCATGGACGGCAATGGGCGCTGGGCTACACGGCGTGGGCTTCCGCGTGCGGCCGGGCATCGTGCGGGTATTGCGGCCGCTCGACGGATCGTGGAGCATGCGCCCGATGTCGGGATTGGAAAGCTTACGCTCTATGCCTTTTCTTCTGACAACTGGCGCAGGCCTCTGGCTGAGGTTGAACACATCTTCTGGCTGCTGCGCGCGTTTCTTCGACTGGAAGCGCAGCGGCTATGCGCGCGCGGAGCACGGCTAGAAGTAATTGGGCGGAGAGACAGACTGCCCGAGCCGGTAGTGCGCACCATCGAGAAGACTGAGATGGCAACCATTGCGGGACGACGGCTGCATCTGCGCGTCGCGATCGACTATTCGTCGAGGTATGCGATTACGCGCGCCGCTTGCGCCGCTGCGGAACAAATGCGCGAAGAGCCGTTGAGCACGGACTTGCTTTGCCAGCAGCTCGCATGCGCACTGGACGGAGAAGAGGGCGACGTTGATCTGCTTATTCGCACCGGAGGCGAAAAGCGGCTTTCGGATTTTCTACTGTGGGAGTCGGCGTATGCGGAACTCTACTTTACCGATCGCATGTGGCCGGATTTCGATGAAGACGATCTCGATGCTGCGCTTGGTGAGTTTCATTGCCGCGAGCGGCGATTTGGAGGAGCCCCGGCAACGATGGGCAACATACAAGGGGTTGCGTCGTGACATTGAATAGTGCCCGGCGACCACTGAAGGTGAAGTTCATTTTGCCGGCATTGACCGAGGCGACAGATCCCTACTGGCGTCCAGTGAAATACTCGTTGTTTCCGCCGCTGGGACTGGCGACACTGGCGGCGTATCT
>DASZXD010000005.1:0-8229 GCA_035546015.1 Occallatibacter sp.
AGCGCCTGCCGGGTCCGCTCCTCATTCTCAATAAGCGCAAACCGCACATGCCCGTCGCCGTAGTCGCCAAAGCCGATGCCCGGCGATACAGCGACCTTGGCCTCGGTGAGCAGCAGCTTTGAAAATTCAAGCGACTTCAGCTCGCGGTACGCTTCGGGAATGCGCGCCCACACAAACATCGTGGCTTTGGGGCTGGGCACCTGCCATCCGGCGCGGTTCAGTCCCTCGATCAGCACGTCGCGGCGCTTGCGATACGTCTCGCAGATCTCGTGCACGCACTCCTGCGGCCCTTCGAGCGCGGCAATGGACGCAACCTGGATCGGCGTAAACGTGCCGTAGTCGAAGTAGCTCTTGAGCCGCCCCAGCGCGCCCACCAGCTTGGGATTGCCCACCATGAAGCCCACGCGCCAGCCGGGCATGTTGTAGCTCTTCGAGAGAGTGAAGAACTCGACCGCCACATCCTTTGCGCCCGGCACCTCTAGCACGCTGGGCGGCTTGTAGCCGTCGAAGGCGATGTCGGCATAAGCCAGATCGTGGATGAGATAGAAGCCGTACTCGCGAGCCATCTCGACGAGCCGCGCAAGAAACGGCAGCTCCACGCACTCAGTCGTCGGATTCGACGGGAAGTTGACGATCAGCGCCTTGGGCCGCGGCGTCATCCGCGGAATAATCCGTTCGAGCTCGGCCAGAAAATCTTCCTGGTTATGCACCGGCACGCTCACCACATGTGCTCCGGCAATCACCGGCCCGTAGATATGGATCGGATAGCTCGGATTCGGCACCACCACCGTATCGTGCGAGTCGAGAATGGCCAGGCACAGGTGCGCAATGCCTTCCTTGGAGCCGATGGTGACAATGGCCTCTGACTCGGGATCGAGATCGACGTTATAGCGGGTCTTGTACCAGTTGCAGATGGCCTTGCGCAGGCGCGGCAGGCCCTTGGAAACCGAATAGCGATGCGTCACCGGCTTGAGCGCGGCCTCAATCATCTTGTCCACAATGTGCTTGGGCGTGGCGCCGTCGGGATTGCCCATGCCAAAGTCGATGATGTCCTCGCCGCGGCGGCGCGCGGAGACCTTCATCTCGCCTGTGATGTTGAAGACGTAAGGCGGCAGGCGTTGAATGCGCGAAAACTCGTTCATAGATGACTCCAGTGTAAAGGTGTTGCCATAGCAACAAAGAAGATATCTGGGCGCGATGACCCTGAACCGGAAACAGTGTTTTTTTGAATTTGGGAATGAGGTGAAACGTATCTAGGCGGCCGAAGCCGCAGCCGCGGCGGCACGGGCCGCAGTTGCCATGGGAAGCGCCTGATGATGTGCAGCGTTCTTCACTGCATTCGATTATAGCCTGTCCAGGTTGCAGGCAGACAATCCAACCTCAGTGGGACGCGGGGATGGTGGCTTCCGCATGCGCAAGCACAACAGCAGAGTGCGCCGCCGACTCATCGAAGTAGTGGACGAAGCGCTGCGGCTCGTCTCCCTTGTAGGGAGCCAGGTTGTGCGCCCAGCGGTAGCCGACCGGTTGATAGACCAGCTCGGCTGTTACGTGGAATGGCCCCGCCGCTCCGTTGATCGCGATGCCATAATGCGTGGTAGCTGAGCCGGCGGCGAAATCGGGATCATCTGCAGCCTTGCCATAGACGGCGATGTCTGGCGAGGCGGTCTTTTCGTCGAATCCGGCGGGCAGAATGCGGTTGTCCTTGAGATAGTGCGTTGCGGTCAGCAGTCCTGTGGTGACGTGATCTTCTGCGTCGCCC
Source organism: Occallatibacter sp. (assembly GCA_035546015.1). GTDB lineage: Bacteria > Acidobacteriota > Terriglobia > Terriglobales > Acidobacteriaceae > Telmatobacter. The sequence continues at coordinate 1,760 of DASZXD010000005.1, forward strand.
AAAATGGGCTCGAAGATCTCAACCTGGTCAGGCTGTGTGATGCGTGTGTAGTGCGGCGAGTAGCGGGCGGGGTCGGCGTCGTTGGCGTTGCCGACGACGGAGCCGTCGGCATTGAGCTTGCCGGACTCGAAGATGGCATTCCCGTTGGCCGCGGCGACGACGACGTGGAGCCACGCCCGCCGCGACGGGAACGCTGTAGGCAGCTTGTGGCCGGTGAGGTTTTCCACGCGCACGGCGAAGGCGAGCTCGCCGCCTTCAGGCTGCGCGGACTCAACCGTCACACGCGCCGCCTGCGATTGCAGAAATGTGGTGGTTTGCGCAGTGGCCGCCTTCAGATCGGCAGCCGGCGCGGCAACGGCAAGCTCGTCGTGATGCGCGCCGAGCATGCTCTGCATCAGGAAGTTGGCGCCTACAAAAGTGTGCCGGTGGACGCCGTCGCGTGGAGTACCCAGAAGCGACGCCACTTCGACAGGCCCGGTGACGGCGGGCATGTGGCACTCCTGGCAGGTCTGCTTGCCGTTATAGCTGCTGTGCTGCCATTCGAGGTAGGTCATCTGCTCCGGCAGCCGGCCAACCTCTTTGCCGCCGGGGCCGAGAGTCGTTGTGTAAAGCGTGTGGCAACTGCCGCACAGGCCGGCGTCGCGAATGTGGTCAGACTGCATCGGTGCGTATCCGGCAACCATGGTGTGCACCGGCGTTATGCGCTTGGCGTCGACGGCGTAGGGGCCGAAGCTGGGCCGCGGCTGGGTTCCGGGCGCCGCCACGGCAAAGTTGCCGTTGTAGGTTGCAGGAGTGCCAAGACCTGCGGGCTCAATCTGATGGCAGACGTTGCAGGTCACGCCTTCCGCTGCCGCAGCGTCCTGGTCGCTGCCGGCGTGAAAGGGCAGATATTTGAATACTGCGGTCTCGTGGCCCTCAGACTTGTCGCGCAGATGCTGCAACGGCTCGTGGCAGGTGGCGCAGTCGTTCTGAATTGCCGCGCTCGACTCCGGATGATCGACGGTTTCGCGGCGCACGCTGCCTAGCCAGTAAGGATCGCGCGCTGCGTTGGCCATGATGCTGGCGCCCCACAACTTGCCGATGGAGATGTCTTCTCCCTTGGCCGTCTTCAGATTGTTGTGGCAGTTCATACAGGTCTCTGAAGTTCGAAATTCCTTTGCCGGATCGGGCTTACCGGTGGCCTGCGAACTCGCGATGCGCGGCACTCCAGGTGCAAAGAAAACCGCCAGAGAAGAGATCAGGACGAATGGGAGCCGGTGCTTCACTTCGATCCCTCCAGAACAGTTGTGACCCTGGTCAACGATCAGAAAAAAACCAACACCATCTTCTCACCTGCGGCTGAAAAGCCATGTGCAGCAAAACGCTGACGCCGGGAGAACCTCGCCGAGGGCCCAGGCGTATATATCCGTACAGGCCGGACACGCACATCCGGTGACAACGAAAATCCAGCTTGACTTCCGATACATTTCGATATATCTTAAGATATATCTTTGATAGATCGGAGAACAATCGCAATGTTTGAACACCTGAGAGAAATGAAAGAGGAATTCGGACGGCAGCACGGATGCCGGCACCGCCATGGCGGCTTTGGACGCCACTGGGAGGGCTTCGAGCGCGGATTCGGCGGCGGCATGCGCGAGCGCTTTTTCGATAGCGGCAACCTGCGGCTGGTGATTCTGCAGCACATTGCAGACAAGCCCAGCTATGGCTACGAGATCATCAAGGCCATTGAGGAACGCATGGGCGGCGCCTACTCGCCCAGCCCCGGAGTCGTATATCCCACCCTGACGCTGCTTGAAGAAGAAGGTCTGGCCGTCGTGGTCTCCACCGAGGGCAATCGCAAGCTCTATGCTGCAACCGAGCAGGGCAAGGAGTATCTAAAAAACAACAAGGTTCACCTGAAGGCCATCTTCAGCCGCATCGAAGAGGCGGGCCGTGCCTTCGGTCGCGGGCGTTCACCGCAGATCGCGCGGGCGATCATGAACCTGAAATTCGCGCTCAAGATGCGTCTGAGCCGCGGTGACCTGAACCAGGAACAGGTAAGCAAGATTGCCGAGGCGATCGACGCGGCAGCGCGGATGATCGACGAAGTTTAAGCGGGAGGCGCTGGCAATGGAGCCATTATTGAAGCACGCTGGCCGGGCTCCGGAGGAGATGGCTTTGCTGGAGGCAAGGCAGGAGAGCCTGTTGAAGCTGGTCGGCGAGCTGCTCGAAAAGAATGAGCAGCTCAGATTGAAAGTGGCGCGGCTTGAGGAACTGGCCGCAACCGCGCCCCGCGGCGTGATCTGAGCCGCGCTCAGGAGTACAGGTTCAGTGGGCGAAGCGAAACTTTGTCCGGGCCGGGAAAATCCGGCGGAATGGGAATGGTGACGCGGCCCGATGCCGCCCATTCCACTCCGCGCGCGAGCAGGGTCTGAAAGCCGATGCAATCGAGGTTGGGACTGGGTTCATTGGCCCAGGTGTGGCCCAGCATGGTGGTGTAAACCCGGCCCTTGCCGTAGTTGCGAACCCAGTCCATGGGCTCGTTCTGATGTGACATAGGCGAGTGCGCCCACGTGAGAATGGTCAGGCCTTCAGCCGGGCCGTGCTGGCCGTGAGTCAACTGCTCTGAAGGATGCATCCAGACGCGCGGCATGCCGGCCGTGATGGCGCTGCCGGTATCGTCGGCTTCAAGCGGCCGCACGTGAATCTGGAAATCGAAGCGCGGCGGATGATTGGGACCGAGACCCTGACCCTTGGGAATGACAATGACCTTATCGTCGTCGGAGATGGCAATGCCCTTTCCGAAAGATGCGGGCCTCCAGCCGAGGCCAATCATCTCGTTGTAGGCCGGCCATAACAGAAATGCATTATTGGCCGCGTGATAAACCACCAGGCCGCCGCCGCGCGTGACATAGCGTTCCATCGCCTCGCGTACGCGAAGCGGCCATAGAACTCCGTTCTCTTTTTCGCCGCCGTTGAAGTTGTTGATGACGGCATCGTAGCGGGAGAACTCCGGTCTCCACGCATCCCATTCTGGCTGCGGAGCGCCGGCAGGCGGCGTGGTTGATACATCGACAGAAAATTTACCGGTAGCCAGCAGAATGGCCTTGATGCCACGCGTCGCCGTCCGCCAGTCGTGATTATTGATCCCATCGACGATGAGGACTTTGTATGTGCGTCGCCGTGCCGCCGCCGTTTGCGTGGCCGCAAGCAGAGCAAGAGATTGCAGAGCGAACTGCCGCCGTGTACTTTTCATCCGCCTCTGTGAGTGTATAGGTCTGCTGGCAGCAATTGAAAGTTCTGTGCGGGCATGTTCTTGAATACCGTCTCGGCCGGTGAGAGTCGGGCATCCTGTTGCGGCTCAATTGTCCGTCGGTATCTTTTCAAATTGGTCGAGGATGAGCGCCGGTAGCGTCAACGGCTGTTTCTCCAGACGCAGACCGAGTTCCTTCCGAAAAGCATCCTGCACCGGCAGGCCACCGATCGGCGCAGAAGTGGCGTCTCCGTTCCGCTTGGCCTCGTCGGCAGCGGCAGCTGCCTGGGCCCGGAGCATCTGGCCGCCTGTGAAGTAAACCCAGAAGTCGTAAGAACCGGCTAGACCTGTCTTGTCGGGAACACGGTTCTTGACCTCGGACCCTACAAGGGCCTCCGCAAGATCGGCAAACTGTGCCATCGTCACATTCTGGCAGTGAAACTCACGATTGAACGGTGAGTTCGCCGTGCGGTAGGTCTTTTCGCCTTCGGGTGGCCCGAACTTGCAGAAGGTGCGGGCATTCGGATCGGCCTTCTTCATCTTTGGAGAGCTCGCGAGCAGCACGTAGGCATCCGGCTGCGTCCACTCGCCCCAGTGGTATTTGACCCCGAAGCGGTCGATCAGCAGCTTCTGCAACATGCCGTCGACCTGGTCCTGATCGCGGTAGAAATCGCGCCCATCAATGCCCGGCGGCAGCTTGACCAGGATCGTGAACCGCGTCGGCGGCAGCTTCGCCAGCGCATCGCCCAGCATCATTCCCGTCGGCAACTGCCACGCCCGGGTAATCAGGCCCTGCAGGTTAAAGCCTGTAAACGCGATTTGCGAGCCGCCCGCCCGGATCTGGTCGCGCGGTTCATCGTCGGATGCGAGCCGGATGCTGGCGACTTCAAATTCCAGGTCCGGCAGCGCAGGAATCAGCTTCGCAATATCCGGAACATTCGCCGTCGGCGTGCGGTCCACTGAGTCCACGACGTAGGCGGGCTGTGGCACGTCCTCGCGCGTTATCACAAGCCCAAGCTGTTTTGCGAAGGCCTCCGTGTAGATGCGCGCCAGGTCGTCTCGCGTATGTACCTGAGGCCCCAACTCCACGCTCACTGCGAAGTCGTACGCCTTGGTCAGGCCGGTGCGATCCATGATCGGCTGCGGAAAATCCTCGGCCAGCGTGGGCACGAACTGCGCCATCGTCATTGAGGTACACGTCAGCGTGTACTGCATCGGGTCGGCTTTGTCCCTGTCTCCATGGCACACGGCGTCAGCGGTCGGGTCTTTCGCTTCCGCCAGCTTGTGGCTCCCCTTCGCCGCAGTAATCAGATAACCGGGTAGTGGCCGGTTTTCGGTGTGCATCTTCAGCCCAAAGCGTTCCGCCAGCACCCGCTTGATGGCCGCTCGGGGCAACTCATCGGAATTGTCCCCTGGGCTAGCCGGACCAGCCTTCAGCGAAGCAATCACCGCGCTCACGTCGAAGCGGTCAAAGTCGATCCACGTCGGTCCGCCCACAATCGTCGCAACTTCCCGGTCGTCATCCTGATCGCCCAGGTTGTAGGCAAACTGAATCATGTCCAGGATCGTCGCGTTGCGCATGTCGAAGCGCTCGCGGCTGATGTTCGTCGTGTAAACGATCTTCGGGCGAAATGGCGCTTTATGGACATCTGCCACCAGCGGCCCGCTCAAAGCCATTGCTACCGGCTTCTCGGCAGGACTTGCCGACTGGGCAAAGAGAACGGAAACCCAGGAAGCCAAAACAACTCCGGTGGCAAAGCGAAGAATCATCATCAATGCTCCGTCAAGGGGAAGATGTGGTGCTCACCACGTTATAGTGCACTATTCCCTCCTGGCGCTGAAGGAAGAACGTCAGTCCATCGTTGAGAAGGCATGGCGAAGCTACGACCCCATTGGCTTTTTCTGGCTTGGTGGGTAGAAAGATGCAATGCCGTCCTTCACAGCTACCGGCTTGCTCAGATTCTCGCGCCTGGTTCGTTGTGCCGCAGAAATTCAGCGGTGTAGCCGTCAGTTCAAGCCGGACACTCTGGAGTGATGCATCGTCGCCGAGTATCAATTCAAACGGCTGCGGGACTGGCCTCTGACTCGATGAGTGCGTTGGCCTGGAGTCATCAGCCCAGAAACGTCTTGACAATAGTTTCCTGGGATACCATAATAGTTTCTATGGAAACTATAGCGGATTCCGCCAGTCTGTCTGACCTTGAAGCCCATCTCGGGTATCACCTTCGTAGAGTTTCGAACTCGGTATCCGGAGGATTTGCCCGGTCTCTTCAGGCTAAGCAAACATCCGTAGCCGAGTGGGTTCTACTTCGTCATCTCTGGGACCGAACTCAGGCCTCACCGGCGGAGATGGCCAAAGTCCTAACCATGACCCGTGGCGCAATTTCCAAGATCATTGACAAACTTCAGACCAAAGGCTGGATCAAAAGCAAGCTCAACCCAGAAGACAACCGGGGGCAACTGCTCTCGTTGACGAACGCCGGACGACGTGTTGTCCCCGAACTCGCGAGTATCGCCGATCGCAACGATCAGAAGTTCTTTTCCTGTCTCGATTTGGAAGAGAGGGCTTCTCTGCGTCACCTGCTCGGCAAACTTGCAGCACATCACCAGATGCACGATGTTCCGATCGAATGAGCACACACCCGATTCACTCACCCCGTGACAACAGGAGAACATTTATGAGCACCGCAATCGATAATCTGAACAACGCCATGGAGAGAGTCGCAGCCATCCGGCCGAAGGTAGGCGGATTTCCGTACCTCGCTGAGAGTCTCCGACAAGCCGGAGTCCGTCGCAACGTTTGGTCTCTTCCCGCGTGCCAAAGCTTGTTCCTGACCGAGCAGGGACCGGTCTTGATACAGGGTACCCCGCTCCTATCGGGCACCGTGGATGTACCAGTGTTTGACCGGGAAGCGTTGATCCGGGCCCTCAGAATTGATCAGGCTGGGGAGAGCACCTTTCCAGAGTTCCTCGCGGCTAGCTGGCGGGCAGGCGTCGTGAGCTATGAAGTGAATTTCTCCGCTCGCACGGTAGCTTACCAGGGCGCGTGCGGCCAGGAGTACGTCGAAGCCTATCCATCGGTCGAACTTGGTTAAGCCATCCGACGCGGCGGCAGATCGAGCCGGTGCGCTCACCGCAGGTGGGCCCCGGTCTCACGAATTTGTTGTTCACGGTCCCTCGCACTTGCGGACCGGAATTCCACCGAACTCAACGAGCGATTTATCGCCAATGCACT
>DASZXD010000006.1:0-30031 GCA_035546015.1 Occallatibacter sp.
CACTAATCTCTAAGCCCGGGAGATTTGTTTAAAAGCCTCCCGGGCCTTTGGTTTCAAGCACTTCCAGAATCGCCTCCTATGGTTGCCTGAAAAAAACAACCCTGAGCATTCTTTTTTGCACGCTTCCTGTGGAAAATTTTGTGGATTACTTCCGGAAACGCACCAATTGTGAGCGATTTTCCGCTCTTGTCAACGGAAGAGGCTTTCTGTTAAGCGATATAAACCTATATTTATCAGGCAAATGCGCTTCTGACCATCAGGCATTTTGTGATCTGGTCCCTTGAGCACGTGATCCGAGCCGTTCAGCCAGCTTTCCACAATCGCGCATAAAAATCCGTTAACAAAAGCACCAACTCAGTAAATGGACTGCGGTTATTTCTGCTGGTCTTCACCGACGCGCAGCACGGCGAGAAAGGCCTCCTGCGGGATGTCGACCTTGCCGATGCGCTTCATTCGCTTCTTGCCTTCTTTCTGCTTTTCCAGCAGCTTGCGCTTACGTGTAATGTCGCCGCCGTAGCACTTGGCCAGCACGTTCTTGCGCAGTGCGCTTACAGTTTCGCGGGCCACGATCTTGGCGCCGATCGCTGCCTGGATCGCGACCTCGAACTGCTGCCTCGGGATCAGCTCGCGCATCTTTGACACCAGCGCACGGCCACGCTCGTAGGCATGGTCGCGGTGGACGATGATCGAGAGTGCATCGACCGGCTCGCCCGACACCAGAATGTCGAGCTTTACCATCGGCGACTCCCACTCGCCGGCGAGCTGATAGTCGAGGGACGCATAGCCCCTGGAGATGGATTTGAGCCGGTCGTAGAAATCGAGCACAATCTCGTTGAGCGGCAGCTCGTAGGTCAGCATCACGCGCGTAGGCGTCACATATTCGAAATTGATCTGCTTGCCGCGCTTCTCTTCCACCAGCTTCAGGATTCCACCAACGTACTCCTCATTGGTGAGAATCTTGGCAGCGATTACCGGCTCGCGGATGCTTTCGATATTCGTCACCTCGGGCCAGCGCGATGGGTTGTCGACCTCGATCACCGAGCCGTCAGTGAGCGTGATGTGATAGCGGACGCCCGGCGCGGTGGTAATCAGATCCAGTTCGTACTCGCGCTCCAGCCGCTCCTGGATGATCTCCATGTGGAGCAGGCCAAGGAAGCCGCAACGGAAGCCGAAACCGAGTGCCACAGAGCTCTCGGGCTCGAAGAAGAAGGACGAGTCGTTGAGCCGCAGCTTCTCCAGTGCATCGCGCAACAGCGTGTGCTCGTGCGAGTCGACTGTGTAAAGGCCTGAGAAGACCATCGGCTTGATGTCTTCAAAGCCGGGCAGGGCTGTGGCTGCGGGCCGCGCGTCATCGGTTACTGTGTCGCCGATGCGCGTGTCGCCGACATTCTTGATGGTTGCGGCAAAGAAGCCCACTTCGCCGGCACTCAGCTCGGCGATCTCGACCGGTTTGGGACACAAGACGCCCATGGACTCAATCTCGTACGCCTTGCTGTTGGACATGAGCCGGATACGCTGGCCCTTGCGCATGGTTCCCTGCATCACGCGGGCCAGCACGATGACCCCGCGATAAGCGTCGAACCAGGAGTCGAAGATGAGCGCCTGCAGTGGAGCGTTCGGATCGCCGATTGGCGGTGGGAGCCGGTGCACGATGGCTTCGAGCACATCTGACACGCCCTGTCCGGTCTTGGCGCTTACTGGGATCGCATCGGTCGCATCCAGACCGACCGCTTGCTCAATGGCTTCCTGCGTGCGCGTAATATCGGCTGAGGGAAGGTCGATCTTGTTGATGACTGGAATGATCTCGAGACCGTGATTGATGGCCAGGTAGGCGTTGGCAAGGGTCTGGGCTTCGACGCCCTGGCTCGCGTCTACCACCAGTAGCGCGCCCTCGCACGAGGCGAGCGAACGCGATACCTCATAGCTGAAGTCGACGTGCCCCGGCGTGTCGATCAGGTTGAGCTGGTAAGTATTACCGTCCTTAGCCTTGTACATCATGCGGACGGCGTGGGCCTTGATGGTGATGCCGCGCTCCCGCTCCAGGTCCATTGCGTCCAGCACCTGGGCCTGCATCTCCCGGTCGCTGAGCGCACCGGTCAGTTCCAGAAGGCGGTCGCTCAGCGTCGACTTGCCGTGGTCGATGTGGGCAATGATTGCGAAATTGCGTAGGAAGCGTGCGTCCATCAGGTTTGAAAAATAAAGACTTAGAGCCTTTCCAGTCAGGCCGCCGCGGCGACCCTCCATGGCATAGCTTATCATCGGCTAAGGGTCTCTCGCGGCCTCACGCCCTGCAGGTTGGTTGCGTCTCTACATGAGTATGAGTTGGAATCGCTTTTTGCCTTTTGGCTGCATTTTACTGGCTCTCCTGCCTGCTGGCTGTGGTCCCTCTCAATCGAAAAGCGCGTCGGCAAGCGCAGCGCCGCAGGCTACTGCACCGGCGCTACCCGCGCCTGTTGCGATGCAACCGGCTAAACCCGAGACATCCAAAGCTTCTTCGGCAGAGCAGCTACGCGTTAAGCAACTCATCCAGCAGGTTGAGGCTGCTTATGCGCGCGGCGACGCAGACTATCGACGCGGCAAGCTGCCCGAGGCAAAGACTGACTTTGATCATGCTGTGGACCTGATGCTCTCAAGTGGCATCGATATCCGCAGCAACCAGCAGCTGTCAGACGAGTTTGACCGCATTGTGGATCAGGTAAACGGCCTCGAGATGGAGGCACTGAAGCAGGGCAACGGTTTTGCGCCGCAGGTTGAGCCCACGCCGGCCGATGTGGCCAGCGACGTAACTTTCGCTGTGGACCCGAACCTTGTAGCTAAGGCCACCGCGGACCTGGCTACTACCAAGTCTGACCTGCCGCTGGTGATGAACGACTATGTGGCCGCTTTCATCAACTTCTTCGCAAATACGCAGAAGGGGCACAACACGCTGCTTCACTCTTTCCAGCGTTCAGGCCGATACCGCGCCATGATTCAGAGGGTAATGGCCGAAGAAGGAGTGCCTCAGGACCTGATCTATCTGGCGGTGGCCGAGTCAGGCTTCCAGCCCCGCGCGATCAATCGCGGCTCACATGCCGGTGGCATCTGGCAGTTCATGCCAACAGGCGAGTACGGCTTGACTCGCAACAGCTATGTTGACGAGCGCTTCGATCCCGAGAAGTCGACACGTGCCTACGCGCGCTACATGAAGTTCCTCTACAACCAGCTCGGCGACTGGTACCTGGCTATGGCTGCATACGACTGGGGGGCAGGCAACGTACAGCGTGCCGTTGAGAAGACCGGCTACGCGGATTTCTGGGAGCTTTACAAGCGCCACAACCTGCCGGGCGAAACTGCCAACTATGTGCCCGAGATCCTGGCCGCCATTATCATCGCCAACAACCCCACGCAATATGGGTTTGATGACATCACGCTCGACCCTCCGGTGCTCACTGACAATGTGACAGTCAACTACTCGATTGATCTGCGTCTGGTGTCCGATGTGGTAGGAGCGCCGGTGGATGAGATCGAGGCGCTCAATCCCAGCCTGCTGCGGATGGACACGCCGCCCGACGCACCGTATGACCTGCATCTGCCCGCCGGAACTGCCGCACTGTTCGAAGATCGTGTTGCGTCAATCCCCGAAGCGAAGCGTAATTCCTGGCGCTACCACCTGGTGACAGCAGACGACACACTGGCCTCAGTGGCCCACGAATATCATGTGCAGCCTTCGGCTCTGGCAGAGACCAACCAGCTCACCGTTTCAGATAGTCTGCAGGGGCAGACGGCGCTTGTGGTTCCTGTAGCGCCCGAAGCTGCACCTTCGCTGCATCGCGTGCTCTATACCGTTCGCCGCGGAGACACCTTGATTACCATTGCAGACCGCTTCGGGGTTTCGCTGACGGAGCTGCGCAACTGGAATCATCTGACCGGCACCCGGGTTGAGCCAGGCAAGCGGCTGCATATTGCCGAGCCCGCGCCAGTGCAACACTCCTCCCGCAGCCGGCGGCATCATTCATCCTCCGTCAGCCAACCAGAGCGTGCCCGCATGACATCGGAAGGTAAAAAGGCGGAGTCCGCTTCGAAGAAGGCGCACACGAAGGGCACGAAAACTGCCGCAAAAGGCAAGAGTCGTGCACCACACAAGAGCGCAGAGATGGCTAACGCTGCTCAGCAAAAATAAATCGTATCCGATCGCATTCCATGCTTGTGTTTTGCTGGCCTTTGTGTGCAAGCTATAGCTACAATAACTTCCGCATGCGGAACTGCATGTAACCGCTATGCGATGAAGCTAGAAACCAGGGCAGCGGCGAGCCGCTGGAGGCGATCGGATGGATGACGTAGTCAAGATGTACGCTATGAGTGCCGGCGACCCCGAGGGAGAGCCGGGCGAACTGGAACCCGATATGGTTGGCGGTTTGATGGACGAAGAGGAAGACGAGGTTGAGACCGCCGGTATACATACTTCATCGGATGATGATGAAGTGGTGGTTGAAGAAGCTGTGATCGTAGTCGAAGCTTCTGCACCGCCACCGGCTGCTAAGAAGGTTGCCAAAAAGGCAGCAAAGAAGGCGCCTGCGAAGAAAGCAGCCGCGAAAAAAGCTCCGGCCAAGAAGGCCGCTAAGAAATCCGCCGCTAAGAAGAGTGCTGGCGCGGCAGGCGGAAAGGCCAAGGCGAAAAAGGCCGCGGCGAAAAAGAGCGCCAAAAAAACAAGCAAAAGAGGTAAACCGTTGGCAGTTAAAAAAGCAGCAAAGAAGGCAGCGCCCGCCAAGAAGGCAGCGAAGAAGGCTCCTGCAAAGAAGGCGGCAAAGAAAGCTGTGAAGAAGGCAGCGAAGAAGGCACCCGCGAAGAAGGGCGCCAAGAAAGCCGCCAAGAAGAAGTAACTCCCCCAACCGGCAACATCAAGGCAAGCAAAAAAGCCCGCTTCGGCGGGCTTTTTTGCGTCTGAAATTCACCGCGTAGTGGCTCCAGTCAGGATCTGATTCAGATGCCAATTCTGGTGCGCGATATAGTCTTCGACGAGGAAACGAAGCGTGACCGGTGCGTCATTGCCAACCACGCAGCTTGCGTCCAGACGGTCAGGGCGGATGTGATCCACGACGGCGACCAGAATCTCATGCTGCGTGTTCCACCAGGCCAGCAGCGTCTCCCAGTTCTGGCTTGCATAGCCGTGCGCCGCCACCCATGCATCCTGTGCGTACTTGGGGCCGGCGTACCTGCCCTCAGTGGAGGCTCGTACAAACCGCTGGCGGTTGTTGGCCGCCGAGTCCATCATGTGCCCCACAATCTGCTTGCGCGTCCAGCCGCCTAGCCGCCACGGTATGTCAGCAAGCTCCAGCGGAACATCGTACAGTGCGTCACGCACTCTTTCCACTTCGGCGCGAAACCACCGCGCAAGCTCTGTGGGCATACTCTATCCTGACCTGCAATGCTACTGCGCCGAAACTCCGGTCGGAGCGCTCGGCGGCCCTGGGATAACGGCCAGGACGTCCGAGGCAGCTGTGGCGGGGTTTACTTTGACCCACACGTGCGCGATTTTGCCCTCAGGATCAATGAGGAAGGTGTTCCGCATGGCGATGGTGTTGCCGTTGAAGTTGCCCAGCGAACCATATGCGCTGACCACCGAGTGGCTGGTATCGGACAGCAGATGGAAGGTGAGCCCATCCTTGGCACAGAACTGCTTGTGGCTGTCAGTCGAGTCCACACTCACACCCAGGATGACGGCATTCTTTGCCGCAAAATCGCCCTGTGCGTCCTGGAACTTGTGCGCCTCAATGGTGCAGCCGGTGGTCATGTCTTTGGGGTAGAAGTAAAGCACCACCCACTTGCCTTTGTACTGGTCGAGCGAGATGGGTGTGCCATCCTGCGAGGGAAGAGAGAAGGTTGGGGCAGCCTGACCAACAGCAGGCATCGTAGTGTCCTCAGCTCTTGCAAGGACGAGGGAAGCCGCAGCCATCAGGACCGCAGCCATTGCGAAGAGAAACGGCTTTTTCACGGAAAACCTCCTCAAAAACCGGCGATTTAGAAAGACTGGGAAGACAAAGGGCGGATGTGGAGAAGAGCCCACCGCGTGCAAACAGTATCAGCGCGGAGCCGCCACTATGGCAATGCCCGCCCGTACGGCCCGTTCGAGCAGGGCTTCGCGGTCGAAGAGCAGCGTACGACCGGCTTCGACAGATAGGCAGCTTGCTCCGGCGCGCATCATCGTTTCGATCGTAGGGACACCGATCACCGGCACATCGAAACGCATATCCTGGTTGGGCTTGGCGACCTTCACCACAGTGAGCCGCCGTTCGAGGGTGGATGCGCCGCCTTCGAGCGACTGCATAATCCGGCCGGCCCGTTCAATCGTAGCGTCGGTGCCCTCCATGGCCTCAACTGCAACGCAGGCCTGCGCTGCCACGACCACCGTCTGGCCAATATCAAACCCTGCCACAGTCCGTGCCACTTGCAGGCCATATTCGATGTTCTTACGCTCGTCTTCGTCAGGTGCACGCTGCGTGAGCACGCCTTCAGCGGCCAGCAGCGGCTCGAGGAAAGATGTCGAGCTGATAAGTTCGATGCCCTCATCACCAAGAACCTTGGCCACGGCTCCAAGCAACATGTCGGTGTTGCGGGTGCGCAGGTTGAGGAGCAACTTGGCCAGGCGCCAGTCGGGCCGGATGCTGCTGAATATCTGCTTGTGCTTCACCTGCCCGGCCATCACCGCTTTGCTCACGCCTTCTTTGTGGAAGGTTTCGATGAGTTTGGATAGTTCGCCGAGAGAGAGCCAGTAGACAGCGATGCCACTGTCTGCCTCAGCGCGGCGATCAATTTCCGGGTCGGTTTCTTCTTTGATAGCGGCGACGACGACGGGCAGCCCTTGTGCACGCGCCGCATCGAGCAGCAGAAAAGGGAAGCGCCCGTTGCCGGCGATGAGGCCGAGCTTCATAGCTACTTGATCACCCCGCGCTGGCTGCGTTCGATGAAGGCAACCAGCGTGGCGATGTCTTCACCTTCGAGTACGCGCATCTTTTCGAGCGCCTGTGCGGTGTTCATCTTGCTGGCCAGCAAGAGCCGAAATGCTTTTTGCAGCCGGTCGAGGCGCTCGGGAGAGAATCCGCGGCGTTGCAGGCCGATTTTGTTAATGCCGAAGGCCTTGTTTTCCCGTTTTGTTGAGCTGAGAGAGAACGGCAGGACATCCTGCGTGACGATGGTTCCGCCGCCGATGAAGGAGTAAGCGCCGACAGTGCAGTACTGGTGGACCGGGCAGAAGGCGCCCAGTGTGACGTGATCTTCAACGATGACATGGCCCGCCAGCGTGGCCGCGTTGGCCAGGATGCAGTGGCTACCTACCTGGCTGTCGTGGCCAATATGCACGCAGGTCATGAGCAGGCAGTTCGAGCCCACGCGCGTAACGCCACCCCCGCCTACGGTGCCGCGGCTGATGGTCACGCTTTCACGAATCGTATTGTCGTCTCCGAGAATGGTCTCGGTCGGCTCACCCTTGTACTTGAGGTCCTGCGGGGCAACACCGATCGAACTGAAGGGATAAAAGATATTGCGCACGCCGATGCGTGTACGGCCATCGAGCACCACGTGCGAGATCAGTTTGCAGTCCTCGCCCAGCACCACCTCAGGACCGATGGTGCAAAATGGTCCCACCGAGCACGACTCCGGAACCACGGCTCCGGGAGCGATGACCGCGCTCGGATGGATGCTCACTCGGCGGCCTCCGGGGCAGGCGGTGTATGTTTTTCGCGCGCACGCGGTACAACCATGCAGGTCAGCGTCGCTTCGCAGGCCAGCTTGCCGTCTACATACGCCTTGCCTTCAATCCTTCCCGCGCGCGACCGGAATGCCAGTACTTCGACCTCGATGCGCAACTGGTCTCCCGGAGTCACCGACTGCCGGAACTTGGCTCGCTCGATGCCCGTGAACACAATCAACTTCTTATCGCGGTCGGTAATCTCGGCCAGCATGATGATGGCGCCGGCCTGAGCCATTGCTTCTACCACGAGCACACCCGGCATGATGGGATGCCCTGGGAAGTGTCCCTGAAAGAATGGCTCATTGATGGTGACGTTCTTGATCGCCACCAGACGTTTGGTGGGCTCGAACTCAGTTACGCGGTCGATCAGCAAAAACGGATAACGATGCGGCAGAAAGTCCAGGATCTCCTGGATGGCGAAGGTCATGCTCTGGCTCCAGAAAGGCGCGCGGCATGGCCGCGTCGCGCTCCCACTGGATTATAAATAAGGGCCGCTGCTGCGGCAGTCAGCGCCGCACAACCGCCGCAACCTGCTCATCGGCGATTTCGCATCCGGGCTTCTCTGTGGGTTTAGGCCAGCGGAGAACAAATCCGGCGAGCTCTGCCGCGGGAATTGGCCGTTGGAAGAGGTATCCCTGCGCAGCATCGCAGCCGATTTCCTTGAGAACTTCAAATTCGCTTTGCAGTTCTACTCCCTCGGCCACAGTGCGCAGCTTTAACTGCCGCGCCATAGCCACAATCGTCTCGCACAGAGCGCGGGCATCGTGCGAACGGTCGATGCCCTGGATGAAGCAGCGGTCAATCTTCATCGCGTCCAGAGGAATGCGCCTGAGCGCGTTGAAGCCGGTGTAGCGCGTGCCGAAGTCGTCGATGGCGATGCGCACGCCGATTGCCTGCAACTGCCGGACGCGCGTGGCGAAAAGCTCCTCGTCGTCCATAAGTACAGACTCCGTTACCTCAAGCTCAAGCCGCGCGGGTGATATCGGAATCTGCATCAGGCGTGTCCGTACCGCGGAGACGAAGTCCTCGCGGCGCAGGTTAGCCCACGACATATTCACCGAGATCAGCGGCAGCGCGATACCAAGCTTTTGCCACAGCTGCACGTCGCAAAGTGCCGTGCCCAGCGCGAACTCCACTATGCGCTGAATCAGTTCTGACCGCTCGGCTACCGGTATGAATTCACTCGGCGGTACAGAACCAAGCTTAGGATGATTCCAGCGTATGAGCGCCTCGGCACCCAGAATTTTGCCGGTTGCTACCTCGATCTTGGGTTGGTAGACGAGGCCAAATTGCTCTTTCTCCGTGCCAGATTCAAAGCACCTGCGCATCTCTACTTCCAGGTGGTGGTCGCGCAGCATCTGATGGTTCATTCCTGAGCGGAAACCCTGTACGAGCGGACTGTGCAGATAGGCTGCCCGGCTGGCGGCCAGACTGGCGAAGCGGGTGAGTTCTTCAGCCGATGAGGCGTCCGCAGGCCAGAAGGCTACTCCGGCGGCGGTCTCGACCTTGTTGCGTGAGCCAGGTGTACGCAAGGGCGCCAGCGCGTCTGCAATGGACTGAACGCGGCGGCGGTCGGCTTTGTTGAACTTGCCTGCTTCGAGCGCAACCAGGAAGCAACGGGTGCTGAACCGCCCAAGCAGCGTGCTGCCACTAACCGTGGAGCGCAGGGTTTGCGCCACCTGCGCCACCAGAGCCTCAACGCCCTGCGCTCCCCACAGCGCGAACTCGCGGCGCAGGTTCAGTACATCGATCCAGATGAGCGCAACTTCGCGGCTGGCATCGCGGTCGCGCAGCATGCCTTCCAGAGACTCCTCTAACGGATGGCAGTTCAATAGCCCGGTCTGGACATCGTAGCGCTGCTCATAGGCCTGCATCTGCCGATGGAGCAGGTCATCCAGATTGTCATCGGACAGGTTGTGGTCTGAGACGTTCCCCAAAGCGCAAAATCCAGTCTGCCAGGCGAGACCGCTCGCAATGCTTCGCCGGGAACATCCGAGCGGAACTGCACATTGTGCAGGCCAGAGATGCCCTGATCTACGATAGCTGGCGGAAAACTCTATTCTTGGAGCAAAAAAGACCGGGGAAGAAACCAACCGCTCCAAGGCGGTGCTATAGGGTTGCGGTCGGCCGTAGCCGGACGCACTGCTTACTCTTTCTTTTAGTTATTTATGAGAGCGGACACAATGCATCTTCGGTTATGGCGCATCTACAACTAAACGGGAATTTACACGTGTGCATCACGCACTACGCTATTTGTTCTCAATCTTTTATTTCTTAATCCTGCGTGTCGTGGCATCCACATCCCAGATGTCCGCTGGCAGCTGCTGGTTGTAAGACACCTTGGTCACGTAATACTGGCGTATCGGGTCGTCGTTCTTGTAGCGGCTGATGGTGAACGGCGTCGGGAAGCCATCGACGTTGTGGTAGTCGTCGTACTCCTCAGCATCAGTATTTTTGTCGTGATAGACGGGGTCTCGCCACTGAAAGGAACGCCGCAAGGGCAGGTGGGTCTGAGCGTCCATCAAGATGGTGATGGACTCGTTTTGCGACGAAATCAGGGTGACCTGATCGGCCAGATGGCGCTCGGCCAGATGCTGACCCTCGAAAATCAGGATCGTGTTCGGGTCCTTCATCCACACTTTGACCGCTGTCTCGATGGAGTGGTCGCGTCGGCGCAGGTAGTCGTCCAGCGAGTCTTGCTCCATGGCCTTCTTGCCGCGGTAAGTAACCTCCCAGCCTTGACGCCCAATGAAGAACTCCACCACATCACGATGTTTGGTTACGTCGATGCGGTCGTGGTCGGGCCACTGGTGATACTCGTAGGTTTCGGTGGTGCCCAGGTCAGGCCGGCCCTGAAAAAACGCAGCTATATGGCCTTCCATTTCCTTGTTTTTCATATCGAGCCATGCCTGGCCGCCAAGAGCCTGGACCATGGCATCCAGCGCCGCTCGGGCCTGCTTCGCGTTCTTTGTGGCCGCGTCGTCGCCCGTCTGCGTGTGCACCGGCACCGTCAACACGAAGACCGCAAGCGCAATCGGCCATACCTTCCACATGAATCCTTCCCCCTTGAGAAACTCCAACAGAACTTTAGACGTTGCCAGTCACGGCAACGGGCAGAATTTCTGCTCTCGAATCATACAGATTCCGCACGAGTCTTATGGCTTAACTATTGTGAAGCCGTGAAAGCCCACAGGCAAACGCTAAAGCATCGTTGGGGTGAGTGTCGAGAATGTCAGGGGGATGGGAGTAGAATCGTGCACAATTCAATCCTTTCCGCAGAGGCACGAACAATTATGCGCGGAAACTATCCGAACCCTCGACAAAGTGCATGGCTCGTTGCGGCCATGCTGGGCATGATCGCCGTTCCGGCAGGCATTACGTTGCATACGGTGCGCGTACCGGCAGCCATCTCCATCGGGAGCGCGGACCCAACGCCGCATGGCTATAGCTGGAGCCTACTTCTCTTCGTACTGCCTATCGCCGTTATTGGCGGATGGTTCCTGCCCAGCGAACAGGTGCATATTGCCAAGCGCGCATTCGGCAAGACACTGCTCTTTCTGGTGCCCATTGGCTTCGGTCTCGACTTCTTTTTTGCACACCGATTTTTTACCTACGCAAATGCGGGCGCCACGCTAGGGATTGGCGCTCCGGCGCTTGGCGGGCCGATCCCGATCGAAGAGTACATCTTCTACTTCACCGGATTTCTTGCGGTGCTGCTTATCTATGTCTGGCTCGACGAGTACTGGATGGCGGCATACAGCCGACCTGATTATTCAGGCGAAGCAAAGCTAGTCCGGAATCTATTTGGCTTCGATCTCTCGTCGCTGTTGTTTGGCATAGTGCTGATTGTTGCTGCAATTCTTTACAAAAAACGTCTTTCACCATTTCCTGAGGGGTTTCCTGGCTACTTCAGTGTGCTTGTCATCGGCAGCACCATTCCATCCGCAGGCTTTTTCAAAACCGCGCGCCCGTTCATCAACTGGCGGGCCTTCAGCCTCACGTTGTTCATGATCCTGCTTATCAGCCTGTTCTGGGAGGCGACACTGGCAGTACCCTACGGCTGGTGGGGCTATCAGCAACGCGAGATGCTGGGGTTGTTCATTGGCGCATGGGCAGGGCTGCCGATTGAAGCCGTGCTTGTGTGGATATCGGTTAGCTACGCGACGGTGATCATCTATGAGGTGCTGAAGATTGCAGAGTCAAGGAAGAGTGCTTCCGGCCACAAAGATGGGGCATCATTCCCTGCAAAAACGGGCCATTGAATCCAAGCCGTAAGATTCTCAGATGGCGCGCAGCATGCGCACCGGCAGAAAGATGATCGCGCTTACCAGCTCGAGCGCGCCGCCCACGGCAATGCCCACAATCCGGAAGGGCAGCAGCACCAGCCACACAATGGGATATAGAATCAACGCCAACAACGCCAGCGGCCAGCACAGAACCAGCAGGATGCACCACAACAAAAATTTGATCATTGCTTCAGTCCTCTCCACCGGCCATAAGCCATACTGCCTGCACTGAACGGTACGCAAGGACGGCTATTTCGGTTCCATCCGCAGCACGAGTCACACACCCTTTGTCTTAGCCTTTGCGGCCAGCAATTTCTTTCTCTCCCGGATGACCTTCATGCGCTCTTTCTCAGGCATCACCAGAACTTTCTTCGTCCGTGCAGGCAGCTTTGCGTAGATGAGCGCATAGGACTGCCTGAGCTCTTCTTCGATTTCCCATGGCCGCAGAACGTTCCATCGCTCCAGCGTCACCCAGAAATTTTTAGCCGCATAGGGTGTTGGGCGAATTCCCTCCCGCTCAAGCAACTCATGAAATCGCTCGGCGCCGCAATGAAAATTCAGCACGCCTACGCCGCTTCCATCGAGGTCGGTCATGGCGAACATCTTGCCGCCAATATCGCGGTCGCATACCCAGTAAACGAGGTGATGGCCCCAATTCAGAGTCTCAGTGACGTGCGGCATCGCCATACAGATTTCGCGAATGCGCTCATTGTCCATGCAACAACCTGTTGTATTCCGCCCCCTGAAACTTTGCTTCAAAAGCCGCAAATCTTCGCTCCAGCTCCCACTGCGCCGCGGCCTTTTCGCTTCCGTTCAGGAACGCCTGGCAATCCTGAGATGGCTTCTCCGCACCAAGCGTCTGCCCGCGGCAGGCATCGACTGCGGTCCGGAAGTCGTCTGGCCTGGCCCACAGGCTGGCTCCGGGAAGGAAGTTATGCTCCATTCCTGTCCGCGCCATCTGCTTCAGGTCAAGGTAGCTGAGTCCATAGTCCATCGCAGCGCGTACATACTCGTGCGTAAGATCGATGCGGCTCACGCCCTCGTCGTCGGTTGAAAGCGCCACCGGCACGTGCGCTGACCGATAGATGGGAAATGGATGTTCGTCGCCAGCAATGCCCAGAATTCCCTGGTTCGAGCTGAGATTAATCTCGATCATGACATGCTTCTGCGCCAGCTCCTGCAGCAGCTGGCGTGCATTGTCCTCGTACATCACATCAACGCCGTGGCCTATGCGCTCGGCATGGCCCAGCTCTACCGCTTGCCGGATGTGAAACCGTAATCCCTCCGGCGGCACCAGCCCTTCGGCCAGCTCGCCTGCGTGGAGTGTGATGTGTACACGTGGATAGATGGAATGCAGATAATCCAGCATCTTCATCTGCAGCGTGTAATCACGCATGGAGATAAAGCCGTCTTCAGGCATTACAAAGTTGATGCCTACCCACGTATCGTCGTGCGCATTCATGCTTGCCTGCACGGTTTCGAATCCAAGCAGCGTCTGTGCGAAGACTTGCTCGGGCGGGAATCCGCGCAGCACCTGGTAGATATAACGAATCTCCACATTGCACGCAGCCGTGGCCTGCGGCGTTCGGCAATGTTCCAACTGCTTGCGCTTAGCTTCCGCCTGTTGCACGTCGTCGCGGTCAGCAGCAATCTCATCGCGAAGACCATGATCCAGAAGTTGCTGCCTGAATTGCGCGAATGCCCGCGGATCGGCCTGTGCAAGCTGCGCACTCCAGCCAATCGTATGGGCAATCTGCGCCGCATGGCTGAAGGTCGGCGTGTCCATCAACTCAAGATATTGCTGGTTCTGTGCGGTGGCACGGCTGGCCACCTCATCCACCCACTCGCCGATATGGCTCTTGTTCAGCCCGCCAAACTTTGCGAATGTTGCAAAGAACTGATCGTGCCCACTCCACTCTGAAACAGGCACATAGCTCCGCATGGAAAAGGAGTCAATCAGCTTATCGTAGAGCACCTGATTCGCAGCGCTCATGTCTCCTGAAAGGTCTTTCGCCGAAATCAGCTTGCCTTTGCACGGAGGCTGTGCAAAGCTGAGTGCCGCGGGATCAACGCACAGGCCGTCTTCTGCCGCATCGCGAATAAACGTTTCAGCATAAACAGCGCCGGAAAGATGCACATGCAGGTCAGCCCCTTTTGGGAAATCTGCCAGGAATAAGCGCAGTGCCTCAGGTCCCTGGTGCAGATTGGCGTCGTAGAGGAGCCCCGCCCGCGCCTCGTCGCGCGTGGGGCGGTAATGAACTGCTTCGGGGCTGCGGTTGCACCCGATAACCACCGCGAGTGTACTGCATGCAATCAGAAGCCGGGCTGTGGAGGGGAAAATCGTGCGCATGATTGTTCTCCAGTGTAGTGCAACTCCAGCGCGGGTAGGATTGACAATCGTGAGGTGGAATCCCTGAACGTCCGGTGTGGAACAAAGGCAGACTTTTCCGCAAGATGTGCGCGGTAAAGCGCTTGTAACCGGTTTGGCCCTCTTAGGTGGAACTTGTTATACTGGACCGGTTGTTGCATAGGACTGTTCGAGGATCCAACCACCCTCATCCGGCACTCCCGGAACCCGCGCAGGAAATTGCAACTCCATATCTGCACTGAGGCCAGGTAGCTCAGTGGTAGAGCGCGGCCCTGAAAAGGCCGGCGTCGGCGGTTCAATCCCGTCCCTGGCCACCATTCAAATCAATAACTTAGCGGAAGCCAAAGAGTTGAGGTTTTCGTCGTCCGAACAATATCCGAACATCGTCAAACGGCGTTCGTTTTGTCGGTTTCTTCCTGATCCATCAATTTCCAAATCTCACGCGCGGTGTTGCTGGTTCTGGCGATATGCTTCCGTCCGTGCTTGGCGTACCGCTCGGTCACCTTGATATTGGAATGCCCGAGAATTTTGGCGAGCTCGTACAGATCGCCGCCATTCATCATGCATCAGGAAGCGAAAGTGTGACGCAGGTCCTGGAACCGGAAGTCCGAGATTCTCGCTCGCCGGAGTAAATCCTCGAAACTTTCTTCGAGTCTTCGTCGGTTGCCGTAGACCCCTTGCGCGGTGGGAAAACGTGATCATCAGAGATCACAACTGGATACTGCTTTAGTTCGCCGGCGGCCTCGGGCGGCAATGGAACATACCGCATCCTGCCACCTTTCTTTTCGGATTCGAACACACGTGCAAGGTGCTTTGTTATCAGTGATCGAATCCTTGAAGGGAGCAATTTGGACGGATCGAGCCCGAATCGAAAACGATCTAAGTTGTGATCTGGACCAGCGTTGGCAGCGGTGCGCCTTCAAGAGCAGGAATCGGCTTCGGAGAGCAACACGCCTTCGCCAGTCGCACCAGGTCGGCTTGCATAGTTTTTTCGTCTTTGAGCGCCGCGAGAGTCTGCCTCAGGATTTGTGCTGCTCCAGCGTGAGGTGGCATGGAAATCCGGTAATGCATCCACTTGCCATCTCGGCGAGCTGAGACGATGCCGGAGCCCCGAAGATAAGCCAGATGGCGGGAAATCTTCGATTGAGGACCGCCCAGGATCTCAACGAAATAACAGACGCAAATCTCCTGATCTCCCATCAGGTTCAGGATTCTGAGCCGGGTCTTGTCCCCCAGAGCCTGGAAGAAGCGCTGCAGGTCAAATGGATGTTTTTGCGTCACCTCTACATATTCGCATTGACAGATATGACAGTCAAGCATATATTCGCTATTGCAGATATATTCTGCGGAGGAGCGCGATGTCAGAGCAGGTGCTGGATTCAGTGAAGGCGAGGTATGGGGCAATCGCCGAAAGTGAGCTTTCGAGCAACTACGCAGGAGTTCGCGCAGTAGCGGAGGCGTTTGGCTACACAGCTGAGGAATTGACTTCGATTCCGGCGGAGGCAAACATGGGTCTATCCTGCGGGAATCCAACGGCAACTGCGCATCTCAAGCCGGGTGAAGTGGTCGTCGATCTCGGATCGGGCGGTGGGCTGGACGTGTTTCTGGCTGCTCAGAAGGTAGGCCAGAATGGTCGCGCCATTGGCATCGATATGACACCGGAGATGATTGCGAGGGCACGGGCAAATGCAGAGTCTGCTGGTTTCACGAATGTAGAGTTCTATCACTCCACAATCGACAAGATCCCGCTGCCCGATTCTTCAGTGGATTGCGTGATCAGCAACTGCGTCATCAATCTGGCTCCGGATAAATCGGCTGTACTCCGGGAGATTTTTCGCATTCTTAAGCCCGGTGGAAGGGTTGCGGTCAGCGATATCGCGCTCAAAGGCGAGCTGCCGAAGGAAATCGCGAGCAGTCTTGTTGCATACACGGGATGCATTGCCGGCGCAATCAAGATCGAGGATTATCGCGCGGAATTGCTTAAGGCGGGTTTCCAGTATGTCGAGGTTGTCGATAGCGGAAAAGACCTGAATGCGTACTCGAAAGTAGAGAATCAATCGAGCTGCTGTTCTGCCCCCAAGACAGATTCCACGGACCTGGTGTGGATTGCGTCGCCATCGTGCTGCACTTCGACAGCAGTGAGTACCGAAAAGGACCTGGCGACTCTGCTTTCGGAGTTCGATGTGAACCAGGCTGCCGCGAGCGTGAAGGTATACGCACTAAAGCCGGCTGCGAAAGCTTGCTGTGGTCCCGGTTGCTGTGCCTGAGGAGGTTCTATGAGCACCGCAATAGAAGTTGAAAACAAGCTGGCGGCTGAGCTGGAGTTGGCGCGCCAGGTACAGACCAGCCTGCTGCCCAAGCGTAGCTGCTGCCTCGGCAGTTGGATGTTTGCCTTCTCCTATGAACCGGCCGCTGCGGTTGGTAGAGATTATATCGATCTGATTCCCTTGGAATCAGGCGATTTCTACTTCGCACTGGGCGACGTCTCCGGAAAGGGAATCGCGGCGTCCATGCTGATGTCTCACCTCCACGCGACCCTACGTGCCCTGGTGTCAGCCGGAATGGGACTCGAAGGGATCGTCAGGCAAACCAGTTTGCATTTTGCCAAAGTTCCATACCAGCGCAGTTCGCTACGTTGGTCTTGGGGACAGCCGACCAGACCGGCAATGTCCAATTGGTGAATGCCGGACACACGCCAGTTTTGCTTCGGCATGGCAGAGACGTCGAGATCGTGGAAGCCACTAGTGTGCCTCTTGGACTGTTTTGCCAAACCGACTTCAAAGTTGTGGAGCTTCACGTTCAGCGCCGCGGCTCCCTCCTGGTCTATTCAGACGGAATCACTGAATCCCGCGATGTGGCGGGCAATGAGTATGAGCTCGACCGACTGATCGCGGACATGCAGGCCGACGATCATCTTTTCCCGCAGGCGATTGTTGAAGAGATCTCGGGGAAGGTAGCGCAATTTACCGGCCATTCGCCTCTTACGGACGATCTAAGTATCCTCGTTCTTGCTCGTTAGTCCTACCATCGAGTAGCGCAATCCAACAGAACGTTATCCGATCTACATGAAGAGCTAGCGACAGACCTCAATGGATATCGCAGGTTCGTCATGGAGCTGCTCAAGTGCGCTTTTGCATGTGCTGCACAGCATGAGACGCGCTTTCTTGGGAAATACCGTGGCCGGAACCATCAGATGTTTGACGATGAGCGGTTCCTCGACCGCGAAGATGTGTTCGGAACAGAGCGCAGCGGAACAGTGGTGGCAGAGGCCAACCGCATCCCGGTTAATTCCATTTTGCAAACATTGGTAGCATTCCATGGAAGCCTCCTATTGTGAGGCAGTTTCGCGGGTAATCGCCGGCTGAGCCGCGGGGAACCAGTGTCGAGTGTTGTTGCAGGCTTTGCAGACTGAGAGCATCACAGGCACTTCGACGAGAACGCCAACTACGGTGGCCAGCGCTGCACCAGAGCCCGGTCCGAAGAGGGCAATCGCAGTCGCGACGGCGAGTTCGAAGAAATTGCTCGCCCCGATCAGTGCTCCGGGTGCAGCGACGGAGTGCTCAACCTTGAGCCAGCGCATGAGGCCATAGGCAAGCGAGGAATTGAAATACACCTGAATCAAGATGGGGATTGCGATCAACAGCACGTGGAAGTAGCGTCCACGGATGTTCTCAGACTGGAAACCGAAGATCAGCACCAAAGTGGCGAGCAGGGCCAGGATGGTAACCGGGCTGAATTTTGGCAAGAAGACATCGTTGAACCATTGCCTGCCGCGCATACGAGTGAGCCACAACCTCAGTGCAACGCCCACGGTCAGCGGGATCACGATGAACGTGATGACTGAATAGAGAAGCACGATGAAGGGAACATCAAGGGACGAGGCCCCCCGCACGAGAAAGCGTACGATCGGAGCAAACAGGAAGAGCATGATAAGGTCGTTCACCGAAACCTGCACGAGCGTGTACGCCGGATCGCCATCCGTCAGGTAGCTCCACACGAAGACCATGGCGGTGCACGGCGCGGCGGCCAGGATGATGCATCCGGCGATGTACTGGTCTGCATCGGCTGAACTGATCCAGGGCGCGAAGAAGTGGCGGAAGAATAACCAAGCGACGAGCGCCATGGAGAACGGCTTCACCAGCCAGTTCACAAACAGTGTAACGAAGAGTCCCCGCGGCTTCTGACCGACATTCCGGATTGCGCCAAAGTCGACTTTCATCATCATGGGAATGATCATGAGCCAGATGAGTACGGCGATCGGTACATTGACCTGGCTGCCTTTGCCAAATTCCATGGTGCGGAGTTGGCCGATCAGAGATGGGACAAACTCGCCTAATAGCAGTCCCGCGACCATGCAGAGCCCAACCCAGACGGTCAGGTACCGTTCGAAGAGATTCAAGCGCTTTGGGGCAGCCGCCATTGCGATTCCTCGTTTTTCTTCTGGATCTGTGATTAGGTTCGGGCGAAGTCGGTAGACTTAGCCGCAACGAGAGCCGTCGAGCTGCTCATCTCACTGAGGGTGCACGCGCCCTGGCTGATTGCCTCCTTCAGTCTTTTTGCGTCGCTCCGAAATGGTTCGTCACCCTTGAACGCAAGCTGGAGGAACTCGAAGAGGGACTTGCGCAAGCCCGTCCGTGGTTCCGCAAGCCGGTAATACACCCGGTATCCGTCGCGACGATCCAGCACCAGACCGGAATTCTTCAGATACTGCAGATGACGTGAGACGTTGGGTTGAGTCGACTCAAGGACGTACTGAATATCACATCCGCATAGTTCGCCTCGCATCAGGAGATTCAGAATGCGAAGCCGGTTGATATCGGCAAGTCCCTTACAGTATTTCTCAAGTTCAGTCACAGTTCACTCCTGCCTGCACGAGTTTGGCTGACCTGGTGGTTCCGGGTGTACAGTTGCGCTTCCAGGAAATCAGTGCAACCCGCTTTGCATATTTCGTTTGGACTTCTTCAATGTAACGGATCTCTAGAAGGGCGCGTTCTGCCAGGATCGGATCTCTGGTGCCGGTTGCAAGCAAGCTCTGGTTAATGATCCATGCAAATGGACGAATGCCGGCGCGCCCGAGATCCTGTTGAAGCTGCGCGGCCTCGTGGACCGGCGTCGCCTCTGGAAGGGTTACGATGAGGATTTTTGTGAAGGCCTCATCGCGCAACCGCGGCAATAGTTTTCTGACGGATTCGGGGATGTAAGTGAGATTTCTTTCCACATCGCGATGATAGGAATTGGCCGCATCGAGAAGCAGAAGTGTGTGGCCGGTTGGAGCTGTGTCAATCACGACGAAGCCATCGTTTCCTTGATCTATGGCCCGCGCGAAAGCACGAAAGACCGCAATCTCCTCGGTACAGGGGGATCGCAGGTCCTCTTCGAGAAGTGCGCGGCTGTTTTGGTCCAGGTCCTTACCGCTTTCCGCCATCACTTCCGACCGATATGCCTGGACTTCCGCTACGGGATCGATCCGGCTGACGCGCAGGTTGGGCATCGGCTCCGATACCGCGTCGAGGATGTGAGCTGCAGGATCGGTGGTGGTGAGGTGAACATGATGTCCCATCGCCGCGAGTGCTACTGCTATTTCAGCGGCAACCGTGGTCTTCCCAACGCCGCCCTTGCCCATCGTCATGACGACACCCCTGCCCGCAATCGCGATATCGGGAAGCAATGCACGCACATCAGCCGGCAGCTCCACCTGTTCCGTTACAGCATTGCTGCGCGTTCCGGCAGTACCGCTTGCGAATCGCCTCAAGTCCGAAATTCCGATCAGCGAATGTCCGACTAGGGGAATGTCGGTACGGATTAACGTGCTTAGCTCTGCCGGCATTGCAGCGAGAGCATCCCTTCCTCGCTGCTCGAGTGCAACCGCGACCCGGTCCGTCGGGTCGCTTGCCCTAAAGATTCCGTTCACGATCAGCCGTTGATTGCTGATTCCGAGCGCTTTTAGTTCCTCGCTTGTGCGGTAGGCTTCCGCAAGCGAGGTTATCTCAGGGCGGCTCACCAGGAATACCGTTGTTGTACCCGCATCGCAGAGAGCCGCAACAGTTCGTTTGTAGAGTTCCCGTTGTGCAGTGAGGCCAGCGAGCGGGCCAAGACATGAGGTGCCTGAATTGTTCGTTGCGATGAAGTCGCTCCATGCCGATGGCAATTGCAGAAGACGCAAAGTGTGGCCCGTGGGAGCGGTATCGAATATGACGTGGTCAAACTCTGACGTGCAACTGGGATCGCCAAGGAGCTTGGCAAACTCATCGAATGTTGCGATCTCGACGGTGCACGCTCCGGAGAGTTGCTCTTCGATACTCTTGATTGCGGACTCAGGCAACAATTCCCGGTAGGGCCCGACAACCCTCTCCTTGTATTCATGAGCCACTTTCACAGGATCGATGTTGATTGCTTTCAGGCCCGAAATTCCGTCGATCGTAGTTGGGTACATCTCGATCTCGGTAGCCAGCACTTCATCGAGATTTGAGGCAGGGTCGGTGCTTACAAGCAGCACTCGTTTACCGGAATCGGCGAGCGAGACGGCCGTTGCACAGGCTATCGAGGTCTTGCCGACCCCACCCTTGCCGGTGAAGAGCAGATCTCGCGTACCTGAATCGGCAGCAATCACCTTCATTTCCCCTTGATCGAGATCCCGACCAGTTCCTGCGCCGCCGGCGCAGGTTCGGACCCCGGCTCAAATTCAACTCCCACAAACCGCGCCAGATCGGCCCGGCTTGGATATCCGCCGCTCGACTTCACTTCGCCATCGACCAGAATCACGGGCAAGCTCCTGGTGCCCTGGCTGTTCAAGGCCTGCTTCACCTGGGGCGTCGCTGCAAACGCTGCCAATTGCTGCGCGAGATTGAACCGCTCGACTTCAACTCCCTTGTTCTTCAGCCACTCGAGATCCGCGGCGAATCGGGCGAGTGTCGGATCGACGGTCGGCCCACAGACGCCTGTCGAACAGCACATTGCCGGATCAAACACTTGCATCTTCGCCATGGTCAAAGCTCCTCAGACAAGTCAGATATCTAGTTAATTCGCCTAGACGCATAAACTTATATTAACATATACTTGGCTCGCAGCCGTGACTGCGATCACGAACGAGAGTGATTCCGGTTTAGCGAGAGGATTGAGATGAAAACCAGCTACAACGTGCTCTTTTTGTGTACGGGTAATTCGGCGCGGTCCATCATGGCCGAGGCCATCATGCACCGCAAAGGCTTTCCAAAGTTCCGCGCCTACAGTGCTGGTAGCCATCCCTCAGGACAGGTCCGCCCCGAAGCACTGCGGCAGATCGAGCAAGCAGGACTCAGCGCCGATGGAGCCCGCAGCAAGTCCTGGGATGAGTTTTCCGGCCCGGATGCACCTCCGCTCGATTTCGTGTTCACCGTTTGCGACAACGCGGCTAACGAAGTTTGCCCGATCTGGCCGGGTCAGCCGATGACCGCGCACTGGGGAGTACCAGATCCGGCCGTTGTCCAAGGCTCACCGGAAGAGATTGATCGAGCCTTCAAAACCGCATTCTCCATCCTTGACCGGAGAATCAGCCTGTTCCTCTGCCTTCCGATCACTTCGCTCGACCAGATGGCATTGCAACGCAATCTTGATGACATCGGCCGCCAGTAACTGCTAGACAATTTGCATCGACTACTCGAGGACGTCCTGAATGCGGACTTTTATCTTTGCTTGTATCCATAACGCGGGCCGATCGCAGATGTCAGCAGCTCTGTTTAACCAATATGCCGATCCGGCGAAGGTTCACGCTATTTCTGCCGGGACCCATCCCGCGGAGCATGTGCATCCAGTCGTTTTGGATGCGATGCGCGAAATTGGAATCGACCTGAGTTCAGCGAGACCCCAGAAGTTGACAGCGGAACTGGCCCAGGGTGCGGACACGCTGATCACAATGGGTTGCGGCGATGAGTGCCCGTACGTTCCGGGGCTTCGTCGGGATGACTGGCCGCTGCCCGATCCGAAGGGGCAGGGAATCGAATCCGTCCGTCAGACAAGAGAAGAGATTAAAAGAAGGGTCCTGGAATTGTTGAACCGAGAGGAACTGCTATCGCCCAGCCGGTGAGACTCATCAAAGCTAATCGTTAAATCGGCCAAGGCTAGGACACAACAGGCTGGAGAGATGGCAGACGGAAAACAGGCCTCGCCCCAGCAACTGCTGTTGAACTCGTGGTTGATCATTGCGAAGGCTTCGTGGTCAGCAAACGAATTTTCGCGATCAGGTCCGCGATGGCAAAGTACTCAAGACCATGCGTACCGAAGCATCCGAGTCTACCGAAGTTGGAGACGCCTCTTGTGAGTCTCTGAGAAGAGAACCCGCCGAGAGGTCCTTGGATGATCCGATATTCGATTCCCAAGGCCTCTGAAATGCGGGTCTGATTCCATGCTTTTGCCACGATGCGACTTCACAAATGGAAGAGGCGAACATTGTCGCTTCTTCAGGCAGCTAGTTCAAAAACTAGTTCCACCAGGACTGGGACTCCAAGTGGAAGGCCAGCAACGCCAAGAACCATGCGGACGGGAAGCTTGTCTCCTCCGAAAACATCACGTAACTGCTCGGAGGAAGTGTCCGCCACCTTCGGTTGTGCGACGAAGTCCGGCTCGATAGCCATATAGGCCGCGAGTTTGACGACTCTAGCCACTTTGTCGAACGAGCCGAGGTGATTCCATAGCACAAAGAGCACGTTGAAGCTTGCGAATGTGTTCTTTTGCATATTTGCTCGCCAGGCTTCGGGTAACTGCCTCAAGGCCACCCTTGGTGATCATCGCACGGGCGCAGTACGCCCCCGATCGGATTTTCGGTCAGCGAAATAGTGATACTCACAACATGGCAACCCTTCTTCTGCGCCAGCATCTGCCTCGCAACCCCTGCGCCACGTAGAGAAGTCCTTTAAGGTTCACAGTCGAAAGCGCCTCGAAGTCTTCCCTCCGTGTCAGGCAGATCTGGACGTGGTTATGAAATCTTGGAATCGGATTCTTCAACTCTACTGTCAACACAGCTCGCTTCGGTCTTCTAGATGGTCCTGACCGATACGAAGGTAGCAATCGATACCTTCGTCTGATGGCTCTTTCACAAACTTCGAAGCACTTTATAGGAAGCAGAGGTTCTAGGACCAAGTGCCACAGACCGCAGGCAAGGTGTCGGAATGCTGAGAGAGGAGTTCAGATGCTGTTTCGAACCTGGGCTAAGAGGATGCTCCTCGGTGCCGGGCTGTGTAGCGGACTCACCGCGTCCGCGCAGTACAGTGCGCCAGCAACGCCTCCGCCTTACAATCCGATCGCTCTGGCCGAAGTGACAGGATCACCACGAACAGCCGTTCAAGCCGGCCAGAAGAACGATCAAACCCAGTCGCAGAATCCGTACCTCGGTGGAGTTCCTGCTGGAAAAATCAGCGCTGCGCCGATGGAGCTTTCTCTCGAAGCAGCCATCGGTCTCGGGCTCAAGTACAATCTCGGCGGAGTTTTGGCCACAGATGCGATCCTTGATGCTCGCGGTCAGCGCTGGCAAGCACTGAGTCAACTGCTCCCCAATGTTGTTACTGATACGGGCTTCGGAATGCATCAAATCGCGCTGAAGGCGCAGATCGGTCTATCCATTCGCGGAGTGTCTCCGATTGTTGGACCGTTCGGCTACTTCGACTCTCGAGCCTATCTCAAACAATCGGTTTTTGATTGGGAGTCC
The DNA here is from genome assembly GCA_035546015.1 of Occallatibacter sp. GTDB lineage: Bacteria > Acidobacteriota > Terriglobia > Terriglobales > Acidobacteriaceae > Telmatobacter. Next base: position 24,060 of record DASZXD010000006.1, read on the forward strand.
ATCGAGCGGGTACGATCTTCAGACGCCGAGCTGAAGTCGGCAGAATTCAGCTCCAAAGATGCTCGCGAGCTTGTGGTGTTGGTGATTGTGTCTAATTATTTGCTTGCTATCGCCGATCAATCGGAGGTTGAGTCAGCCACATCACAACGAGACACTGCCAAGGCGCTATTTCAGCAGGCATCCGATCAGAAGAGTGCAGGCCTTGCCTCAGCCGTAGACGTTCTGCGCTCACAGGTGCAACTGAAATCGCGCGAACAGAAGCTGATCAGCACAAAAAATGATTTGGCGAAGCAGAAATTGGTTCTGGCGCGAGCGATCGGACTTCCTCTGGGACAACAGTTCGAGATAACCACAGACGTTCCATACAAAGAGCTCACGATATCGAGCCTCGATGAAGCGATCCAAAGCGCCTGCAAAAATCGCGCCGATTTTGAGAGTGAGATGAATCGGGTCCAATCTGCCGAGTTTGCGAGAAAGGCAGCTTCTGCCGAGCGCTATCCATCTATAGGCGCGGAAACAGACTACGGCCTCTCTGGAGTCAATCCCAGCGCCTCGCATGGGACCGTTGATGCGGCCGCTACGTTGCGCATCCCGATTTTTCAGGGTGGGAGAGTGCATGGAGATGTTCTTCGGGCCGACGCCTCGCTCATGGAGGAGAAACAGCGCTTGGAAGACTTGCGCATCAGGATCGATCAGGAAGTTCGCGACGCATATCTTGATCTGGAAGCAACTGCACAGGAGGTCTCTGTCGAAAAAAGCGCGATAGCACTCGCCACTCGGACCCTGGAGCAATCTCGCGATCGATTCAGTTCGGGAGTGACCGACGACGTCGAAGTGGTTCAGGCTCAGGATGCGCTGGCAATCGCCAACGATGCCTATATTGCAAGCCTTTACAGCTATAACCTGGCGAAAATTTTCCTGGCGAGAGCGACCGGAGTCGCTGAATCCCGGTACGCAGAGTATCTGGGAGGAAATTGAGCATGACCGAAAAGAATCAAACAGCGAATCCACCAGAGACTGCAGGGCCCGAGCAGCACACGCCCGTGGGCGACGTGCTTGTCTCAGCTTATCCACACAGGCGCTCTCGGAAACGCTGGATCGTATTTGGGTCGATCATTGTACTCGCTGCAGCTGGCGCCTTTTTGTGGCATTACCTCTGCGGCTTCGAATCGACTGATGATGCGCAGGTCGACGTGCATCTTTACCCCGTCAGCGCACGCATCGCAGGCTATATCCAAAGAGTCAATGTCGACGATAACCAATGGGTGGATGAGGGCGCCACGCTCGTCAAGATCGATCCCAAGGACTATGAGGTTGCGTTGACGAGGACACAGGCAGCGCTGGACGCATCGGAAGCCACCGCGAAAAGCCTGAACATTGACGTGCCTGTATCCTCCGCCGATACGTCGAGCCAATTGAAATTCACCTCTTCGGATATTCAGAACGCCGAGGCAGCTATTGAGGCAGCCGAAAAGGAGGCCGCCGCTGCTCACGCCCGCGTTTTGGAAGCACAAGCGGAAAATGTGAAGGCTCAAGATGACGTTACACGCTATCGCGTGCTCCTTACGAAGGAGGAGGTGCCAAAGCAGGTCTACGACCATGCTTATGCCGCCGCAGCCACTGATGTCGCGGCCATCGCTGCAGCGGAATCAGTCGAGGCCGCAGCACTCCAGGCCGTCCAGGAAGCCCGCAGTCGGCTTTTGGAGGCCCAGGCGCGCTTTGAAGATGCCCAGGCTGGGCCGCAGCGCGTTGCTTCAACGCGTGCCAAAGCGCTTTCGGCCATGGCAGATGTCAACCAGAAAAGAGCCGCTCTGGAACAAGCGCAACTGAATCTGGGGTACACGAAAATACTTGCGCCTGTCGCGGGCGAGGTCACTAAGAAAGTTGTCGTTGGCTTGAATGTGGACCCGGGCGAGCAGTTGCTCACCGTGGTTCCACTCGATCAGGTGTGGGTTACCGCAAATTTCAAAGAGACCCAGCTTAAACACATGCGCGTGGGCCAGAAAGCAGAGATTCATCTCGACTCGAACGGGCGCACATATAACGGCCACGTCGACAGCATTGCAGGAGCGACGGGACCACTCTTCAGCCTGCTCCCGCCAGAAAATGCAACAGGCAATTACGTCAAGATTGTCCAGCGGGTTCCAGTCAAGATCGTTCTGGAGCCGGGCGAGAATCACGATCACCAGCTTCGTCCAGGCATGAACGTGGAAGTGAAGGTTTATCTACGATGAGCGCCGCGGCAACCAGCTTGCCCGGAGCGCAGGCCATCTCTCACCCGAGCGTTAATCCGTGGCTCATCGGCATTACCGTGTCCATGGCCGCATTCCTCGAGGTTCTGGACACCAGTGTGGCCAATGTCGCATTGCCATACATTGCTGGAGACCTGGGCGCCAGCTACGACGACAGCACATGGGTGCTCACTTCTTACCTTGCGGCGAATGCGATCGTGCTTCCCGTGAGTGGATGGCTTGCGGACCTTATCGGCCGCAAAAGATACTTCATGCTCTCACTGATCGTCTTCACGGTGAGCTCACTGCTCTGTGGCTTCGCACCCAATCTCCCGTTTCTGTTGCTCTTTCGCGCATTGCAAGGTATCGGGGGTGGTGGACTCCAACCAATGGCACAGGCAATCCTCAACGATACATTTCCCCCTGAACAACGGGGCTCGGCCTTTGCGCTTTACGGAATTACCGCGGTCCTTGCACCGACGCTTGGCCCTATGCTGGGTGGATGGATTACCGATAACTATTCCTGGCGTTGGATCTTCTTCATCAAGCTGCCGATTGCGCTCCTTGCTCTTTACATGACGTATACGCTTGTGCGGGAGACGCCGCCTGCCAACCGCGCCCGGAATGGCGGCATTCGCGTGGACTACATCGGAATCGCGTTTCTGACGCTTGGTGTGGCTTCACTCCAGATCGTACTGGATAAGGGCCAGGAGGATGACTGGTTCGGTTCCCAGTTCATACTTACGCTCGCTATCACCGCGGCTGTCTGCTTATTGGCGTTGGTCATCTGGGAGTGGTATCGCGAGGATGCCATCATCGACGTCCGCATGTTCAAGAGCTTCAACTTCGCCGCAGCCAACCTGATGATGTTCATGATGGGCATCATGCTTTTCAGCACCTTGGTGCTCATTCCGGAGTTTTTGCAGACGTTGCTGGGATATACCGCAGAACTCGCGGGTTTAGTGCTGTCTGCGAGCGGATTCATCCTGCTGTTGATGATGCCGATCGTGGGGCGCCTTTCCTCAAAAATCCAGGCACGTTTTCTCATTGCGGCAGGGTGGCTTTGCCTCGCGATTGGCTTGTTCTATTCCGTCTATAGAATTGATCTGTTCGTCAGCTTCAACTTTGCCATGTGGCTGCGCTGTGCGCAGGTGGTGGGCATCGGCTTCTTGTTTGTACCCATCACAGCCGCTGGCTACATCGGTGTCCCCGCCGAGAAGGGCAACAGCGTGTCGGGCATGGTCAATTTCATGCGCAACATTGGCAGCAGCATCGGTACTTCCATTGTCACAACGATGATTGCCCGGCGCTCACAGTATCACCAGCAAATCCTGGTTGGTCATGTTACCCCAGACACACCGGTGTTTCAGGGAGCGATCCACGGTCTCACTCGCAGCATCAGGCACTCCGGGGTTGGCGCCGTAGACGCGCACAATCAGGCAATCGCCAGGTTTTACGCCTTGGTGAATCAACAGGCTCATACCCTTTCGTTCATGGACACATTCTGGGTGTTGGGCATGCTCTGCGCCATCATGTTCGTTCTCGCGTTCTTCTTGAAGAAGAATGATCCCGGTGCAGGCGGAGATGTCGCGGTCGGCTGAGGAAACCACAATGATTCGAGCCATCACAATTGAGCGCGAGTTTGGCTGCGGAGCATCCGAAATTGCGAGTTCAGTCGCGAGCCGACTTGGATGGACTCTCTGGGACGAGCGGCTGACGCAAGAGATTGCACGGCTGACGGAGACGACGCGACAGGAGATCGAGCGGAGAGAATGGCGAGCCGATCCCGCCGTCTACAGGGTCTTCAAAGACTTTCTTCGGGGCGCGTTTGAGGGCGGACTGCCGCCCACCAACCGGCTGCGCTTACTGGATGCACGCCAGATCGCGGCGGTTTCGGAAATAGCGGTCCAGTCAGCATTTTCCAGTGGCCCGTCGGTGCTTGTCGGCCGAGGCGCACAGTATTTTCTGCGGAATCGCAAGGATGTCTTCCATGTGTTTCTCTACGCGTCCCGCGATCATAAGATTCGCAGACTAATCTCCAATGGCGCAACTCAGGGCAAGGCAATTGAACAGATCGACACAACGGACCATTCGCGCGCTGCGTTTGTCCGGCAATATCTGGGGCTGAAATGGCCCGAACCCCACCTGTATCACGCAATGTTCAATACTGAGATGGGAGTGTCCTGTACGGCTTCGATGCTTCTTCAGTGCGTCAAGGAGTTTGAGAGCCACAGATGAAATGCCGCCAGCGACGAGACGCTCAGAACGGCAGCATAGGCGCTTCAGAGTATGGTAATGGTCTATTAAGTTGGTCAATGTCCTCTGCATCACAGTCACTCGCGCAATCCGGTACGAATGGGGGTCTTCGACGCCTTTTACGTGCAGACCTTCCTGCTAATACAGTGCAATTGGCGCGCTATTTGGTTGGCAAGGTCATCGTTCATGACACTGCGAATGGCAGGCTCTGCGGGCGTATTGTCGAAACTGAGGCCTATCCGGTTGGCGATGTAGCTGGGCATGCTTTCCGGGGCAGGACGCCTCGCAATGGCTCCCTTTTCCTTGAGCCAGGACACGCATATGTTTATGTCATCTATGGAACTTCGCTTTTGCTGAATGTATCAAGCGAGAAAGCTGGAGTCGGAGCAGGAGTTTTGTTACGGGCCATTGAACCTCTTGACGGAATGGAATTCTTGGATAGCTCGCGTCGAAGCAAACAATGGGTCGACATCGGAAGGGGACCTGGACGATTGACTAAAGCACTGAAGGTTGATCTCAGGCACGATGGATTGGACCTGTGCAGTGTAAGTTCTCCGCTTTGGCTGGCCGTGACGACGTACAAAACGGGCCCCATTGGCAAGAGCGTGCGCATCGGTTTGACTCAAGCAGCAAGCCGTTTATTACGCTTCTACGAGCGTGGCAATGAGCACATTAGCGGCCCTAAGAAATTACTCAGATGATGACTCGGGCAGAAACCATCAAACTCATGTTCGCTCTCATTCGACCAGTCACAGCCTCTCGAGATGAATCAGCGGCTCCGTGTTTCAGAGATAAGCAATCGGCCTGTGAGGATATGGGAAGATGAAACGCATCCCGCCTGCCCGCGTTGTGCCTCCAACAGTTTCTTCTGATCTGCAGACACATTCGATGGGCCTTCCTGACATCATTTCGACATCCCTGAAGGTGGTCTTCTGCGGGATAAATCCAGGAATGCGATCGGCAGCAGTCGGCCTTCACTTCGCGAATCGAAGCAATCGCTTTTGGCGTGTGCTGCATCTCGCAGGCTTTACCTCCCGGCAGCTAGAGCCGGAGGAGGCAGGTCTGCTGCTCGGCTATGGTTGTGGAATAACCTCTGCAGTGGCTCGACCAACAGTGAGCGCGGCAGATCTCAGCCGGGCGGACTACGTCGCTGCCCGCCCCGCCTTCGAGCTCAAAATCGCAAGGTACCAGCCCAGATATTTGGCGTTTCTGGGGAAGGCCGCGCTCTCAGTCTTTCTTAACCAGCATGATCTGTCATGGGGATTGCAGCGAACTACACTCGGTGGATCTGCAGTCTGGGTATTACCCAATCCGAGCGGCCTGAACCGCGCCTTTACCATCGCCATGTTGACAGGCGCTTATAGAGAACTATTCGAAGCTGTGGCGCTCACTGCTCACCTGACGACAGAGAAGAAATAGCACGTACCGTTTTTGTGGAGCCATCCAGACCGCGACGGGCTCAATGCGAGAGCTTCATCAGACGAA
>DASZXD010000007.1:0-9709 GCA_035546015.1 Occallatibacter sp.
AGTCCTTTAGCCTGCGGATATTACCGGCAACACAGCACACGATCACAGCCACTCTGCAGGTGGCGAAGTTGGCGGAAAGTGTTGTGGTCCGCGGCACTGTTGATCCAGAGGCCAAGCCGATGCCTACGCGCGAAGATGTCATGTTGACACCGGAAACAGTTCGAGTGCTCGATCGGAAGCAACTCGATGCCGGCGGACCGCTCGCAGGCGGCGCGCAGATGATTCAGTCCACGCCTGGAGCGAACGTGGTCGGCTATGGAGAAACCGGCGCAACGAAATACACCGTCATCCTCAACGGAATTCAGCAGGGCTGGGCGGGTGAGGCAACAAGCTTTACGGCCCCGGGTTCGCTAGGCATCACGTTTGATGGCATTCCCGTCGCTGACCCGGCAACCGGGTTATGGCAGGCGGCAACCATGCCTCAGAATCTCGTGATGCAGAATCTGCAGGTGACCTATGGCCCCGGCCAGCCAATGAACCGCTGGTACACCGACGTGGGTGGACGCGTCGAGTTCACACCCATTCAGCCGACGATTGACCGCCATCTCAGCGTCGAGCTTACTGATGGTCCTTATGGCCAGCAGAACTTCGCCTTTGTCGGCAACACAGGCAACTTCCACGGATGGTCCACAGTTGTTGGCGGCGGGCTGGGACGCGGAGACGATTTTCGCATAGCTCCAGATGGCTTTGGCAACCATACCCAGGATGGTTCTGTATTCGGCAAGACCTTGAAGACGTTCTCTGCCGGAAGCTTGGCATTTGGTGCCTTTTACGCGAAAGCCGGGGGCTTTCGTCCCACTGTGATTCCCACCTCGGATGTGGGCCTGATCGAACCGGGCAGCGGCATCCACTTCAGCCAGGTGACCAGTGGTTTTTATAGCGCATTGCCCTATGCCGACTACAACAAATACGATACCAACGAGATGGCCTTGTTCTACGCGCGTCAAAGGCTGTTTCTGAGCCATACAAGTACGCTCGAAAACTCGGTCTGGTACAACCACATTCGTCGCTTCCATCGTCGCAACCAGGACGCTCTTGCGCAAGGCGCGCAGGTAGACGAGTGGAACAATCCGCATAGCAACATGTTCGGCGACCAGGTAGGGTTTTCTCAGGTTCTTCCTTACAACACAGTCAACTTCGGCGGTTACCTCATCCACGAGGTGTATAACTCGCACAACCTTTTCTACAATCCGTCAGAAGGAGCAAGCGGCGCGCAACAAATCGTTGGCCAGGGCTCGAAGTTCCGCTCCGGCTACTTCCAGCAAGACAACGTAACCTTTTTCGCGCAGGATGATTTCCATCCCATTCCGCGCATTCACATCGTCCCTGGCGTGCGCGTAGACGGTTTCAGCACCAGCTACAGTGACCAGGCGGCGCGCGACTTTACCTTCGCCTCCAGCACCTACTTTTACCAGGACGCTAACGGCAACCCCGTCGCGTCCACCGCCCCCGTCTACCAGACGCACTGCTCGTTGTATCCGCAGACAGGCAGCAACGCCACCGATCCCTATTACAACCTCTGGGGAAATCCTGTCGCTGCCTCAGATGGCAGCACCGCAAAAGATCAGGGTTCACTCTGCGGAGCACATGAAAGCCGCTCAGCCGTTGAACCCTCGATCGACGCCTCTGTGATGCCGTTTGACTGGCTTACGATCTATGGCGGATATGACACGACCTATCGCTCACCTGCGCTCGGCGGCGGCGGTGGCATGTTCCAGGGTGTCAATCCGGCCTACTACATGCTCGCCAAAGGTGCTTACGGCCAGGGGGGCGTGAAGGTGCATTTCACCAAGGCGCCAGGGCTCAGGAATTTCATCGCAGGAGTCAATTTCTATCACCTCGATTACACCAACCAGGAGATTGACGTCGAAACGGCCGCTGGCATCGAAGAAACCAGCGGTGGCAACTCCACTTACCACGGCGTGGATGCCTTCTTTGACGCCGATCCACGCAGCAATCTTCACTTCTTCCTGAATCTCGCGGGAGAAGCTTCAAATTTCACTACCTATGTCACCGGCGGCCCGCTCGCCGAGTGCGGCACTTCGTCTAATTCCGCTGGCCTCGCTGCTGGATGCGCTTACTACAACAACCTTCCTGTGTCGTATGTCCCGAACGTGACCTTTAATGCGGGTGCCTATTACGGAATTCAGCACAATGGCCACACGATCATCGAGCCACGGTTCTGGCTCGACACGACCGGCACGCAACATCTCTGGTCCAATCAGAGCGGTGCACCAACCACACAGACCATGCCGGCCTACACCACCTCTAATCTTTCCTTCAATGCGCCCTTGACCTTCTTTGAAAAGCAGTCATTCAATCTGAAGGTTGACATGCTCAACATCGGGAACTCGAAGTACAACGAATGGGAGTACATTTCGAGCGGCGGTTATTTCGCCGCGCTCAACCCGAATGCCAGTGGATATATCAACGCCTACCCCGGGGCGCCGCGCGCTATCTACGGCTCGATTTCGTATCAGTTTTAATTGTGCGGGTTGTTTTCCAGAGCGGCGCTTCGCCGCCGCTCTGGACCCATTCAAGGTGGATATTCAGGTAGATTCGACGCGCCATAGCAGGATAAATCTGCTAAAACGTGAACGGGCTCAGCCAACTCCAATTTGCGATTCCCTCCGAAAACTGACGCAGTGCCGGCATTTCGCTATTCATGGCGCGTAGCCACTTAAGGTGCTTCTTTCGCCTATCCGCCTTCAACTCTCGCCTTGATGTCCTCGTATGCCGCTTCAATAAGCCTGCTCAACGCCGCCTCGTTCGTAGTCAATCCCGGCCTCAGCTTCACATGCCGCATGAACCTGCCCGTGCCCTGCAGCAGCCGAGCCGGATCGCGCAGCGCCGCGCCCTGAAAGAACCCCACGTTGACGTGCGAGGTGAATACATTCACATAGCCAAACGGCACATCGCCCAGGCACGCAACCGGGCAGCCGTCATGCAAAAGCTCGCGCACCTCGTCTCCGCATCTGCGCATCACCTCAAACCACTCACGCGCAATATCGCCCAATTCGCCTGCATGCGCTTGCATCCACGCATCGATAGCGGGATCGTGCTCGACAGTTCCATCAAATCGCAGCAACTCCGTTTTCATCGTCGCCCCACTCTCTGCTTCCGGCATCTGCGGTTAATCGCACTTTACACCAGTCCGCGCGGAACCCAGGACCTCCCGCCGCGGCGGATTCACTTCGAAAAGCAACCCGCCAACTCCGGGCAAGTTTTGCCATCACACGCAACGTCCCGCCACAGTGATATTCTGGCGCGTCAGTTTATTCATCCACGGAGGACAATGTGAAAAAAGCCATACTGCTGGCGATGGGCGCAGTGTTGTTTCTGGCTGGGTGCGGCCCTTCAACCAAAGAGGCTCCCGGCATTCCTGTAACCCCCAAGTGGCAAGGCCCTGCCTACCGTCTCGCGTTTGACACGGCGGCGCCCAAGCCCAACCCGTCGGGCGTTTCCGTTCCAACCATCAAATTCACCGCCAACCCTGACGCGCTTGAGCGGCGAGCCACCCTCGTCGTCAAGTTCGACTCATCGGCCGTGAAGACACAGAGCCAGGTCATTAACCAGATCATCCTGGCCCCGTTCGATATCTCCGGAGCCGACGGTGCGCTCTCCGCCGACACCATGGACATCGTCGACAAGGGCCTCGCCCACCTGTTCTCCACTTACTGCATCAAGGGCAAAACCAAGGTCTCTGTGCTGCTGGCCCGCTCCTCGCTCAACCCCAACGCCGACGACAGTGACATCGATTCGAAGCGCCTGTCGGACTGGCTCTCCACTGACGTCGCGTTTAAGAACCCGCACCCAGGCTGCAAGCTTTAGAGCTATCCATATCCGTACGCCATCCTTGCGCCATCATTCGGGCGCAAGGATGGGAACAATCTCGCATTCAGTTTCGAAAACCCCGCACAACTCCCACCACAATTCAGCCACAACAATTGGCCAATCTGGCCGATCTCGCGCTTGATGGCCCGGCCTTCCCGCATCGAAAACGGCAGCGACAAAAACAGCCCTCGGACACTGTTCGAATACGGACACGCAAATCGTCCCCGGACAGAACACCAAGGAACATGCCGCCTGAGCCCACAGCTATGTTGATGTTGATCTGAGATTTACTTACACATGTGCTTTGGCGCACTGCATGCACGTCAAAAGCGCAAATACTCTTATTCCCCGAGAGCAAAGTTCCATGGGAGGCGGTCATGGCAGGACTGCTCCAGGACGTTCGCTTTGCCTTGAGGCAACTGCGCAAGAATCCCGGATTCACAATGACGGCGACGGCCATGCTGGCAGTCGCAATCTGTGGTAACAGCACCGTCTTCAGTTGGATTGACGGCACCATGCTGCATCCCGTTCCCGGCGCGCAAGACACGAGCGGCCTTGTAAGCGTGATGCGCGGTGAGTGGAACATCTCGCCCGCTCCGCCTCTGTCGTATCTCGACTATCGCGACCTGCGCGAACAGAATCACAGTTTCGATGGAATCCTCGGATATAACCACGACTGGCTCACGCTGACGAGCGGCGCACAGCCGGAGCGGATCTATGTCTCAAACGTCTCGTCGAACTACTTCGATGTGCTCGGCATTAAGCCTGTGCTTGGGCGTTTCTTCCTGCCCGAAGAAGAGGCCCGCCCTGACGTTGTTCCGTTCGTGGTGTTGAGCTACTCGCTGTGGAAGACGCGCTTTGGCGGAGACCCGGCAATCGTGGGCAAGTCCATCGAAATCGCAAGACATGCCGTGACGGTGATTGGCGTAGCGCCGGAGGGGTTTATCGGAGCGATGCCGGGTATTCGCGAAGAACTTTGGTTAACGCTCAATCCCATCGGAACGAGTGAGTGGCGCATGACGCACCGCAGCGCCAACTGGCTCAATGTCATTGGAAAGCTGAAGCCCGGAGTCACCCGCAAACAGGCTGCCCAGGACCTCGACACCATCATGCGGCGCATCGTCGCGTCTTACCCAACTGACCATCTCGGAGCGAACACCATCACGCTCGACCCAATGTGGCGCTCGCCCTTCGGCGCCAACGGATACATGGCCTCAACGCTGCCCATTCTGCTGGCCATCGCTGGCGTGGTGTTGCTGTTGACCTGCGCCAATATTGCCACGCTCACGCTGGTACGGTTTGTCTCGCGCCGCCGCGAGATCGCCATCCGCCAGGCGCTGGGCGCCACACGCCTGCAACTGGTGCGGCAGATGGTGCTCGAGGGCATGATTCTTTCGTTCTGTGCCGGCGCTGTAGCCCTGCTTCTGACCGCATGGACATCGAAGACATTTGCCCTGTTCGTTCCGCCAAGCTCGAATCCAATCGCGCTCAATGGAACCATGGATCACTACGTAGTGGTGTGCATCGTGATCCTCGCGGCTCTGGCTGGTATGCTGTGCGGCGTGTTTCCCGCCTGGCGATCCTCTCACGTGCCGGCTGTTGAAGTGCTCAAAGAAGAGTCGGCCAGCATCTCGGGCGGTTCACGCAATCGGCATCTGCTCAGTGGGCTGGTCGTGGCGCAGATCGCGCTGTCGCTTGCCCTCCTCGTGTGCTCCGGTCTGTTTCTGCGCACTCTGCGTAACATCGCCAATGCTAATCCTGGATTTGAGCAGGATCACGTGTTGACGGCTTCCGTAGGCTTGAACATCGCCGGCTACTCGAATGACGAGGCGCGTATCATCCGCCATCGGATTCTCGATCGCGTGGCGGCGCTGCCCGGTGTGACCGTAGCATCGCTCACAGACTGGGTTCCCATGAGCCTGACCCGCAAGACGGTGGACGCATATCCCGAAGGTTATGCGCCGCGCCCCCATGAGTCGTTGGAGGTACGCAGGGCCGACGTAACGCCGCGCTATTTCGAGACCCTCGGCATGCAGATTCTCGAAGGCCGCGGCTTTACCCAGGACGATGACGAAAAGGCGCCGCGCGTCGTTATCGTCGATCAAACGGCCGCAAATCGGTACTGGCCGGGACAGGATCCGATTGGAATGAAACTCCGGATATGGGGTGGCCCCTTCGCAGTTGTCGGTGTGGTCAGAAACTCGAAGCACTCCTTTATGAGTGAGCAGCCTGAGCCCATGATCTACATGAGCTACTTCCAGCGGGCCGACAACGAATCGATCGTGCAGGTGAAGACCAGAGGGAATCCGGAGGATATGGCTCAGTTGGTCGAGCGAGCCATCCATTCTGTTGACGGACGGCTTCCCGTCTTCGATGTGCGCACCATGCGAGAGACCACGCAGATGGCAAGCATCTTCGCGGTTCTCGAGAGCACGTTCGCCGGCATCTTCGCCGTGATCGCGCTGATCCTTGCGGCCACTGGAATCTACGGCGTCGTAGCCTATCGCACCCAGCTCCGCACACACGAGATCGGCGTGCGCATGGCTCTCGGCGCCTCCCGTGCCAACGTTCTGCGGTTGGTGCTCGGGCAGGGCTTGTGGCTGACCATGATCGGCCTCGTGATCGGACTGGTCCTGTCGTTCGGGTTCACGCGCTTTATCGCCGGTCTTCTGTACGGAATCAGTGCCAACGATCCCACCACTGTTCTTGCCGTAGTTATCCTGCTCAGCGCAATTTCTCTGCTCGCCTGCTACTTTCCGGCGCATCGCGCCATGCGTGCTGATCCGGTAGCCTCGATTCGCCAGCTCTAAGCGCTGGTCTGAATGCAATTCTCCCCTCAGGGAAAGCCGGAGATCGCCCCGGATGAAGTTCGCGGCGGCGAACGCAATCCTCGATTAGCAATGCATAAGGCACGTAGTCCTATTGGGACTGCTGCGAACCGGGCCCTTGCGTAAAATATCGCGTCAATCGGGCACAATCCACATAGGCCCGAATCCATCTGTCAGGTATGTGCCCGGTCCGTACCCCCGCACCACCCCACCCCCTCCCTCGGCACTATGCACAATCTTCAGTGCATGAACGGCTGTAAATGGCTCTGCATCATTGGGTTATAAAACTCGCATCGGATCATCGACCGGACAAAACCCTGCATTTTCACTACAACTCGCTGCAAAAACCGAATCCTTTCACGCTCTGTAGGTGACGAGCCGCTACAATGGCGGCAAGCTGTCCTGAGGGAAAACCATGCGGCCATCCTTTTCGCTCGGCATTGAAGAGGAATACCAGACTGTCGATCCGGTCACGCGCGACCTGCGCTCGCACATCCAGACCGAGATGCTCGCCGTGGGCAAGCTCCGCCTGCAGGAGCGCGTCAAGGCCGAGATGCACACATCGGTCGTCGAAGTCGGCACGCGCGTCTGCCGCAACATCTCCGAGGCGCGTGAAGACATCTACGACCTGCGCCGCGAGATGATCAAGCTGGCCCGCGAACACGGTCTCGAGCTCGTCGCCGGTGCAACGCATCCCTTCGCCGACTGGCGCACGCAGGACATCTATCCTGATCCGCGCTATCACCAGGTCGTCAAAGACCTGCAACTCGTCGCCCGCGCCAACCTCATCTTCGGCCTGCACGTCCACGTGGGCATCGAAGACCGCGAAGCCGCCATCCGCATCATGAACTCGATGCGCTACTTTCTGCCCCACATCATGGCTCTGGCCACCAACTCGCCCTTTTGGCTCGGCCTCAACACCGGCTACAAGGGCTACCGTGCCAAGGTCTTCGAGAACTTCCCGCGCACCGGCATTCCCGACGCATTCGCGGACTATTCCGAGTTCGAGAGCTACGTCAACCTGCTCATCCGTACCAACTGCATCGACAACGCCAAGAAGATCTGGTGGGACATCCGCCCGCATCCCTTCTTCAACACCGTAGAAGTCCGCGCCTGCGACATCCCTCTGCGCGCTGAAGAGACCGTCGCCATCGCCGCGCTCATCCAGGCCACCGCGGCCTATCTCTACAAGCTCCATGCCGCCAATCAGGACTTCCGCCAGTACACGCGCTCGCTCATCGCCGAGAACAAGTTCCGCGCCGTCCGCTACGGCCTCGACGGCAAGCTCATCGACTTCGGCAAGCAGCAGGAGGTCCCGCTTCGGGACTTAATTGAGGAGCTTTTAGCTATAGTGGATCCAGTAGTCGACGAACTCGACAGCCGCGAAGCCATCGACGGCATCCGCACCATCCTCAAGACCGGCACCGGGGCCGACCGCCAGCTCAAAGTCTTTGAAGACACGAACGGCGATCTAAAGGCTGTGGTGGACTACATGGCTGCGGAAACAAAGGCAGGATTGTGATGCTTTGTCTGTGTCAGGCCCGGCAACAACCGGGCCCGACAAACGGAGTTGCGCTCTAGTGCGAGTCGCCATCGTGATCGACATCCCCAGCCTGAGAAGCTGCGCGGCCGGCTGAGCTGAGGGTAACCGTATCCTGAGGCAAAGGCGTAGCGGATGGTTTTGATGTCACAGGAGCCGGGGCTGGATTCTGTTGCACATCGGTGGTTGCGGCGTGAGAAAGGGAGCTGATTGCGGAGACGCTCATAGGTATTTCCTCCGATTAGGCTATCGGCCCCCTAAGACCAATCCTCCATAGCTTGGCGAATGAAGTTTCGGTCATCTTGTTGTAGGAATTGGAGTAGTTCGCAGCGCTGTGCTTAGGACCGCGGCAGTGTCTGAAAAGTGCCGCCAGCAGAGACACCGCCACATTTCATTCCGATGAATTTTCCGTTACCCTGAAAAGATACTCCGCTATTTTGCGAGCCTTTAGAGGGAGCGTCATAACTGTTTCATGAACGAAACTGCTGCGCATCTGCTGTCCATCGACTATCCATCTGAATTTGTGCAGGGCGCGCGGTCGGCCGTCTTTACCTGCCTGCGCATCGATCCGGCAGAGAAAGTGACACTCATTACCGATCGCACCACGGAGCCCATTGCCGCCGCGCTCGCGGCGCAGCTCGCCGAACGCGGCTGTACATGGAATGCATTTGTGCTCGAAGACCTCGCGCCGCGTCCGCTGACAGATATGCCGGCTGCCGTGCTTGAAGACATGGAGACATCGCACGTCTCGATCTTTGCTGTGTTGGTGCAGGCCAACGAATTGCGCTCTCGCATGCAGATGACAGACGTGGTGAACCGGCGCCACATGCGCCACGCGCACATGGTCAACATCACACCCGAGATCATGTGCCAGGGCATGCGCGCCGACTTCGACCTTGTCGACCGCCTCTCGCAGAAAGTCCTCGACCGCGTGCGCCGCGCAACGCGCATACGCGCAACCACTGCCGCCGGCACAGACATTACCGCCGAAATGAATCCCGGCTACAAGTGGTTCAAGACTTCAGGCATCATCTCCCCGGAGAAGTGGGGCAATCTTCCCGGCGGCGAATGCTTCACATCGCCCGGCGAAGTGAATGGCAAATTTGTCGTTGATGGCGTTGTGGGCGACTGGCTCTGTGCGCGCTACGGGCTGCTGAATACTGCGCCGCTGACCATCGAGATTGCAGCCAACCGCATCGTGAGTTGTGCGAGCGAGAACAAACAACTCGAGGCTGACTTCTGGGCCTACACGCATACCGACGAGAACTCCGACCGCGTGGGCGAGTTCGCCATTGGCACCAACCTCGGCGTCGAGCGCGTGATCGGCAACATCCTGCAGGACGAAAAGTTTCCCGGCATTCACATCGCCTTTGGCAATCCATATGGCGAGCACACCGGTGCTCCCTGGCGTTCTAGCACGCATATTGACGTAGTAGGGCTCGGCTTCAACATCTGGCTCGAGAGCGAAACCGGCAGCGAACAGATCATGCGCAACGGCAAGTTTCTG
>DASZXD010000008.1:0-27452 GCA_035546015.1 Occallatibacter sp.
CCCACAATTGCGATGGGTTTACATCCCCGGGACCCGGGCCACCCGCCATGTCTGATTTTGGGCTGGTTAGCTGCAGCGATGATGCACTAAACAGACGAGACGTCCGTGATAAGTCTAAATCGTGAGCATAGATTGATCTAAGGCACCTCAACGCATCGCCGGGTGCCCCAGGTCTCGTTTCTGAGACTTGGGAAAGCACGAACCTCATCGAGCCATCTTTTTCATCCTGAAACCTGCCGGCAACTCTCCATTCCGTCTTGTACTATCCCGCGACCACAAATTCATACTTGCGGCGCATCCGTTCAAGACCTGACTCAAACAGGTCTCGCGCATCGGCGCCACCAGGATAAGGCGGCCGGTGACAACAACTGAATGGAATGAAGTGGAACTGCCCGGCCTGCTGGTAACGAATGAGCCCGCGGGTCATGGTGAGAAGGATATACCGCGAATCTGGTGAATCGGAACTTGTGCTTTCCCAGGTCTCAGAATCGAGACCTGGGGCACCCAGCGATGAACGGGACACAGATCATGATGTTTTATGAGCGGGGCACCTGCGCACGCGAACCGCGTCTCGTTCTCACGCCCACAAGTGGCGGGGGTAGTAGCCAGCCTCGATCATGTGGCGGATGGTCTGGATGGCGCGGGCGTGGTCGTCGCGATAGGTGACGCCGAACCAGGGGTCGACGCTGGCCAGCACTTTTACCCGCATCCTGCCTTCGGTGATGAGGTTGTGGACGGTGTTGGGCAGATAGCACTCGGTTTCGAGGTCGTCGCCGTGGACCTTGAGAAAGTCTTCGAACTGGTCGGCCATGGGCTCGAAGACCTCCGGGTGGAAGCCCCACAGGTTCATGGAGACCACTTCGTTGCCGGTGAGTTTCATCTCGAGCCCGGCGGCGTCGATGCAGACGGCGTGGCCATTCTGGCGCTCGACATTCTTGTACTCGACGATGCCCTGGAGGAAGCCATGGTCGTCGAGCTGGCAGACGCCGCGGGCGACCGGCCCGGTGTCGGGCAGCGTGTTGCGCAGAACGTAGCCGACCATGGCGCATTCAGCGGCGCCCGCATGGAGATAGTGCGCGAGAGTTGCGTAGCTCTGCGCGCCGTAGAAGTCGTCCACATTCATCACGGCGAAGGGCTCGCGGATTTTGCCGGCAGCGCAGAGCACGGCGTGCGTGGTGCCCCAGGGACGGCTCCTTTCAAGCGGCACCTGATAGCCCCATGGAATCCGCACCAGGTCCTGATAGACGTACTCGACGGCGAAGTTGCGCATGATGCGCGCGCCGAGGGTCTCCTTGATTGCATGGTCGATGTCCCGGCGGATGACGAAGACGATGCGGGCGAAGCCGGCCTTGCGGGCGTCGTAAAGCGAGTACTCGAGCAGGGTCTCCCCCTGCGGGCCTACCGGTTCGATGACCTTGACTCCGCCGTACCGGCTACCTTTGCCGGCAGCGAGAACGAGCAATGTTGGAGCAACCATGATGACGCTCCTTTCTGGGCCGAGTGCGGTGGCACGGCCGACGCTGCCTGCGTGCGGCCCCGGTTTCAGCGTTTGGGGCGGCGGGGCCGACTAAAGATAAAGTGTGCCTCTCGGCACACTTCTTTCCGTGATGCGGCTCACTGCCAGAGGTGCGCGGAAGCGGCGGGCAGAACGCGAGCAGATTGCAGGCTGCCTGCGTCAGTTAGCAGGATTGTCAGCTTCTTTTTTGGGAGAGTCAGGTTGTGAGATTTGGCGGGGTTGGATTGGGCACGGTTGGGATGGTTCTTGTGGCTGGGATTGCGGGCGGCGTGGCGGGGCGGGTTTCGAGCCTGTTGTCCGCTCCGGCGGCACAGGTGCAGGCGCAGGAACGCTTCAGCGGCATCACGAACTGCATCACGGTGGTTCCGCGGAGCTGGGGCGACTTCAAAGGCGGATCGGATTACGGGCTTGCCTTTCAGGACGACAAGGGCGTGGTGCGATTCGTGCTGCATCCGAGCTGCGGAAGCGTGAATTCACCGGCCGAGCCGCCGCCGGTGCCGATCGACCTGGAGATTCAGAGACGATGAGCAAGTACACGTCACAGCTTTTGCCGGAGCAGTTCCCGAATTAACGTGAACTCTTTGAGCGCTGTGCGGAACGGCCTTTTACTTAAGTAAAGGTAAGCACCAGGATGCAGGCCGGTGACTGGTTGCGCAGCTTCACATCGCGCCCTGGCCCTTGTACACGACGCCGGCCTTCATGACGAACTTCACGTCCTGCAGCAGCTTTACGTCTTTCAGCGGATCGCCTTGAACGGCAATCACGTCGGCCCATTTGCCGGGGTCGAGCGAACCCGCACGGTCAGTCCAGCCCATCAGGTCGGCGGCGTTCACAGTTGCCGTCTGAATGGCCTCAAGCGGAGTCATGCCCAGGTCGCGCACATATACCTCGACCTCGTGTGCGTTCAGCCCATGCGGATACACGGCGGCATCGGTTCCCAGTGCGATCTTTACGCCCGATTCGCAGGCGTGCCTGATGTTCTTCTTGGCGACGGCAATCGTGTCCAGCATCTTCTGGTGATAAAACGCAGGCAGCTTGCCGTATTCGAGCAGCCAGTCTTCAAGGTAGAGAGTGGGCACGAGGTAGGTGCCATTCTTTTTCATCAGCGCGATTGCTTCGTCGTTGATGTAGCTGCCGTGTTCAATCGAGTCTACGCCGGCCTCTGTGGCCCACAGAATGCCCTGCGCGCCGTGCGCGTGCGCTGCAACCCGGCGGCCGAGCCGATGGGCGTCTGCGACGATGGCCTGCATCTCTTCGAGCGTGTATTGAGAGGCCTGCGGGTCGTCGCCCTTTGACAGCACGCCACCTGTCGCACAGATCTTGATGAGGTCCGCGCCATACTTGATGTTTTCGCGCACCTTGTGCTGCACCGCGGGGATGCCGTCGGCCACTCCATCGGCAGTGACGTGATATTGAGCGGGCAACAGGTTTTCATCGCAGTGGCCGCCGGTGATGCCGAGCAGCGGTCCGCTCACCTGCATGTGCGGGCCGGGCACCTGGCCTGCGTTGATGGCGTCACGCAGGTCCACATCCACAAAGCCCGACGCGCCCACGTTGCGCACGGTGGTGAAGCCGGCCATCAGCGTGGTGCGCGCGTTGACCACGCCATTGATAGCTTCTTTGGCGTTGGTCTCGGTGAGCTCGTGGTAGGGATCGAAGTCGGGGTTCTCGGTCAGGTGCGTGTGCACGTCGATCAGGCCGGGCAGCACTGTCATGCCGCCGAGATCGATGACTTTGTCGCCGGAGGCGGCAGGCGTGGAACTGGTGGCGGCGATGGCGGTTATCTTGTCACCGGTGACCACGATGGTCTGCGCATCGAGCGTTTTGCCGGTGTGCACATCGAGCAAGTGACCGGCACGGATGAGGGTGCGCTGTGCGGGCACGGATTCCTGTGCACGTGCGTTCAAGCACACTGCGGCAATCGCAGCAAAGAGTACAACCATACGAAGCCGTCCACACTTGATGGGCGACTTCACAGGCGCACACAAATCCATCCGCATCGCAAACCTCCCAGACTCATTTTGAGTAGGCAAAGTGTAGCACGGGCATGAGCGGGGGGCTGGGCACGCAGTGGGTTAATTTGAATTCACTGCATGATGGAGAATCGGAAATTGAATGGCGAGTTGCGCGTTTCTTGGTAGTAATCCGTTTCTGGGAGGAGTTCTTGCGATCCCGGGTCTCAGAATCGAGACCGGGGGCACCCGGCACTTCATGTGATAGTCAATGCGCTGATCGATGTGGGGTTGGTAACAACAAGTCGGCTTATGGGAAGTGATATTTGGTCTTGAGTAACGGCTCTCGATAACTCAAGAATTTCAAATTAACTTATCCTCGGGCTCGTATTTTGCGCAACAAAAAGGCCGCAGCTCCTTTCGAAGCCGCGGCCTTCTATTGGTCGTCAGAGCAGAAGGCGCGAAGCGCGACTGCCCCACTGCAAGTGGTTACATCTCTTTGACACCTTCGACGAAGGCTTTCAGCTTGCGGCTGCGGCTGGGATGACGCAGCTTGCGCAGGGCCTTGGCTTCGATCTGGCGGATGCGCTCGCGGGTGACCTGGAAGCTCTGGCCCACTTCTTCGAGAGTGTGCTCGGAGCCGTCTTCGAGGCCGAAGCGCATCTTGATGACGCGCTCTTCGCGGGGCGTGAGCGTGCGCAGAACCTGCGAGGTGTACTCCTTGAGGTTCACGCTGATCACGGCCTCGGAAGGCGAGACGGCCTGGCGATCTTCAATGAAGTCGCCAAGGTGCGAATCTTCTTCCTCGCCGATGGGCGTTTCAAGCGAGATGGGCTCCTGCGCGATCTTGAGGACCTTGCGGACCTTGGCGACAGGAATATCCATGCGGCGGGCGATCTCTTCGCTCGAAGGCTCGCGGCCCAGCTCCTGCACAAGCTGACGCGAGGTGCGAATGAGCTTGTTGATGGTCTCGATCATGTGCACCGGGATGCGGATGGTGCGGGCCTGGTCCGCGATGGCGCGGGTGATGGCCTGACGAATCCACCAGGTTGCGTAGGTCGAGAACTTGTAGCCGCGGCGGTACTCGAACTTGTCGACGGCTTTCATCAGGCCGATGTTGCCTTCCTGAATGAGGTCGAGGAACTGGAGTCCGCGGTTGGTGTACTTCTTGGCGATCGAGACGACGAGGCGCAGGTTGGCTTCAATGAGCTCGCGCTTGGCCTGCTCGGCGTCCATGTCGCCCTGGATCATTTCGCGCTGGGTGCGCTTGAGCTCGGCGATGGAGACGCCCGCGTCGGCCTCGATCTTCTCGAGGTCAGTGCGGCAGTTTTTCTGCTGGCGGCGGTACTCCTTCTTGAGCTCCTCGCTCTTCGACGCGTCGTACTTCTGATCGAGCGAGCGGATCTGACGCTCGAGGGTGCGCATGGTGTCGACGGTCTTGTTGACCTTGTCGAGCAGGCGCTTGCGCTCCATGGGCGTGTACTTGAGCTCACGCACGATGCGGGAGATGTACACCTTTTCGCGCGCGATGGCCCAGCGCAGACGGCGGGCTTCTTTCACCTTGGCCTTGACGGCCGGCGTGGCCAGCTTTTCGTCGTGCAGCGCGATCTTCTTCTGGTGCTTCACCAGCGCTTCAATGCGCGCGACGGTAGCTTTTACGCGGGCCTGCACCACCTCTTCGGTGAGCTCTTCCTCGTCGAAGACCACAACTTCTTTTACGTTGCGCACGCCGCGCTTGAGGTCTTCACCCAGCGCAGAGATCTCGCGGATGACGATGGGCGAACGCGAGATGGCTTTGAGCACGCGCATCTGCCCACGCTCAATGCGCTTGGCGATTTCGACTTCGCCTTCGCGGGTGAGCAGCGGAACGGTGCCCATCTCGCGCAGATACATGCGCACCGGATCGTTGGTCTTTTCCAGTGTGCCCGGCGTCAGGTCAAGCTCGACGTCTTCGCCCTCTTCGAGCTCGAAGTCCTTGTCGCCCGGAAACTTCGGCCCGTCCAGGAGATCGATGCCCTGGCTGCCGATGGTTGTCATCAGATCATCCAGATCGTCGGCCGAGCCCATCTCATCCGGCAACATCTCGTTCACATCGCCGTAGGTGAGATAGCCCTTCTCCTTGCCCACATCGATCAGGTTCTGAATGTCGTCTTCGAATTTGTCTTCCATTGCCAAAATGCCCCTGCTCTCTATCGGCAGAAACCCGCTTCTGCTCGACTACAAAATCACTTTCCGTGCGATCCTGGCCCCAACGAACCGCTAGAAATTCGATGCCACGCGCCTCAATCCGGGTCGCTAATACGCAGCACGCATGTTTCACTACGTCGATTTACAATCGGCGCCGGAAAAGTTTTATGGCCGCACGCCACAATGGACTCCCATGTGGAAATCCTGCGTGCGGCGGATACACTAATCCGCCAAGGGGCCTATTCTTTGCTCGGAACAGGATGACCGCGCTTCAGGTTTCGCCTGGTACGCCCGCGAGCCGCAGCTCATGTGTGGGGCAAAGGGGCGCGCATCCCTACAGAGACCTCAAGAATACCACAGCCTATCCAGCGTACGCCAAAGAAAAAACGGCAGAAACAGCCCCTTACCCGAGCCGTGACAGACTGCAAGCGGACCGGACTCAGGCGGCCTTGCTTACGCCTGATCCTGCTCCTTCCTGATTAGACGCCGAAACCGGCTAATTCGACGCAAGATGGCAGGAAACAGACCGGTTTGGGCGTGTCTATTGCTCGCCCGGTTTGCGGCCATGGAGGCGGCGCAGTTCCTTGTCCAGCTCCATCTTTTTCTGGGTCAGAACGATGGCCTCAGCAAAATCGCTACGGCGCTCGGCTTCAGCAATTTGCGCACGGATATCGCGCAGCCGGCTGTTGATCCAGCGCTCCTCGGCCTCCTGGATGGCACCGTGAACCTCGGCCTCGGATGGCGGACGGGTTTCGCCGAGCAGGGCCTCGGCCAGAAGCGCGCGCTGCGCGTCGTCTTCGACGGTTTCCATGGGGTCGCGGGATTGGCGGCCGGCCAGGGATTGCAGGGCTCCATAGGCTGCAAGATGCTCAAACCAAGCAGGTTGCTGTGTGATTGCCTGCGCGGCAAAGCGGCGAGACTGCTCTTCTTGCGGATCAGTAACAGCCAGTGCCCGCAGCAGGACTCTTTCGACTTCAGTGAGTGCGGTGGTACGGATTTCGATGTGATCGCGGCGCTTGAGCGCGGCCTGGCGGAGTTCTTCGCGCAGAACAGCGGAGTCGATGCCCAGCTTCTGGGCTGCGTCCATGGCGAACTGGTCGCGGACCAGCTTTTCGGGCATGCGACGGATGTGCGGCAGCAGGAAGTTCATGGCCTTCACCTTCTGGTCAGCGCCGGCGCCGGGAAACTGCTGCCGGGCACGCTCGATGAGGTAGTCGGCCTGGGGACGGGCGTTACGGATGGCGTTGGTGTAGGCCTCGACGCCGCGTTCGCGGATGAAGCGGTCAGGGTCGAGGCCGCCGTCGAGGGTGACGAGGCGGATTGTGAAGCCTTCTTCGGTGAGCAGGGCGATAGATTTTTCGGCGGCGTTTGCGCCGGCGGCGTCGGGATCGAAGTTGACGACGAGATTCGAGGTGTGGCGGCGCAGGATGGCGACCTGCTGCTCGGTGAAGGCAGTGCCGCTGGTGGCGATCACATTCTGGATGCCGCGCAGAAAGACGCTGATGCAGTCCATCTGGCCTTCGACCAGAAGCGCGAAGCCGGCCTGGCGGATGACGGTTTTGGCTTTGTCGAGATTGAAGAGCACCTGACCCTTGATATAGAGCGGCGTCTCGGGTGAGTTCAGGTACTTGGGGCCGGATTTTTCGCCGTCCGTGGCGCCGAGAATGCGCCCGGTGAAGGCGATGACGCGGCCGCTCTCGTTGGCAATGGGAAACATGACACGCTTGCGGAAGCGGTCATACATGGGGCCTTGTGTTCCGTCGCCCTGTTCTTTGGAACTGACAAGGCCGGAGGCGCGGAGGGTTTCCGCATCGGCCATGGTGCTGAGCCGGTCGCGGAGGGCGTTAAAGCTGTCGGGCGCGTAGCCAATGCGGAATTTTTTAATTCCTTCCGGATTGAGGCCGCGGCCAGCAAGGTATTCGCGGGCGGTTGCGCCTTCAGGGGCGCGCAACTGCTCTTCAAACCATGCGGTTGCGGTTTCGTGCAGTTCGAGCAGCTTGCCGCGCAGGCGCGCTTCGGCTGCCTGCTCGGGCGAGGAGTATTCCTGTTTGGGCAGGGGGATGCCGCACTTCTGCGCGACGATCTTCACCGCCTCAGGAAAGCTCACATTTTCGATCTTGCCGACAAAGGTAAACACATCGCCCGAGACTCCGCAGCCGAAGCAGTGAAAGAACTGCCGCACGGCGTGCACGTTGAACGATGGGGATTTTTCCTTGTGAAATGGGCAGAGGCCCGAGTAGTTGGTGGCACCGGCCTTGCGCAGGCGGATGTAGCCTTCGACGATCTTGACGATGTCGGCCTGCTGCTTGACGCTTTGGGCGAAGTCGGACACGGATGGGTCTATTTATCAGGATACGACCCACGCGATATCTGCGATGTGGAAGGCGTGGAAACCTGGCTCAGGCCGAGGCAGCGATCCTGAGAGGTTTTTTCAGCTCGATTCTTCCGGGCAGGTCCCAGGCGCCGAAGTCCCGCTCCACGAGGGTGACATCGTTGGCCGCGATCCGCCCCGACCAACTGCACCGGGCCAGGCGGATGGCAACGATGCGACCTCGCACGAGTTCAAGATTGAGGCCCTCGAAGTGCGTTGTCAGCCCTACGGCGCACTGGATGGTACCGATAGGAATCCGGTCAAGAAATACATCGATCTGCGGAGTGATCTGGGACTCAACGGAGTGCTCGATGACGCTGCACTCAACCGGCTTTCTGGATTTCAGGCTCGCCTCGGCCTTTTCAATAATCTCGCCGTATTTTTGCCACGCGTTCACGTAAGCGTCGAGGACCGGCGAGTTCAGCGTTACGGCAATGACTTCGGCGATTTTCTGCTGCATGACCGACCAGGGAATGGGCTTGCGCCAGGAACCGGTCTTTGAGGCAATCTGGCTGAAGTCTCTGGCATTGAGCGCATTTGCCATCTCGTCGGCGTTCGGCTGGCGGGATTTGAAGAGCCCGGCGATGGTCATGGTTTCCAGTTGCGGTTCCTCAGCCATGATGATTCTCCTTTCGCATCGAGGCATTCCGGCTAGCGGCTTGTGCGCCGCTCTCCACCACGACGCGATGCAGCGCGCTTTCAAGCCCGGTGTGAAGCGAAAACGAAACCTGCGGATACGAGGGGCCGGTAAGACGGACCATGTGCGTGCCCGCACTCATCCGCGGCTCGAATCGCAGGCCACGCGCCTTGAGAGCCTTGCGTATGCTGTGTCCCACGCTCAGCAGGCCAGCCAGGAGTCCGAGAAAAATTGCGGGAGCCGCGATGGGATATCTGCGAGCGAGGCGCCAGGGATATCCAGGAATGCCGACGGGAACGGTTGGTTCCACCACAATCAGGCAGCTTCCCTGGATAGGCCCGGCGAAGGTTTCGCTGGTAAGGCCGGTCACCTGCACATTCCGTTTTCCTGCAACGGCAAAGACGTGCCGCATGGTGCCATCAGGATTGGCGATGGTGTCAGGTGTCCCGTCATTCCAGTGGAACCGGTACTCGATGTCTTTTACGTCAGGATCGACAGAGGCCTGAAAAAGGACGGATTGTCCGTCTCTGACGGTGGGCCCGGAGATCGCATGAACCGTAAGCAGCGGCGCCGGCCTTGCCGCAATGGTGATTGGAACGGCGTTGCTGGTGGCGATCACGGCTCCGGTGCTGTCCATGAGAGTGACAGTGGCCTGATAGTCGCCTGCCGCAGGATAGGCATAGTCTGTATCGCCTGTCACAGGTGGGGACTTCACGCCATCGCCAAAGTCATAGAGAAGCGAGTAGTCATTCGCGGGGGGTGGAGTCAAGGTTGCGGCAAACTGCACCTTCTGCCCCACGGCGGTTTGAGCCGGCGCGACCTGCAACGTAACCACAAGCGCTTGCGGCGCGGTAACCGTGACCGTGACCATATTGCTCTTGACGGGCAGAACGCGGTCATTGCCGCGCATTTGCGCGGTGGCATAGACGGTATAGCTCCCGGCTTGCTGATAGGTGTGGGTTGCCGCTGCAGGTCCTGATATGCCGTCGTCCGCGTCGCCCCAGAAGTAGCGATATTCGATGCAAACGAAGCCCTGCGTGCACGAAGCGGAGACGGTTACCGGCTGGTTTATGCCGACGCTCTGCACGACCGGCGCAAGCGTCATCTCGCCCATGACAGCGCGTTTGCCCTGGTACTGCCGCGCGTTTTGAATCTGGTGGTTCGCATTGCCCTGTTGAGGGGCTGCAAGCTTCGCGGAGTAAATGGACTGCGGCGCCGCCTTTTGCTGTGCCGGAATACCAGCGGCGGAGATGCCCAGCAGCCCATAGATCAGGCTCCGCCGTCCGAATGAACGCATCTGGCACCTCCGCATCCCTGTCCAGAGACACGCCGCTATGGGAACCCACGGATTACCCTCTGTAAATAGTTCCGGCAGGTGCGCAGCCGTTTCCTGTAAAAGCGCGATTTGAGGCAGGATGCAGAAGAAATTTCGCCGGCGGCAAAATAGTTGTTGCAACGAATATCTACCCTGCTGCATCTTTAATTGCGAAAGGAGCTATACAGCACATGACAGACACCGCCACTACCACCTGGAAGATCGACCCGGCACACTCGTCGGCCGACTTCAAGGTAAAGCACATGATGATTTCACACGTGAAGGGCAGCTTTGCCGGTATCTCCGGGACTCTGACCGAGCACGCGACCGATGCTTCGCTCTCGAGCGTGGAAGCTTCCATTGATATTTCTACCCTGAGCACCGGCGACGCGCAGCGCGACGGCCACCTGAAGAGCGGCGACTTCTTTGACGCCGCCCAGTACCCTACCATGACGTTCAAGTCCACCACAGTGACCAAGAAGGGCGAGGGTGAGTACTCCGTTGCCGGCGACCTGACCATTCACGGCGTGACGAAACCCGTGACCTTCGCCGTGGAAGGACCGAGCGCACCGGGCAAAGATCCCTGGGGCAACACCCGCATTGGCCTTTCCGCCACCACCAAGATCAACCGCAAGGACTTCGGGCTCACCTGGACCTCGGCCCTCGAGACCGGCGGCGTGCTGGTGGGCGAGGATGTGACGATCACACTCGACGTGCAGTTCATCAAGGCGTAACAGAGATCAGTGGTCAGGGATCAGAGATCAGTCTGTTGGTGCAACTACAATCAGTGAAGACCAGCAAGGTTCGACGGGCACTGATCTCTGGGCACTGTGCTCTGATCTCTGAATAGTTGTTGCAACAAATATCCTGCTGGTGCATCCAATCGTCAGTAAGTCAGCAAAAGGAGTTTGACCATGTCGCTTCGCGCAGTGAAAGAGATTCATGAAACCACACCCACCATCGAGGGAGCAGGCGTAAAGCTGCAGCGCGCCTTCGGTTTCGGCAAAACGGCGGAGTTCGACCCGTTCCTGCTCCTCGATGACTTCCGCAATGAGAATCCGGCGGATTATCTGGCCGGGTTTCCGTGGCATCCGCACCGCGGGATTGAGACCATCACCTATGTGCTGGCGGGCGAGGTGGCGCATGGCGACAGCCTGGGCAACAAGGGCCGCATGACGGCCGGCGATGTGCAATGGATGACCGCCGGGAGCGGCATTCTGCACCAGGAGATGCCGAAGGGCGATGCGCAGGGGCGCATGCACGGGTTCCAGCTATGGGCCAACCTGCCTGCATCGCTCAAGATGACCGATCCGCGGTACCAGGACATTCCTTCGGCGGCGATTCCCGAGGTGACAGAGGACGACGGGACGAAGGCGCGCATTATCTGCGGCGAGTTCTGGGGAAAGCGCGGCCCGGTTGAGGGGGTAGCGGCAGACCCGCGTTATGTGGACATCTCTGTGCCGCCGTTTACGCGGAAGCGCATCCAGGTGGAGACCACGCGGAATGCGTTTGCATATGTGTTTGCCGGAGCGGGAACATTCCGCGATGCTTCAACACCGCAGGCAGTGCTGACTGAGTCGGGCGTCGATCCGAACGCAACGCCGGTCTATGACGCGAAGAACCATTCACTGGTGCTCTTTGATCGTGGCGACGAGATCGTGGTGCAGGCCGGGCCGGAGGGCATCCGGTTCCTGCTGGTCTCGGGCAAGCCGCTCGAAGAGCCGGTGGCGTGGTACGGGCCGATTGTGATGAACACGCAGGCCGAGCTGCGGCAGGCGATGAGCGAGCTGCAGTCGGGCAAGTTCATCAAGCACGGATAAGCTGGCGCGGATAAGCCGGAAGCTTCGCACATTTGTCTTTGATGATGGGCCAGTTTGCTTGCAAACTGGCCCATCATCGTTTCTGGAGCTATCTCCCTAGCGCGTGACACTCGCGCAACTGACCAGATGGGCGTCTATCAGTACCTTTTTGCGGTTCACGGATTGCCCGTTCGTTTCGCCTCGGCTTGCCGATCGCCAATCATTTTAGTGATTCTCCTCAACGAGTCGTCGCACGCCTTGCAAAGCGCGGTATAGTGCGCCCGATAGTTGCCGTGTTCATCAAGCGCCTGCTGTCGAAGCTTCGCTTTCGTGTCTTTCCCCACTGCGTGTCCCCTCAATTTGGACCGGAGGTCATGTAGAACTCTCAGCGGCGCCACCGACTCTTTTGCTGCAGACGGTTCTTCGCCCCAAGCCGCAAAGCACAGCTCCGCAAGGGCAAGCGAGCCGAGGTTCGGGTCATCCGGCACCTTCCCAAGCTTGGAAAGTTCATTGCTGAACCACTTCTTCTCGAACGGTTCGACCAGGAGCTGGTCGAGATTCAGGATTTCATTGGCCCATTCGTCTGGCGACGCGGTGATTGGATAGTGCGCTCGGTCGGCTGTATTTTCCGAGCGGGGCGTCCACCAAGGCACACACTCGTCCGTCAGCTTACGCACGTGCTCCTTCACGCTTTCCAGCGAATCATATGGTTGATCCCAGCTGCCTTCGAAGTCGCTAAGAAAGGCTCGACGTGAGATTGTGCCTTTGGGTGGCTCGTTATGTGCTTTCCAATGAAGCTGTTCTTGGTGCGGCAAATACCTTAGATAGATGATGTAAGTGTGGACTTGGCCCGCCTCGTTCACATCATATGACTGGAGTGACCATGCCCCGCGGCAAGATATGGTCCTCTCGTCCAGCCGGTATTTGTCGGAGTCGGCTTTGTACTTGGATAGAACCTCGGCTCTGAAAAACGCTGGGCTTAGTTCGAAGGGAAGCTCAGAGGGCGTGTAATAGTTCGCGGTTCCTCCTGGCGCGCAGGAAATCTCCCGGACGATCCGATTCTTCCAGTCCAAGGCAATGAAGGACTCGTATCGCGCGTCCTTGTCAATTCCGGGCCGGAATTCGTCGATAATGTTCTGCTTTGAGGTGCTGGGCGAAACGACTTGAAATCCTCGAGCATAGCTCGCATGCCCCGCTTCAATGTGGCTGCGAAAGAATAGGTTTGGAAGCTCGGTCACTGCTACGCTGTGCGATTCACGCCATCCGCTGAAATGATCCCCACGTACTCTTGTGAAATCGAATGTGCGCACTATAGTTGCTTCGGTGATAGCCGCGTATCGATCCAAAATCTCACGCGTGACCGTAACGATCTCCCCTCCGGATCGTTGGCCCGCCACCTTGGGAAGGCTAGTGACGGATACCGCAGCTTGAACGTCTCCGTTTGAATCGAGCTTGCAGTACGCGTTTCTTTCGCGGAGGTAGTGGAGATCGGATACGTGGAGGAACTTTTGGAAGACCTCGATGTAGCCTTTCTCTCCGACGCGTCCCTCAAACACGCGACAGAAGACCAGTTGTTCTCCTTTGTCCAGAGTCTGACTTCCCGTCCCATGAAGAGGCGGTACGATCTCGATCCGCTCTACCGGATGGCTTGAGGTAACGATGCCCCAAGTGGAATATGCGTTGCAATTCCAAGACATGATGTCATTGATATCGAGAGGGGCGAGGTATTTGGTTGGAACGAGCACAGCGTGAATAAAGACGTTTGGCATATTCGCATAGAGAACGAACTGCTCATCACGTGTGTTTTGTCTGAGAAACTCGATGGCATCTTCTAGTTGAAGCCACGTGTTAAATGAGCTTTCGTCGGTTGGTGGTAATGACATCGCCTTGAGGGACTTAACGGGGTCGCTCATGTTCGCTCCATCCGATAGATTTTATTCCCCTCTCCTCTTAAGCAGGTTGTTGATCGCCGGTCGGCTGCATTTAGGGCTTGGTCCCCGCAAGTCGGCTTGTGGGAAGTAGCCGCTCCTAAATTCAACCTCAAGCGCGTTTTCTCTCACATTGTTATTCGTATGTAAAAGAATTTCTCATTCGATAGCGGCGGGGTGTATAAGAGGTCTTACCACTTTGCCCGTGCTTTTTCCCGTCGCGGCACGAACGATCCTCCGCAAATGCCTGGCGAACTGGTTTCACTTCTTTAAGGAGAAGCTCGCCATGGGCCTGCGTACCTTTGCTGCTGCCTTCGTTCTTGCTGCCGTTCCGTTTTCCTGCCTCGCGCAAGCTCCTGCTACAGGAGCCGTGCCGCCCAAAACCTGGGTAGACAAGGACACCGGCCATCGGGTGTGGCGGCTGAGCAACGAGCCTAACTCGGGCGGCTTTTACTTCAACATCAACGCCTACACGCCGGACGACAAGCAGATGATCTACACCGCACCGGACGGCATTCATGTGCTGGACCTGGCGACGCGGGAGACGAAGCTGCTGGTGGCGAATCCGCCGCGCCCGGCTGACACACATGGCCCGTTTTATCCGGGTATGGTGCATACGCTGGTGGTGGGACACAAGACCAACAGCGTGTTCTACACACAGGCTGATCCGGCGACCGGCGTGAACTCGGTCTACAAGGCGGACACGAATACCGGCAAGATCACCAAGCTTGTGGACCTGCCGGAGAAGCGTATGATAGTGAGCATCAACGCAGACGAGACTCTGGCTGCAGGGACGTACATCGAAGGCGATGCTACCGGCAAAGAGTATGGGTCAAACATGCCCGCCCCCGCGCAACCTGCCGGCGCAGCCGATAATCGCATCGGCAGCGCCGCGCAGGGGCCGCACTATCAGCCATTGAACAAGGGCCAGATGATGGAGCGGCGGCTGGCGGCACGGCTGCCTCTGGTGCTGTTTACCATTCGCCTGGAGCCGGGCCCGAATGGCGAAAAGCCGGGCGACATCAAGATTCTGCTGCACTCGACGGACTGGGTGAATCACCTGCTGTTTTCGCCCACCGATCCTGAACTGCTGATGTATTGCCACGAAGGGCCATGGCAAAAGGTGGACCGCATCTGGATGATCCATACGGACGGCACGCACAACACACTCATCCACAAACGGACCATGTATATGGAGATTGCCGGGCACGAGTTCTGGGGACTGGACGGCGAGACGATCTGGTACGACTGGCAGTATCCCAAGGGCGAGGACTTCTTTCTGGCGGGCTACAACCTGAAGACGGGGCAGCGCACGGCGTATCACATGCAGCGCAATGAGTGGGGCATCCACTTCAACCTGACGCGCGATCTTTCGCTGTTCTGCGACGACGGCGGCGATCCGGGGCAGGTGGCGCGGGCAAAGGATGGCGAATGGATCGAGCTGCTGCGCCCGCAGATGATCACAGACGGGCCGGGCTCGATTAATGAGCCGGACTTCTGGCAGCCGGGCGCTTTTCATGCCGAGCATCTGGTGAACATGTCGCACCACTACTATCGCGAAGAGCCCAACGTGCGCTTCTCGCCGGACAAGTCACTGGTGATCTTTACCAGCAACATGTTCGGGCCGAGCTATGTGTTCGGTGTTGAAGTGGAGAAGGCGGCGAATCCACCGGCCGCGGATGTGCAGTCGACACCCGATCTGGCGCGCAAGTACAACCCGACCGATCCGCCGAACAGCAAGCTGCCGATGGTGCAGTGAGCGGGTTCTACACTGCGACAGGTAATTCTGCAGACAGAATATTCATTGGCGTGAGGCCGCGCTGGCGCAGCGTGCGCAGGCTGAGTGCGTCGTGACGCTTGGCAAGACGGCGGCCGTTGTGGTCGACGACCAATGGGCAGTGATACCAGAGCGGATCGCGCAGGCCGAGCGCGCGGTTGAGCAGGATCTGCCGCGCAGTGGATTTGAGCAGGTCAGCTCCGCGCACAACTTCAGTGATGCACATGGCTGCATCGTCGACTACGCAGGCGAGCTGATAACTGGGAACACCATCACGGCGCCAGACGAGGAAGTCGCCGAAGTCTACGCCAGCGACGAATCGCTGCGGCCCCATTTTGCCATCGACAAACTCGATTGCTTCGCCGTCGAGGACGCGGAAGCGCCAGTTGCAGCCGCCGGGGTCGTCGAGCTCGCCTGCAGTGGGGCCGGGGAGTTGTGGCGCGGCTCCCTGAAACGGCCGACAGGTGCCGGGATAGACGGGTTCGTCATCGAGCGCTTCAAGCTTGCCGGGCTGTATCGACTCGTGCGGCGCGCCCAGTGCGGTTACGAGATCTCTGCGTGAGCAGCGGCAGGGGAAGAGATAGCCAAGCTTGAGCAGCCGACGCCATGCGGCAAGATAATGCGAGCGGCGCCTGCTCTGCACGTAGGGCCCGAATGGGCCGCCTTTGTCTGGCCCTTCAAGCCAGCGGATTCCCAGCCAGTGCAGGTCTTCCATCGCAGCATCAGAGTAAGCGCTCCTGCTGCGGTCGGGATCGAGGTCTTCCATGCGCATGACCAGCGCGCCGCCAGCATCGCGCGCACGCTGCCACGCCGTCCAGAAGGTGCGCGCATGGCCCACGTGCAGATAGCCGGTGGGCGAGGGCGCGATGCGTCCGCGATAGTTCGATGTCGGCGTTGGAGCCAGGCTGGCCATCCTGCCTTAAGTGTAGGAAGGCGCGGCCTGCATGGCATATGGAGAGTTTGATTCCGTGAACAACTTGGTTCCTGCCGCTCAACAGACAGAAATGATCAGTCGGTTTCGGTCTGGTCCGCGTGCTTGTCCGCGCTGTCGTGGTCGTATTTGCCGATGGTCTCGTTCAGATGATCTGGATCGACGGAGACCTGCACCACGTCGAGCTCGCTGCCATCGAGATCGACGACGAAGAGCCCCATGCGGTTGCCTTCGGGATGCGCGAAGATCAGCGTCTGCTCACGGCCCTTTTTGCTGGTCTCGCGGATCATGCGCGACCAGCCGTGGCCGAGCTTCTGCTCGACCATCGCGTTCAGCTCATCACCATCAACCGGCTCTCTAAAATTGTCGAACTCGGCAACATGGACACCGCTCACGCCATCATGAGTTGCGCCACGGGCAACCAGGCTCACGAGGCTCATGAAGGGAATGCGCGTCGCATGCACGTGGTAGCGGGCCTCGATCGAGTCCACCACACCGTTGAAGCCGCCGCCGCCCGCGAGCACGGTGATGGGCACAATAAGAGCGATTGCGATCACCGGTATCCACAAAAGCCGCCTCATTGGCCGCCGCCTTTCTTGTCCTTCGTCTTGTCCTTGTCTTTATCCTTGACACTCTTCTCCACATCGCCCAGCGCGCCGAGGCCACCCAGGCTGCCGAGCGCGCTCAACTGATCCATGCGAATGGGGCCGAGGATCAGCACAATGCTCAGCTCCCTGGGCTCGGCCGACAGGACGAACATGCCGCGCGACTCGCCGTTGACCATCTTGACCATCACGTCAGAAGTCTCACCGCTCTTTTTCTCATGGCTGCGCACGATGGGCGTCCACTCGCTGGTCTCGAAGGCCTGGCGCAGCTTGTCGACGTCGTCCATCGAGTACTCGCCCTCTTTGTCGAACTCGTAGTCGCGCACGTAGATGCCCTCAAGCCCCTGGATCAACTGCTGGGTTGCAGCGTCATCGGACTTCTTGCTGCTCATGAACTTTGCGGCAAAGCCAAGCATGTTTTTGTCCAGCGTGACCTCCGTTACGTTGGAGGCCTTGGCAGCCAGCTCCTTTTCCAGTGCAGGCGGCAAGAGAAGCGGCGAAGTAGACGCGGTCTGCGCCATGACCGGCACAGCCAGCGCGGCAATTCCGAGTATGAAGGTAACGATACGATTTCTCATTTGCGATCTCCTCTTGCTCTCTACTCGTCCCGGTTCCGATCCTGGAGCTGCGCGTTCATCTGATTCAGTGCGCGATTAGCGATGCGCAGTGCGGTATACACCTGCTCACGCGCGGCCTCGCCTTTGCGGCGCTGCTCAGCGTTGTGCCAGGCAAAGGCTCCGCCGATAGCGCAGGCAAGAAGCACGCTGGCCGCCAGCCGCTGCCAGAAGACAACGCGGTGATGCAGCCGCTCTGTGTTCTGCTGCCGCCGGCGCTCCATGAGCTTGCGCTTCAGGCTGGGCGGAGCAGGCCGGCGCTCAAGCGCCGTTCGCAGCTCGCGTTCAAGATCGTCCATCGGCTCAGGTTCCACGTATGTACTCCTTCAACTGCGCAGTGGCCTTGGCGCGCAGCAGCTTGAGTCCGCGCTGCAGATTGCTCTTTACCGTAGCCAGCGGCGCATCCAGCGCAGCCGCAATCTCGTCCGGCGACAGGTCCTCCTGATAACGGAGAAGGATGGCCGAGCGCTGCGGACCGGGTAGCGTCAGCAGTAATCTTTCAAGCCGCGCACCCAGCGGCGAGTTGGGTTCCTCTTCCGCCGCTGCGTGATTGTCTTCCATCTCCACCCAAAGGTCCATGCCGCGCACCTTGTTGCGGCGCAATGCGTCTGCCGAACGGCTCATGGTGACGCGCCGCAGCCAGAACCGCGCATGGAGCGGGCTCTCAATTTTGCCGAGATTCCTGTCCAGCTCCAGAAAAACATCCTGCGCGATCTCTTCGGCCAGCCCGCGGTCGCCGGTCATACGCACCGCAAGCGAAAAGACCATCGACTGGTGCTCGTCGACGAGTTGTTCGAAGTCAGGCTGCCAGTCATGGGCCATTGGATCGCTTCTACCTTCTAATCCGCAGAGGAGTGCGGTTTGGGATGCAAAGATTTACGCGGGCCGGGGGGAAAAAGTTCTGATGAAGGAGAACGGTGCAAGCAACAGGTAGTGGGCTAGTCTGAAAATCCCTGACCTCAGGGGCTAAAGCCCTATTGATTTGGTGGGTTGATGTACGGGCTGAAGCCCGTACCCTTCAAACTCCAGAAGCGCAGGAATCCGGCCTTTGCCCTACACTGTTGGGGTATGCGCGGGTTGCTTCTTCTGGTTGGACTCCTAAATGTTACATTCGGTAGCATTCAGGCGCAATGGCAGATAGAAAATTCGACGACAACGGCCGATCTGCGCGGCATCGACAACGTAGGCGGCGGTATTGCGTGGGCCTCGGGGACGAACGGGACGGTTTTGCGCACGGAAGATGGCGGCTATCTGTGGCAGCCGTGCACGGTGCCGCCGGGCGCGGAGCATCTGGACTTTCGCGGCATTCAGGCTTTCGACGCGAATACGGCGATTGTGATGTCAAGCGGGAAGGGCGACCTGTCGCGGCTGTATAAGACGACGGATGGGTGCCAGACGTGGAAGCTGATGTTTACGAATCCGGATAAGGATGGGTTTTGGGATGCGGTTGTCATGACTGATCGCAATATTGGAGTGGTAGTCGGTGATCCGGTGCTTGCAGAAATAAACGCAGAGGACCTAGCCATCCGAAAAAGCCATTTCGTATTTCCGACTTACCACACCATAGACGGCGGGCAGCATTGGAGACGAAACGACCACGATAGACTGTCCGCGCATGTCGGCAAAGATGCACAACCGTCGGAGGCAATCTTTGCAGCTAGCAATTCGTCGATCTTGTTGCTCCCATATACCGAACTGTTCGTTACCGGAGGCCTAGAAGGCGGCCTGCGGTATTCGCAATACTCATTTGGCGCACCGCCGGAATCCTGCGGCTTTTGCGAATCCTTCGACGAGTCTGATTCAATGTTGGCATCAGGCGAAACGGCAGGTGGGTTTTCGGTGGCCGCCAACTACGGGCTATCCACAGACCCAAGCGAAGCGATCTCACGCGTTGTAGTGATTGTCGGCGGCGATTTCAAAGCTCCTGATCGCGTGGTTGGCACGGCTGCTAATTGTGGCCCTCAGAAGAGCTATGCTTTAACCCGTTTTGTTTGCGAGCCTGCTCAAACACTGCCCCACGGGTACCGCTCCTCCGTCGCCTATGATGCTGCCACGAAGACCTGGATCACCGTTGGGCCGAACGGGACGGATATCTCTACCGACGATGGGCGCAACTGGCGCGCGGTGCATCCGGATGCGGCGCTGCATGAGGAGCCGGATGCGGACCGCAACTGGAATGCGCTTTCGCTGCCGTTTGTTGTGGGGCCGCATGGGCGCATCGGCAAGCTCGATGCACAAGCACTGACGGGGCATATTAGTACGGCACCGACGCAACATTAGTCGTCGAGTGATTCAAACGATGCGTCGGAGTCATCGAATTCGGGCTCGGATTTCTTTGTTGTCTCGACGGGGCGGACTTTTCCGTGATCGAGCTCGAAGTCGGGGACACTGCTGAAGGCGATGCGGGTGGGCGCGGCGCGGAATGCGGTGAGCATGGTGGCCGGGGCCAGCGTGCTCATGCCGTATTTGTTGTTAAGACTGTCCATGGCGGCGAGCAGGCGGTTGCGGCTCTGCGTGTCTTCGAGGGCGTCGAAGAGGTTGAGCGAGTGGAGATGGTCGGGCACGAGGCCGGTGAGGTGGACGCCGATGAAGTAGGGCTGATCATATTCGCTGCCCGCTGGCCGTGAGTCCCAGAGGCGACGGAGCGCAGCGATGAGTGTGGGGTTATCCTGGCACTCGCTCAGGCGCAGTTCGCCGTGCCATCCGTGTGCGGGCATGCCGAAGCGGCTTACGGGCTCGGCCATGGATGATTGACTGGCAGGGCCTTTGCGGCTGCGTGGAACGCGGAAACCGACGGCCAGGCCGATGCCGCTCGCCCAGAGTCCCTTGGAACGCAGGCGCATCGCTCCCTTGTGCAGCAGCTTGTGGGCCACGGCCCAGGCTTTTTCAGGCGTGCGCATATCGGGGGAGAGGACATGCTGGTGGCTGATGGACTTCTGGGCTTCAATTTCTTTCAGGTCGAAATCCTGGCCGCGGAGCCAGTGCCAGAGCCGCTCGCCCCAGACCGATCCCCAGAGCTGGCCGGCCTGTTCGCAGTCGAGCACGAGCAGGTCGTCCATGGTGCGGATGCCTTTTTCATTGAGCCGTATCTCGGTGCGCGCTCCGATGCCGGGCAGGTCACGCAATTCGAGGGTGCGCAGGGCTTCGGGCAGGATGTCGAGGGTGAGCGCGACGAGGCCGTCGGGCTTTTGCATGTCGCTGGCGACTTTGGCTAGGTAGCGGTTGGTGGCCAGCCCCACGGAGCTGCGCAGATGCTGGCCCACCTGCTCGCGGATGCAGCGCTTCACGCGCATCCCCAGTTCGAGCGCGGCGAGGAGCGTCCGCTCGCGGCCCATGAGCCGGCAGGCCATCTCATCCACGGAGAGAATGGCGGTGACCGGAACGCAGCTTTCGACGGCTTTTACGATGCGGTGGTGGTATTCGGTGTAAAGCTCGTGCCGGCCTTCGACCAGGATGAGACCGGGGCACAGCCTCTTGGCATCGGAGACGATGGTGCCGGTCTTGACCCCATAGGCCTTGGCTTCGTAACTGGCTGCGATGCAACAGGTTGTCTCGGCCTCAACGGGGACCACGGCTACAGGCTTGCCGCGCAGTTCGGGCCGCACCTCCTGCTCGACAGAGGCGAAGTAGGAGTTCAGGTCGACGAAGAGCCAGTTGACGAAGGGTTCGCCCAGCGGCTCCGGCGGAGCGTACATGAGCGGCCTGGCCGGGCTCTCGAACTCCCCAGGCTGGGCAGCCGGCACGGGATTGAGCACTGCTCCCATGGATGCGAGTATTTTCGCCTTATATTCGCTTATTGGCAAGAGGAAAATGCACCTGCCGGCTGCGATCAACCTTTCGCGTGATCCAGCCGTCCTACGAAGGTACTGCCATACAGCCATAAAACGGCGGTATTATTCTTCTACAAGCAATTCCCAGATCTGGCTGGTCGATTTATGCATGGCTTAATGCACTGGTTGGGCATGAATGGAAATATCCTCGCCGTACTGATTACAGTCGGCGTAGCGGTGCTGCTCGTCTGCTGCCTTGAGTGCTCCAAGTGCGGCTGCCGCGAGAAAGACGACCTCTTCAAGCGGCACGAAGTGTAGTCGCTGTCTGGCAACCGCTTCCGGCTTGCTGCGAACTGCTCCGTCAGACAAAAAGAAGTCGGGAGTTTTTGTTTTTGCCGCGGCATGGCGGGGCCGGGGTTATTCCGAAACCGGGCGGCAAAACAGCTTCCAGCCTCTGATCTTTCCTATTGCACCGGCGGCTTCAGATACATTTCAAATTGCGCCAGGATGCGCTTGTAGAGGTGCGTCCGCACGTCCGGGCCAGAGATGGAGTGCGTCTTGCGCGGGTAGATCTGCAGGTCGTAGGGAATGCCCGCCTCGATAAGCTGCTGCACAAACTGCACTGTGTTTTCAAAGTGCACATTGTCGTCGCCGGTACCGTGCACCAGCAGCAGATGGCCCTTGAGCTGCGCGGCCGAGTTCACCACCGAGTCATCGTGATAGACGCTCTCGTTGTCCTGAGGCAGACCAAGGTAGCGCTCGGTGTAGATGGAGTCATAGTCGCGCCAGTCAGTGACGGGGGCCACGGAGACGCCGGCGCGGAAGCGGTCAGAGTGGGTCATGGCGTAGAGCGTAAAGGTGCCGCCCCAGCTCCATCCCCACCAACCCAGGCGTTTGGGATCGAGCTGCGGATACTTGGCGAGCGCGGCATCGACTACCGTTAACTGGTCTTCAAGCTGTATCGGTCCGAAGTTGCGGTAGGCCGCCTGGGCAAAGTCGCGCCCGCGCATGCCGGTGCCGCGATTGTCGGCATGGAGCACGGCGAATCCATGCTCGGCGAGCAGCTCATCGAAGAGGATGCCTTCCGCCCAGTGGTGCTGCACCTCCTGCGGGCCGGGGCCTCCGTAGGGGTTCACGATCAACGGCACGCTGGCCGAATCGCTCGCATCCTTAGGCAACAGCAATGTGGCATAGAGCGCAGTGCCGTCGTGCGCCTTTACGGTGAGTTCTTCGGGAGCGAGCAGACCATAGGGTTGAAGAGCGCGCGTCTGCCAAAAAATTTTGCAGTCGCCGGGTGAAGCACACAGACGCAACGTGGGCGGACTGAGCCGGCCAGATTGCGTATCGACAAACCCGCTGCCGGCGGGCGCGAAGTTGCCTTCGTGGAACCCGGCGCCTGAGCTCAGCTGTGCGCGCTCGCCGTTAAAGTTCACCTGCCACAACTGCTGCTCCAACACATTGCCTTCGTTGGAAGCGTAATCGACGAACTTGTTCTGCGTGTCGACGCGAAACACATCGCTCACTTCAAAATCGCCACTGGTGAGTTGCTTCTCGAGTTTGGCCGGGCCAGCCTCGGGCTTGTGCTGGTCGTAACTATAAAGATAGAGATGGTTGTGGCCGTCGCTCCAGTTGGTGAGCACGATAGAGCCGCCGCCAACCGCAACGTCGTAGTTTTCATCGACAAATTTGTCGTCAGTGATCTGCACCGTCAGCAACCCCTCGGCGCTGCCGAGGTCGGCAAAGAGGATGTTGCGGTGCTTATGATCGCGGGAAAGAGTCTCGATCCACAGCGTCCGATCATCTACCCAGCCAAAGCGCGGAATATAGTCCTGCCCCGGCTCGATGGGCACCTTGACCCACGTCACGCGGCCGCCCTTAGCGCTGACCACGCCGACGCGCACATCAGGATTGGGATCGCCGGGCTGCGGATAACGCTGCCCAGCCACCTGCGCATGTATGGGAATCCAGTCTGTGATGGGATAGGCAGGCACCTGCGACTCATTCATCTGCAAAAAAGCGATGTTCTTCGAGTCCGGCGACCAGAAGTAGTTGCTGCGCACGTCAAGCTCTTCTTCGTAGACCCAATCGACTTCGCCGCACGACGTGCTTTGGTTTGGCGCGGGCGCGACCATCTCTGTTGGCGAGCCCGGCTCGCGGAGATGAATTACGGCCAGCCCGTGATCGCGGATGAACGAGATCGACATGCCGTCGGGCGAAAATTTTGGGTCGTCACCGGCAGCCTCTCCCGAGAAGCCCATCTGCAAGCCCACGCCGTTTTGCAGATCGTAGAGCCAGAGATGGCCGTCGGAGTCAAAGAGAAGGTGGCGCGAGTCAGGTCCCCACACATAGCCCGCCATACCGTAGCGGCTGCGATGATCGCGGTCAAACTCCGATCCGCCGTGGGTCATGAGCGAGGCGATCTTTTCGCGGCTCACCAGGACATGCGGTTTGCCGGTACCGGGGTCAAGGTCTACCAGCGAGCCGCCATCGAGATAGCTGAGGTGCTTGCCGTCGGGCGACCAGGTGAGCTGACTGGGCGGCGTGCCCACCAGCGACCCGTGCCCGTAGATGGCTTCCACTGTGAGCGGCCGCGGAGAGATCTGCGCCGCCGCAACTCCAGATGCAAGACCAAGGCTAAGGCTGACTGAAGAGAAAAAGACGGCTGAGCGCGTCAAAAAAGGTTCCTCCAGGGGTAGGGTCCGGCCCGGCGGAAAAAGGCCCTGTCAAATAGAACGGAGCTTACAGAGAAAAGTTTAAATCACTGTGTTTCTCTTTGCGCCGCGCAGTCGAAAAGGTATATGGTCCGCTCTATGAGTTGGACGTCTCCCGAGGAACGGCGAAAATTTGGGCAGGCGCGGCGCAAGCAGATCGGCCGCCAGCAACACAATCAACTGCAGTGCAAGAGCCGGCCTGCTCCGGCGCTGGAACTGCTCGATCGTGCCTCGCGCGGACGCGTGGCGTCGCTGGTTAAGCTTAAGAACGAGTTGATGTCCGAGTCGCCGTTTGCCTACTTTCGCGGAGCGGCTCCGGTAATGGCTGCCGACCTGGCCGTGGTGCCTTCGACCGGCATCGTGAGCCAGCTCTGCGGCGATGCGCATGTGCGTAACCTGGGCGCTTTTGCCGCACCCGACGGGCGGCTGGTCTTCGACATCAACGACTTCGACGAGACGATCCGGGGACCCTTCGAGTGGGACCTCAAACGGATGGCCGCCTCGCTGGTGCTGGCCGGGCGTGCCGCCGGAAACAAGGAAGCTGCAGCGCGCGCCGCCGTGGAAGCATGCATGACGCGCTACGCCACGCAGATGCGCGAGTTTGCGCACATGCCACACCTGGAGGTGGCCCGCTTTCAGGTACACCGCATTGGATCGGCGAGGCCGGTGCATGCCGCGCTGCTGAAGGCCGAACGCGCGACGCCGTTGCATACGCTTGAGCAACTTACTCAGCCGGTCTCAAACGATCCAACCGCGCCGCGCCACTTCAAGGAATCGAAACCGATGCTCACACGCGTGAGCGCCGCCACATCGGCTGCGGTGCTGGCTTCGCTTGGGCCTTATCGGGCCATGCTCGAGCCACAGCGGCAGTATCTGTTGTCGTTCTACCGCCCGATCGATGTGGTTTTCAAAGTGGTGGGCACCGGCTCAGTGGGCCTGCGCGACTACTGCGTCTATCTCGAAGGCAATGGGCCCGGCGATCCGCTCTTTCTGCAGATCAAGGAGGAGATTGCATCAGCTTATGCGCCATATCTGCCCGATGCGCAGCCTCCGCACCATAATGGACAGCGCGTCGCCGAGGGCCAGCGCGCGATGCAGTTGCAGACCGATCCGTTCCTGGGCTGGACGCACATCGGCTCACGGACATATCTGGTGCGGCAGTTAAACGACCACAAGGGATCAATTGAACTGGAGGATCTGGCACGTGGCGGGCTCGAGGCCTACGCCGAGGTGTGCGGCGAACTGCTGGCGCGCGGTCACGGACGGTCGGGCGATCCGATTGTGATTGCCGGGTATCTCGGATCAGGCGATGGGTTCGCCGAGGCGCTGGGCAGGTTCGGCTCGCTTTATGCGGATCAGACAGAAAGGGACTGGGAAGAGCTGTGCCGTTCGCGGAAGGTCAGAAGAAAATCCTGACCCCCTGTACGTTCACCAGCCGCGATAGTAGTAGACGCAGCGCGGAGCCGAGGTCATTGCCATGACCAGTGCGATGAACCAGCCGATCAGCGTCCAGCCGAAGAAGATGTTCAGGAGCAGGATGCCGCCGGAGTTGTGCGTGTTGCGCACTGCGGCAATGATGGCGGGGAGGAAGTAGAAGGCGAATCCGAACACCAGAAAATGCATAAGAACTCCTGCCTTGTTCGGATGGTTTTACGCAAAATCTATTCAGGCGGTTCCATGATGGCTGAGCCGGTTATGTGCGATGTATTGCCCCTATACAATCGGTGGGTATGCCTACCGCTGTCCGTTCACATGCCAAGATCAACCTCGGCCTCGCCATCGGCGCGCCGCGTGTGGACGGATTTCATGCGCTGACAACGGTTTATCAGACGCTGGAGCTGCACGATATCGTGACGGTGTCGGCACATCCAGCTGCGGAGACCGCGGTCCGACTGACCTCAAACGACGCCCGCGTGCCGACGGATGCGCGCAATACAGCCTGGAAGATGATTTTTCTGGCTTTGGAGGAGCTTGGCGTTGCCGCCAATGTTTCGATTCATATTGATAAGCGGCTTCCGGTGCAGGGTGGGATGGGGGCCGGTTCAGCGAATGCGGTGGCGGCGCTGATCGGGCTGGAGACGGAGCTAGGAATTGGAGATCGTGCTTTCCCACCCTTCGGACAAAAAGCGTCCGAAGGATGGGGCACCCAGCAAGTTAGCGAGGCAGCAAGTCAGCGAGTCAGCGGAATACCGGCGAATTGGTCATCGCGGCGGCTGGAAATTGCGGCTCGGGTTGGGTCGGATGTGCCTTTGTTTCTGATTGGTGGCACGGTTCTGGGGCTGGATCGTGGACAGGATGTCTACCCGCTGCCGGATCTTGAGCCGGTGTGGTGCGTGGTGGCGTTGCCGGAGACTGGCGTCTCGACGCCTCAGGCCTTCAGGGACTGGGACGCGCTTTGCGCCGAAGAAGGTTTGACCCAGGAAGCAAGTGACTATAAACTAAAGATGTTGAGCCGCGCCTATGCCAGCGCCTTTGCGGAAGGGATTCCGCGGGTTGGGCAACAGACGGGCTCCTCCGGTGTCATCTCAAATGGGGATGACCTGGCGGGACTTCGAGAGTCCGCGCTTGTCCGCACCGGGATCACACGCTGGATTCAGAACGACTTCGAACGGGTCGTCTTCGCCCAGCAGCCCTCCCTTCGCGAAATCAAGCGTATTCTTGCGAGTACCGGCACGCCGGAGGCAGCTCTTCATGCCTCGCTGTCCGGGTCCGGTTCGGCGCTCTTCGGGTTGTACCAGACCCAAGGAGATGCGGAAGCAGCCTGCGCACGTCTTGAGTCGGCCGGAGTTCAGCACGAGCTCACA
Source organism: Occallatibacter sp. (assembly GCA_035546015.1). Taxonomy (GTDB): domain Bacteria; phylum Acidobacteriota; class Terriglobia; order Terriglobales; family Acidobacteriaceae; genus Telmatobacter. Next base: position 26,918 of record DASZXD010000008.1, read on the forward strand.
CGGACCCTGCCGCGCGCCGATTACTGGCGCCAGATGCTTTCGTAAAAGTACGTTGACAGCACAATGCGCAGCGGGTAAAACTCGCCAGCGGTTGCTTGAATTCAGTAACTGGGCGATCGACTAATGGCAGGTCAAGTGCCTTTCTGCCGATCGCGGCCAGAAGCGGGCCGCGACCGGGAGCCATGAAGTCGGGAGTCTGGCGAAGTTTAACAACTGGGCGATCGACTAATGGTAGGTCAAGTGCCTTTGGAGCACTTTGTCTAGGTTCGAATCCTAGTCGCCCAGCCAAGGTTTCAGCGGGTGGAAGTGAACGACGATCAGCAGCCATAGCAAACCAGCATGGAGGTGCTTTTCAAAATGAGTATGGAAACCCTGGTCATGGACGAAGACAAGCCGAAGAACAACGGTTCCGCGCCGCGCGAAGGCGGGCAGAAGGAACCCACGCCGGAGTCCGCGAAGGCGAAGGAGGCCAAACCAGCCCCCGAGCGCAAGCGTTCCCGCAGCCTGAGCGAAGACACGCGCTTCAAGCTCTTCT
>DASZXD010000009.1:0-19648 GCA_035546015.1 Occallatibacter sp.
GCACTGGTTGGCATTGCCGCGACTCTACTCTGGCGCCGCTCTCCTCCTTCCTCCCAAAGTGCTCTTAGCCAGTTCTGGCAGCCGGTCATCAAGAGTCGAGCGGCTGTAACGGTTTTGTTTGGCGACACCACCTCCTATTACCCCACTGGGGAGACGATAGACGCTCTGAAATCGCAAGGCGAAACTTCTGGACCCATCGCCGGGCAAATCTTCAGAAGAACGGATGACGAGGCCAGCGAGGGAAATATTCGTGCCGCATTTAGCATCACGAACCTGCTGAATCGCACGGGAGTCAACACACAGCTTCGATGGCCAAAGGAAACCCAGCAATCGGATCTGGCTGGAGCGAATGTAGTTTACATAGGTGCGTTCAACAACCCCTGGACCATGACCTTAAACCAGAACCTGCGATTTTCATTTGCGGTGGTTAACATATCTACTAAGACAACCTGGATGATCCGAGACAACAAGGACCCACAACAAAGTTGGTCCGTCTCGGCCATCTACCCCGAGCCAATAACCGACGACTTCGCATTGATTACCAGGATTTTCGACCCCAATCAGGACCGTGTGGAGGTCTCAATTGGTGGTCTAAATATGTTCGGCACACAGGCTGCGGGTGAATTCCTGACCAATGAGGCTTCGATGGCTTCGTTCGCCCGCACTGCGCCAAAGGGTTGGGAAAAACGAAATATCCAAATCGTACTCGCCATGAAGATTTCCGAAGGGCGCGTCGTCAAACCAAGAATTGCCGCAACTGCAATCTGGTAGGGCCAATTTCCGGTCACGAAGAGCATCCCTGTCGTTTCCTGTGCATCGTTGCCGATTCCCAATTCAGCATTCATTGCGGACGACAGATGTTAAGTGTTGTTGTGCTCTCTACTGGTTACTTCCGCACGTGATCTAGCCTCTGACCTATGCAAGGACATGGATTGTCTGAGCATTTGCCGCGACAGTGCACGAGCCTGGTATTGCGAGACAAGCGATGCCAGGAAGCGAAGCGTTTCGGGATATCATTCTTTTCCTTTTTTAAAATTTCCCTGTCACGCGGCGATATACAAAGCAAACCGGCATGACGCGAAGTCTGCGATGCTGGTTTGTGTCGTCTGTGGCGGCTACTTTTCGCGGCCAAAGTCGTAGTGAATGCCGCCCGTGAACGTGGGCTTGTAATACTCGCGCTGGTTTACAAACTGCGTGCTGCCGGTATGGTAACCGAAGGCCTCGTTGTTGAGGTTCAGGCCTGAGATCATAGCGTTGAAGCCGTGCCAAAAGCGATAAGAGGCCTGCGCATCGACTTGCATGTGCGGTAGTGTCGCGGAAGAGCCGGACCGTGCTCGTCGACCGTACGTTGCTTTTTGGTCTTAAACTGGTACAAGGATGCCAAGAATTGCACAAGTAATCCTGACCTTAATTGTGGGCTTGGTCCTGCTTACCTGGGCCGCCTCCGGGGTCGTTGAGACCACGGCGCGCGAGTGGTTCGAACGTGATGTGACGTCGCGAGCGCATCTGGTGCTCACCAGCGCGAGTCATTCTCTGGCAAATGCTTGGAATAACTCTGGTGAGTTAGACAGCCTGCTTCTTGGCATCGCGCGTGACGAACGGGTTATGGCGGTATCTGCATGCGACGCCGATCTGGGTACACGGTCGAGCACTCCAGGATTTCCGCAGGAATTCAGCTGTGCAGAGGTCGGTCCCAGAGTCCGCGCTACGGATCACTCCGCAGGTGAAATGCAGGAGCCGTTTCGGGAGTGGAGCACGGTAACAACGCTGCCCACCGGCCGCGTCCAGGTGAGCGCATTACCGATCTCAGCAGCGCAAGGGGAACTCGGATTCGTGGTCATGGTCCAGGACCTTAGTTACATCGAGAGGCGTGAAGATCGGGCGAGGAATTTTCTAATCGTGATCTTTGGGATACTAGCCATCACAGCCTTTGGTGTTCCACTTTTCGTGGCCAGACATGCGCGTCACGATTGGGCGCTCGAATTGCGTCGCCTGCTGCGCGGTGAAGGAAAGCAAAGTCGAGAGTTTCAACCGATCTTGAGTGACGTGCGTGAACTGATTGGACGCATGTCTGCTGAGCAGGAAGATGCTCCTGGACAATGGACACCGGCAAGGCTCAAGTCGATATTGAATCAGCATCTGCACGGCGAAAAGATCGTCATTCTTGCGAATCGAGAGCCCTACATACATCAATACACTTCAGACCGCAGAATCGAAATCCAGCATCCTGCCAGCGGATTGGTTACGGCGCTCGAACCGGTAATGCGCGCCTGCTCCGGCGTGTGGGTTGCACATGGAAGCGGCAGCGCAGATCGCGAGACAGTCGATCGCCATGATCATGTCAGTGTCCCTCCGGGTGAAGAGTCCTATCATATTCGCCGCGTCTGGCTGACAGATGAGGAGCAACAGGCCTACTATTATGGGTTCTCTAATGAGGGCCTATGGCCCCTGTGTCACGTCGCCCATGCGCGTCCTATCTTTCGCGCTGACGATTGGCGTGGATACAGCGATGTTAATCAGAAGTTTGCAGATGCTGTCTGTAGCGAGATAGACTCGGACGATCCGATCATACTTGTACAGGACTATCATTTTGCACTCGCGCCGGCCATGATTCGTAAGCGAGTGCCTTCGGCAACGATTATTGTTTTCTGGCACATACCTTGGCCGAACGCTGAGAGAATGGGAATCTGTCCTTGGCGAAATGAACTTTTGCACGGCCTGCTCGGAAGTAGCATTCTTGGATTCCACACCCAGCTTCATTGCAACAACTTCCTTGACTCCGTCGATCGGTATCTGGAAACCCGAATCGACCGCGAGAGCAACGCAGTCATTATGCAGGGACAGCGCACTCTCATCCGCCCATATCCGATTGCCATCGAATGGCCCAACCATTGGGTCGAGACAGCACCAAGCCCTGAGGAATGTAAATCCCAGGTCTGGCAGGATTGGGGCCTGAGGCCGAATGCGCTTTTGGGTGTGGGAGTCGATCGTTTGGACTACACGAAGGGCATCGAGGAGAGGTTGCTTGCTGTTGAGCGCCTTTTGGAGAGGTACCCGCAATATCGGGGACGATTCACCTTCGCGCAGTTGGCTGCGCCGAGCAGAACCAAGATCGAGCGCTATAGAGATCTCAATGAGACCGTAGAGAAGTTGGCAGCGAGAATCAACGAGCGGTTTGGAGAGGGCGAATACAAACCCATTCTCCTGTTGCGAACTCATCACGAGCCTCCGGAAGTGTTCCGGTTCTTCCGGGCGGCTGACGTTTGTTACGTTAGCAGCCTGCATGACGGCATGAACCTGGTCGCAAAAGAATTCATCGCAGCTCGCACTGATTTGCGGGGTGTGCTTGTCCTCAGCGAATTCACCGGAGCGGCCCGAGAGCTTACGGAAGCTCTAATCGTAAACCCTTACGATTTGGAAGCCAGCAGTGAGGCCCTTGCAACGGCGCTATCCATGCCCATTGAAGAACAACAGGACCGAATGAGTTCTATGCGTTCTGTCCTCGCACAATTCAACGTGTATCGATGGGCGGGCAAAATGCTCGTCGATGCAGCGCGGGTGCGCAATCAAGATAGGGTTGCCGGACGATTGGGCACGCGATCAAATCCCGGATCTCTTGCTAGTGAGTGAGAACCGCTCAACTTGTGTCAAATGATCCGCGACCGTATGCGACAGTTGTTCTGAGACTGAACCTGCAAAAGCTATCCCGATTGAGCGCGCATCGGGTTACCGAGCATCGCGACATGGCCGAAGATCGATGTCGTGGGCGTGGCGATCTTTCGACCTCATAGCCACCAGTGGATTCGTGTTTCTGATCAGACGGGTCCTCGACAAAACGCACCTCTATTGCTGGCTTCAGGCAATTTGCTCCCGCCCAACATGGATCATGAGCGTTCCGTGCCAGCTCCGTATTCGGAGCCCCAACTGTTCAGGCCATCTCGAACGAAACGGCCGCATTCTCGTCGCAAGCTGGTCTTTCGCGCAGCCGGTTTGGTGTATAACCGGTAAGGAACTCTTCAGACGTTCGTTGGAACGGACTGGAAGATGCTGCTGTTGGAGGTTCGGGAATTCTGGGAATTGTTTGTACGCGTTTTGTACGCAAACCCGGCACTAGTGGCAATCTCGGAGTTTCGGGCATTGCTGGAATGAATAAGTTGCGCGTTTTCAAGGTTTAGCACGAGCCCGACTCCCGCCGCTTCCACGATACTTGCTTCAATGAGCTTGCGGTTGAAGTGAACACGGTATTGAGAAGAGCACGAAAGAATCCAAGGGCGCTGATGGACAGGCGCCCTATTCCGCTGCGACAAGTTCCGATTGCAGAATCGCGAGCTGTTGCGCAAGGCAATCGTTCGCGTGTCTGTTGTGAAAATGACGCTGGTGGAGATGGCCGTCTTCTTCAATTTTGACGGGTGTTGCATCATCCCGCACCACAGGCTCGCCGCAGAAGTCGCAGATGCGGATTCCTCCGATGCTCATATGCCCTCCTTCCAGATCGGGCTACACAAATAGAAACCCATGGTGAATGAGAAAGTGGCGGATACCCAGCGGCTCCATCTTCATCCATTCAGGAAATGATCGCAGGAATATATCTGGAGGACTATAACAGTTCCCGAATTGGTGTATACCGGAGAATCGCATCTAAGTCGCCTTTTCCTCAGGAAAAGGCCACCCTGTACTACTCTCGTAAAGTCGACGTTAATTCGGGAACTGCTCTAAGCTCTCAATCGAGGAGGCATTACGCATGGAAATCCGAAGAGTCGGTACGCAGCCATCAACAAAAGGTCCCGCGGATTGGTTCACCGGCAGCGTCCGCATTGATCCACTCTTTCAAGCGCCCGACCCTGCGCTGGTGCAGTGCGCCAGCGTCACCTTCGAGCCCGGCGCGCGCACCGCATGGCATACTCACCCGCTCGGTCAGACGCTCATCGTCACCGCCGGTCTTGGCTGGGCACAGCGTGAAGGCGGGCCTGTCGAAGTGATTCACCCCGGAGATGTGGTGTGGTTTGCGCCCGATGAAAAACACTGGCACGGCGCCACGCCGACAACCGGCATGACGCACATCGCTCTTCAGGAAAGGCTCAACGGAAAAGTTGTCGATTGGATGGAGCACGTAACAGACGATCAATATCGCAAAGAATAATGCCGGCGCAGGAAAATCAATCAAAGAAAAAGAGGCGCACTTGAGAGTGCGCCTCTTTGCTGATTGCGATCATGCACAAGCGCGCATAATCGGCTATCGAAGTTAGAAGTTGTAGCGCAGCGAAACCTGCGCGCGCCGCGCGTTGGTTCCGTCAGGGAAGCCGGCCGATGCTGTGCCCTGTCCTGCCGATGTGGCCTGCTTGAGCGTTCCATCGGAGTTGGCAAAGATTGCCACCTGCAGCACAGAGGTTGTTGTGTTGTAGTTGAAAGCATTGAAGACTTCGAAGTTCATTTGCAGGCTTTCCTCTCTGGGCAGCTTGAACTGCTTGGTGAGGCGCAGGTCGGTCTTCAAAGTAGTTCCCAGGTTCAGGCTGCTCCGTGGATAGAACGGGACGCGCTGGTAGGACGCAAATCCAATGCCGTCACCGCTGATCGTGGTTGAGTACACGTCGTTGGAGAGAGCCGCCGGCAGCCCATTGATGCTCACATAAGGATCGACGCCCTGCGGAGTGCCATAGGTTTCGATCGTAGACAACTGCCATCCGTTGAGCGACGTGTTGAGCAGGTTTGAGCCCAAGTCCATCTTCGGAGGGCTGATCAAGGCGCTCGCAACCAGGCGCTGACGCTGGTCGAGCGGCGAACGTCCTTTTTCGTACCGCTGATCGCCGTTCAGCACAGTCACCGGAGGATCGGTGTAGTAGATGTTGTCAGCCCCGGCGCCGAGACCAAGGTCGATGGAGTGCGACCACGTGTAAGCAACATTGCCCTGCACCCACTTCGAGTACTGATGATTGGCCGTGACAACCAGTCCGTCATAGTACAGGCGTCCGCCGTTGTAGATGTGGTTGAGAACACCGTAACGCGAATCGTGCTTTTGCGTGTAAAGCGGCGTTGCATACGTTCCTGTCTGGTTACCGTTGGCATCGACAATATTCCAGGTGTAGGTCGATGTGGGAGGCACCAGATTGTCGTCCTTGCGCGTCAGGAAGTCGACGCCGTCATCCCACAGGTAAGAGACCGTCATCGTGGTCTTGCTGTTGAGCCGCTGCTCAACGGTGAGATCGGCCTGTTCGGTGTACGGTGTCTTCAGGCCGGGGTCGGCCCAGGTCACGTTGCTGCCCGCCCCGGAGATGTTTGTTGAAGAGACATAGCCGGGAAACGTTGGTGCTCCGGGCGTGCTCGGTACAAAAAAGATCGTTTTCTGCACCACGCCGTTGCGTTGCTGCAGGCGAATCACGCTGGCGGAAGGCAGCCGCGCATAGGACAATCCGTATCCGCCGCGCACCACAGTGTTTCCATTGTTGAGTGAATACGCAAATCCAATTCTCGGAGCAAAGTTGCCAAGGGGCTCGTTGAGCTTACCGGTCTGCGGATAGTCGGTATTCTCTGGCGGCTGCGTGAAGCGGTTGTACTCGTACCGCAGGCCAAGGTTGAGCGTGAGCTTGCGTCCCAGTTGCCACTGATCCTGCGCATAAAAATTGAAGTCGCGCACAATGGCTCGCGTGATGAGAGGGCCAAAGCTTTCCAGGAATCCGGAATAATGCTTGCCGGCCGAAGGATCTTCTGAATCGGGAGTCAGGTCCTCGGCCCAGTCGGTAATGGTGTTGTAGAAGTACTCGCCTTTTGCGAAGAAGAGGGCGTTCTCAACGTCGCGCATGTAGTTCGTCTCGACGCCGAACTTGAGCTGGTGGTTGCGGACCGTCATCGAGTAGCTGTCGTTAAACAGGAAGCGGTCCTCCGAAGGCTGCGAGTTCGGAATGTTGACTGACATGCCTAGATTACTCATATCGGCCACCGAAAGCCCCGACACCAGGCCATTTGCAGGCGCAATCGCGGAGTTAGTGGACTGCTTGCGCGTGTCCTTGAACCAGCCGAAACGGAACTCGTTCACCGCGCGCGTCGAAACAACACGCGTATAAGAGAACCGCGCCCAGCGTGTCATGTCGATCTGGTTGCCGTTGGGATAGAACCCGCTGCCGTCGGCCAGTGCCGACGCGCCGACAGTGCCGTTGGGAGAAGCGAATTGCATCAGGTTGAAGTTGGCGGAGAAACTATCGTGATCCGTCGGGCGATAGTCCATCTTGATAAATCCGATGTTCTCATTCAGCTTGCGCGGCAGCACTGCGAACGTGCGCTGAATATAGGTCTGCGCCGCGGAGCACTGCGATGCTGAGGCCTCACAGGCGCCGGATTTGATGCTGCCGTCCGAATTGAGAAGGCTTGATGTTGTTGAAGAAACCAGTGGCCGGTCCTCACGCGTCTCCTCGGTGTTGGCAAAGAAGAAGAGCTTATTGCGGATGATGGGACCGCCCACGCTGCCGCCGAATTGATGACGCCAGTTCGGCGGATTGAAGGGCTCGCCATTGTTGAACGAGTACGGATCGGTAGCATTGAGCGTACGGTTCTTGAAGAACCAGAATGCTGAGCCGTGATAGTTATTTGTTCCGCTCTTGGTTACTGTGTTCACGATGCCGCCGGCCGCGTGCCCAAACTCAGCGCTATAGTCCGAAGACTGCACCTGAAACTCCTGCACTGCATCCTGGCTGAGCGGAGAGAAGGCGCTCGTGCTGCCAGCGTCATCCTGCCCCCACTGCTGCGTTACGTCCATGCCATCCTGCAGAAAGAGATTGTTGCCGGGCACGCCGCGGAAACTCATCTCACCTCCCGAGCCGTCGGTTGTCACGCCGGGAGTAAGCAAAACGAACTGATCTACTCTGCGCCCGTTGATGGGGAGTTCGTTGATCTGGTGCTGGCTCACGAGTTCGGAGACGCCGAGACGCGTCACATCGAGAGCCGTATCTGTGGCGTCCACGGTCACTGTCTCTGCCGCTTGCGAGATCTTCAGAGTCACAGGAATCGCAATTTCCTGACCGACGTGCACTGCAATGCCGGTGGCGACATAGGTAGAGAATCCAGTCATCGACACGGTGACCTTGTATCCGTCGGCTGGAGGGAGTGACGCTGCTTCAAAGACGCCATCCGATGAAGCAATCACCTCACGCGTAATGCCGAGCGCGGCGTTGGAAACAACAACTTTGGCCTTCGGCACCACTGCTCCCGAAACATCGGTCACAGTGCCATGAATGGCGCCCAGGCCCGCCATCGATTGTGCTGATGCGAACGAGGCCGTGCAGATGAGGAGTAGAAGTAAAGCAGCAGGAAGGAGTCGACTGAAAGAACATCTGAGATGAGCGAACAAACCGTCACTAGACATATGACCTCACGCAAGTTGAAATGAAGACAGCAATTCTTCAACGCCCACATGCAGTGGCGCACAGAAGATGAGTATCCGCCAGATGAAGACACACGTATCGCCTGGCATGAGAAGCCTGTGATTGATATCGCGCCCGGCGATTGTCCAACTGGTGCGGCGCGATCTTCTTCAAATCTCTACAGAGCTTAGGTGCGGAGCCATACCGTCCACGTATCGTTGCGTTTGACACGCAACTCTCAGCGAAGATCGCAGTTTCCTCGCGTCAGATAGAGGAATCCTGTGCGTCTTCGATTGAGACGAATCGTTTTCCGACCGTTGCGATCAGACTGACTTTGACTACAACCTGCTCTGTGCGTTTCGGAGAGTCTGTTTTGCAGACTCAGATGAACTGTAGTGTTGAAGCTGTGGGGAACCCACCGGATTAGAAGACCGGTTCAGAGTGAACTTGGGCAGCTCATTTACCGGTATTTAAACATACGTTCTGATGTGCGCCAACAAAAATTTTCTTTATTACAGCTATTGTGGCGTAGAGCGCAGATAACAAAGCGCAATGCCTATTGCCTGCAATTACTGATGTTAATGCTGTGATAGATAAACCGCTCATAATGTCCGCACGCGCCATGCAAAGCAATGCTTATCAGACAGAGCATGTGCGCTGCATGCATGAATAGACCCGATCCTGCAACGCGGTGGGCGGCGATTGACGATGAAGATGTAAATGCACCCATCGGTATCGATCGAGGCGATGCTCTGCAATCTCTCATGTATAAAAGAGTTGTCCACTCCGTTTTCTGCAGTCTCAGCATACACATCATCCTTCAGTCTCCGGAGCTCTCGAATGCATCAACCCACTCGATCGAAGAGGCCGTTCTACTGCGTGCGTAATAAGTTTTGCCTCTCCACACTGCTGCTTCTGATTTTGAGCTGTCTGGTATTTCCTGTGCCGATGTTTGGTGATGGACTGATTCAGCCGAAAGTTCTTGTCATCGCAACATACGAAACCGGCAAAGACCGCGGCGACGTTCCCGGTGAGTTGCAGTTCTGGGCCGAGAGGCAGAACCTCAATCAGGAGATTCGTGTTCCCGGAATCGACCATCCGATACTGACGAATGGTAAAGGTCTCTATGCCATGATCAGCGGAACGACCTCGCGCTGCGCGGTGCAGTTGATGGCGCTGGCAATGGACCCGCGATTCGATCTGCGTCACACGTATTTTCTTCTCAGCGGAATTGCCGGCGCAGATCCCGCGCAGATCACGGTGGGCAGTGCTGTGTGGATACGCCACGTTGTCGATGGAGATCCCGCCTTCGAACTCGATCACAAGGAGACTCCGGCTTCGTGGCCCTACGGCATCATCGCACTCGGCGCAACTCAACCGGATACGGTTCCGCCAAACGTCGACTCAGCTCCTGCCGCAGGAGTCTCCGATAACGGATCGGGCGGCGTGGGAAGAGTTGCCTACACACTCAACGCTTCTCTTGTTGACTGGGCTTATAGTCTGACCAAATCGCTCGTTATTCCTGACAGCCAGGCTCTGGCAGCCAACCGCGCGCCTTACAAGAGCTTTCCCAATGCGCTGCAACGGCCGCTGGTAGTGGAAGGAGACAGCATGGGCGCGGATCGCTTCTGGTCCGGAGCCATCATGACGAAGTGGGCAGAGGACTGGGTTCGGCTTTACACGCATGGTACAGGTGCGCTCGCAATTGCAGACTGTGAAGATCAGGGAATTGTGCTTGCCGTCCATGAACTCGATCGGCTTGGCCGCGTGGATGCCAATCGCCTGCTGATTCTGCGCACGGCGAGCAACTTTACCGTGCCCCCGCCCGGCGTCTCCGCAGAGAAATTCCTCTTTGATGATCTGGCGAATTCGCCGGGCTATATTCCTGCGCTTGACGCCAACTATCAGGCAGGCAGCGTCGTGGTTGCGAACCTGCTCGAGAACTGGGATCGCTACGAGAACACTATTCCCTGATTTTGTGGGAGCGGCCGGCTGAAAGCCGGCGACCTTTACGATTGGAAGCTCTGAATTGCAATAAAAAGGCTGGCAGCTCAAAGAGCGGCCAGCCGAATGTTGCACGTTTCTAATAATCAGCTCAGGAGACTGATTCAGAAGACAAAAGAAGAATATCGATGCTCTGGCCAGATGTCATGGACGATACGAAGGAGCGCTGCATCCACCAATAGGTGGAGCGCGCAATAGACCCCGTTGAGGCCTGCAGATTCACTGCGATGCTGAAAGTGCTGCGCCGGGCAAAGTCACAGACCTCATGCGGCCGGTGTTTTCATCCACGACGATCATTCTCACCGAACCCGCAGCTTCCCACCTTGCAAGCCTGTTGGCAGAGAGTCGCTCAGTGAGTTCCAGCGAAAACAGGCGATTGGCAAGCTTCGAGTCGGATTTGCTGCGCTGGTACGCGAGCAGCGGCCTCGCCACCGGTACAAGCAGCAGGCGTAGGACGATCTTCTGCGTCGGAAACCTCCTTGCCATGCTGACAGATTCTGCGGCGGCGCCAGAAACTTGCGCGTGGCGGAACTATGCCTTGGTCTTACCGAACGTTGTTCTTATGCCAGCTTGACCGTGATACTGGCCACTGAAGCAGGCGGAAACTGCGCCGTAACGATGCCGTTATTGACTTGCAGACTTGCCGATCGCGGAGCAGACACTCCCTCGTGATCGAATGTGTTGTGCGCGTGCACGTCCGGAGCTGAAAGAATCCTCGCTGTTGCTGAAACTGCCGTTCCGCCGCGCACCAGAATCTCCGTTTCGCGCGGTGCATCGATGCTCGGATTCGTGACCGTCAGTGTCAGCGTCTTACCTGCAACTGAAGCCGATCCATTCAGGCCTGTAAATCGCGCCGGTTTGCCATCGCGCTGATATTGAATTTCAGGCGCTGAAAACTCGGCGTGTACGGCCTGTGCTCCCTGGTGCGCTGCATAGAGATCGAAGACGTGATAGTTCGGCGTAATAGCAAACTTGTCCTCATGCGTGAGGAACAGAGCGTTGAGGCAGTTGACGAGCTGAGCGCAGGCGGCCATGCCAACCTTGTCTGCGTGACGATTGAAGATATCCAGCGTGAGCGCCGTATGCACGGCATCGCGCATCGTGATCTGCTGGCCGAGCATGTGTGTGGGATCGACCGCGCTTCCTGGGCGGTACCACGGTCCGTACTCGTCAATCACAAGCTTTACGCGGTGATGCGGATCGAACTCGCCCAGCACTGCCCACTGATCGTTGACGATCTGCTCCATCATCATGCCCTGGCTGAAGAGCTCGTACCAGTCGACGGCGTCGAATGCCAGCGCGTCGCCCTTGCCTGCCACCCAATCTTCTGTTTTGCCGCGGCTCAGGTTCCATGTGTAGTAGTGGCAGCTCCATCCGAAGAGGTGGTTGTCAAAGTCAGGCCGGTCGCCCATCAGCTTGTGGAAGAAGCCGCGCGTCCAATCGAGATCGTTGCCATTCGGTCCTGAACCGATGAATGCAAGGTCGACCCCATACGACGGGACCCATGTGGTGAATCGCCTGAACTCGGTTGCGTAGTCCTCGGGATAAAAGTTGCCGCCGCATCCCCAGCTCTCGTTCCCAACGCCCCAATAGCGCACGTTAAAGGGCTCCGCCGAGCCTCCTGCGGCGCGCAGACCGGCAAGCGCGGTGCTGCCGGCGGGCGAGTTGCAATACTCCACCCAATGATCGAAGTCGAGCGGAGTAAGGCTGCGCACGTTGGCGGCAAAATAGGGCTCCGCTCCGCTCAGCCTGCAAAAGCGAACAAATTCATCGGTGCCGAAGGCGTTGGTCTCATAAAGCTGCACGGCATTGCCGCTGAGACGTTTGGCATCAGGATCGTCGACCCAGAAGTTGGTTCGCCGTGGGCGCTTGTCGCGCGGGCCCACGCCGTCGCGCCAGTCGTAGCTGTCTGCAAAGCAGCCGCCTGGCCAGCGAATCACAGGAGCCTTGATGGCGCGCAGCTTGTCTACGAGATCCTTGCGAACGCCGTGAATATTGGGAATGGATGAGCCCTCGCCCACCCATACGCCGTCATAGATCACGCCGCCCAGATGTTCGGTGAAATGGCCGTAGATGCCGGGTGCAATGGTACCGATCGGCTCATCGAGCAGAATCTCAATATGTGCATCGGCTGTGGCTGCCAGGCTGCGCCCGCGTGTGAGTAGCGCCGCTGAACCGGCAAGAAGACCTGCCTGTAAAAAGCTGCGTCGTTGCATCGTTCTTTCGTCCTTTCCGAAGTGACACCGCGTTTACTGGTTTGCCAAAGAGCCAGGCGCCGCATCTGCCGGTTTGCCTCTCTCCTGTGCAGCCTTGAGCTTGCTGAAGACCGAATCGTTTTCGGCCTTGTGCAGGCTGCTGGTTTTCTCGAACTCGACCGTTGCTTCCTCTTTGTGGACCATTGACTGATAGAGCCGTGCGAGCCGCCAGTGCACATCCGGATCGGATGGGTCCAGCTTCTCGGCAGCATTGAACTGGCACACGCTCGCCAAGTGTAGCCTTGTGAGAAACCACTGGCAATGGTGGTTTTGGTCTGAACAATTCTGTCGTAAACTTAGACACCGATTGAGAACATTGAGACTCACGCCGTTTTCAGGGATTCGGTTGGTGCTTGCCGGCTGGTTGTGTTTCCCTGTGCTGCTTGTCACGCATGCGCAGCAGCACTCGACTCGCAATGAGCTGCCGGACACTACGGCCGATCGCGTCGCTGGCCAGGGCTGGTGGCCTACCAAATCTCCGGCGTCCACGAATGGGTATGTGGGCAGCAACGCCTGTGCGGAGTGCCATTCTGAAATTGCTTCTACTCAATCCGCGAGCGAAATGGCCAAGGCTGCCTTCCGCCTCTCGGGTGGCGCGGCCGGGCAGCCCGCTGGCGGAGATTTTGAAAGTGGATCCTACACATACCGGTTCGTTCCCGGCGACGCTCCTCCTGGATATTCACTTGAGGTGACGTCCAACGGCCACTCGATTTCCTATCCGGTTGCATGGACGATGGGAGTTGGCGTGCATGGTCAGACATATCTGCTGGATCGCAACGGGGAATTGTACGAGAGCCAGGCCAGCAGCTTCTCTTTAATCCATCGCCTGGGCCTGACTCCAGGACACAAGCCCGCGGAGGAGGGCTCGCTCGAAAATGCGCTGGGCATTCCGCTCAAAGGCGGCGAGGCTCTGCGATGTTTCGCTTGCCATACGACGGCATCTTCGGCGAACTCCAGGCTGGATATCACGGACGCCGTTCCCGGTGTGCATTGCGAGGCTTGCCATGGTCCAGGGTTGGATCATGTGAATGCGATGGAGGCGGGCCAAACCGCGCTGGGCCGCCAGGCTATCTTCAATCCGGCCTTGCTTTCACCGACAAGCTCCATCGATTTTTGCGGAGCGTGTCATCGGACCACGCTGGATGTCATCATGAAGGAGCCCGAGCCCGGCGCCTATACCATCCGCTTTCAGTCTTATCGCCTGGAGGAAAGCCGCTGTTGGAAGACCACCCAGGATGCGCGGCTCGCCTGTACGCAATGCCATGACCCGCATGCGTCGTTGGTGAGGGATACGCGTTTTTACGATCAGAAATGTCTGAGCTGTCACAGCCCGGGAAAAGGGGCAAAGCATGGCGCTTCAGGTGGCGCGCGAGTCGCGGTTCCAAGAATTTGCCCCAGAGCAACAGCGAATTGCACCAGTTGCCATATGCCCAGGTCCACTGTCCCGGAGATGCATTCAACGTTCGTCGACCATTTCATCCGGATCGTACGTCCCGGCGAATCGGTTCCAAATTAAGACCTCTCCCAGATCTGAATGAGAAATGCGAGCCAGCCGAACGGCCTGGCCAGTCGCGCGAAGGCTCTTTTATTTCACCAGTAAACGCATACTTTTCATTTTCCCCCATGTCCCTCAGTCTCGATCGGGCTATGAATAAATGGATTTATCTTCCGAAGATATTCCATAAACTAAAGTGAAGATGAGAAAAGATTTCTGTTGACAATTATCCAACGAAAGGTTGACTATTGCCGCCACTGAAGAAAACGTATGCCCATAGCAGGGATCCTGAGCCGTAAGGAGAACCGAGGGCGCTTATGGCCCTTTTCGGTTTAATTTGCCGGTCGAATCGTTGGTCCCGGTGCTAGGCACAGTTGACGGGCATTCGTAGTTCTTCATGCCGAACGGGCTATCAATGCCCCGAGGCTTCCCTTTTACGGATGCGTGCATTGGGTACAGTGCGCGCATGCATCGCTTGAAATTCTAAGACTTTGTTTGTTTCTGATTCGCAAGTAGGGACAGGGCCATTCGAAGGTACGGATTCCCTTGCAAGGCTTGTCGGCTGCGGTTCGTAGTGGACTAGAGAATGCAGGGAGGTCGGCGTCTGCTCTTGCGCAGGCGTAGGGCTTACGTACATGAAGAAACGCTTGTCCCGGCCTAAGAAGGATCCTCAGCGAACTTACCGTACCGGAAATTGCCACGAGCACTGAAGCCAGTGGGATAGAGCAGGCCAAGTAACCGATTTCTCAGGAGAAAGACCATGACACAAACCTTTTCCCGGTCAAGCAGAAGCTTGACGCGTAGATCGAACAAAGGTATGGGAGTGCTTTGGATCGCACTCGCCATGATGATCGTGGCGATGGCGCCGCGAGTGTGGGGCCAGGACAGCGCGACCATTGACGGCAACGTAACAGATTCCAGCGGAGCGGTGGTTGCGAATGCCACCGTGACACTTACAGACATCGGAACTGGCGTGAAGAGGGAAGCCACGACGAACGGCGTGGGCGCGTTCCACTTTGGCAACATTGCTGCCGCCACCTACACCATGACGGCGGCCGCGAGCGGCTTCCAGACTTATACGAGGTCCGGCATCGAAGTGCACGTTGCTCAGCACCTGGAAGAGAATGCAGTGCTGACAGTCGGTAGTGCTTCGCAGACCGTATCGGTGCAGGCGGACGCTTTGCAGGTGCAGACGGAAACCAGCGAAGTCAGCACGCTAATCAGCGGCGAGCAGGTTCGGCAGCTCGCTACCAACGGCCGTAACATTGTGCAGCTCGCGGCTCTCGGTCTGGGTGTCTCAAACAACCTGGCCTCGTTCGGCGGCATCGACGCTCTTACCTCGGCGAACGGCATCAGCTTCAATGGCCAGCGTACAACCCACAACGTCTACCTGATCGACGGCGGCGAGCAGAATGATCGGGGATGCGGTGGCTGTTTTATGAACCTGCCTTCGCAGGATGCGATTGCCGAATTCCAGACGCTCGGCTCGAACTACTCGGCTGACTATGGAATGGGCTCCGGCGGCACGATCACCATGATGATCAAGTCAGGCCAGCGGCAGTATCACGGTTCGCTTTATGAAACCAACCGGAATACCGTTTACAACGCGAATGACTACTTTCTCAAAGGGGCCGGAAAATCGCGTCCCGTCTTCCTGTTGAATGTGCCCGGCGGCAACATCGGTGGCCCGCTTTTCATTCCCCACGTGTACAACGAAGCAAAGAGTCGAACGTTCTTCTTTGTGAACGAGGAATGGCGCAAATTGGTCCAGGGCAGCGCTCCCTCAGTCTCAAATGCAATATGGACGAGCAACTTCCCGACGCTTGGTTCTGATTACATCTACACTCCTCAGGGCTCGGCCATTCCCGTAGTACCTAATCTCCCCTTAAACACGGCGTACACTGCGCAGGAAATGGGGCTCGGGTTGACTCCGGGTTCACCCTTCCCGGCAGGCCCAACCTCCGGAACTTACAGAATTCCGCTCGCGCTGGTCGATCAGAACATCGTTCGTGAGTTGAATTCAGGAGTCTTTCCGCATCCGAATACCACTTGTACTGGAACCCAGTGCAAACAGTTCGTGATCTCCGTCAAGCAGCCAGAGAATATTCGTGAAGACGTGGTCCGTATTGACCACACCATCAATAGCAAGTACCAGTTGATGGGCCACTACCTCCACGACGCGATGCAGAAGACCTTTTTCCCGCCGCTCTGGGCCGGTGGCCAGCCGACCGTCGGCACCGTGATGCAGAACCCCTCGTATACGGCGGCCATCAAACTGACGCAGACTTATTCGGCATCTGTGCTGAATGAGACCGCGTTCTACTATAGCGGCAACAAAATCCGCCTGACGCCGATTCCCGGTGCAGGCATAACGATCAAGCAGCCGTCAGGATGGTCGGCCACTAGCCTGTTCCCGTCGAGCGATCAGTCGGCTGTCACGCACGGATTAGGTGCGCCGTTAATGCCCGCTATTGCGCTCGGCGGCACTCCACTGGGTGCGACCTACACTCCTTCGTACTATCCATGGAAGAACGGCTTTGAAGGTTTCCAGTATCGTGACGATCTCTCCTGGAGCAAGGGCCGCCACCAGTTCAAGTTCGGTGTGAGCTGGCTTCACGACTACAAGAATCAGGAACTGCAGGCCCTCACGAATGGTACCGCCACCTTTAACAACAATGCGTTTTCGGGTGACGGCATCGTCAACATGATCCTTGGCATGACGGACAACTGGAACCAGCTCGAGTACCTGTACGGCAAGAACTGGGTCAGCAACTTCTACAGCGGATATGGGACGGATAACTGGCATATTTCGCCGCGGTTGACTTTGAACATCGGTCTCCGCTACGACGGCATTCCGCACACCTTTGAGCGTTATAACAAGTTCGCCAACTTCGTCGGTGGCTCTTACAACAGAACGTTGGGGAACCCAATTGCGAGTAACGGCACCCTGTCTCCTTCGCAGCTCAGCACGTACGGAAGCGGAACTGAAAAGTTCTATCTGAACGGCATCAAAGAAGCGGGCGTCAATGGCTTCCCGAAGGGCAATGTTGAGAATCGCTACTATACCTGGCAGCCGCGCGTCGGCTTTACGTACGACCTTACCGGCCACTCCAGGACGGTCTTACGTGGCGGCGTAGGCGTATTCTATGAGCGCGTTCAGGGGAACGACGTGTACAACGCCGCTTTGAACCCGCCATTTGCCTATCAGCCGAATCCGACCAGTGTCTTTTTCTCAAACCCGAATACGAGCATCCTCACCGGCCAGACTGGAACGGACTTGTATCCCTCGGGCTTGTTTAACATCAGTTACAACTATCCGCCTCCGGGCACCATGAACTGGAGCCTCGGAATCCAGCACCAGATTACTTCGTCGGTCATCATGCAGGTGCAGTATGTCGGCTCCTCGGGTTGGGATCAGAATAACGATCGTGCCATCAACACGTTGCCTCTGACGAACGACCCTGGTAATTATTGGTCGACGACGAATGGCAACTCGCCGGCAATTACACCTCCAATGGTCACCGATCCGGCGAATCCAAGTGGACCGAAAATCGTCGATCCCCGCTGGCTAGGTGGCCCGTCCACAAATGCGTATACAGATCGGTATGCCGTTCAAAGCGGCCAGATCCTCGCCAACAAGCTTCGTCAGTATCCTGGCTTCGCGGGCATTACCCAGGAAGAGAACAAAACCAACACGCACTATCATTCGCTCCAGGCAGGTATTCGCTTTGAGAACAAGTGGGGCCTGACCTCCCAGCTCGCCTATACCTACTCGCATTTGATTGACACAGCGACGAACGATTTGAACCTGCTTCCAAACCCGTTCGTTACTGCGTACAACAAGGGCTCGGGTGGATTCGATCGCCGTCACATCTTCAACGCGAGCTTTGTCTATGGGCTTCCGTTTGCGCGGCACAGCTCGAACGCGTTTGCAAGGACGGTCATTGGTGGATGGGGCATTTCGGACATCACAGTCTTCCAGACCGGGCTTCCGCTTCTCGTCGTCTACAACGGTACTGACACGATCGGCTTGGGCGGCGGAACCGCCAACCGGCCGAACCTGGCGGGTAAGATCGGCTACCCCAAGACGCAGAAGGCCTGGTTTAACGGTGCCACTTCCGGTGTCTACACCGATCCAGTCGCACCGTGGTTTGGCGGCCCGAACCAGGGCTGGGGCAATGCAGGCAAGGACAATGTTCGTGGTCCAGGCCTGAACAACTTCAACATAGCCTTGGTCAAGAACATCGCGCTGTCTGGTAAAGACAACGGCCCGGGCTTGGAACTCCGTTTTGAATCGTTCAATACGTTCAACAAGACGCAGTTCTCCGGTGTCGACGCCAACAACCATGACGGCAACTTCGGTCAGGTCACATCGATCTTTACGCCCCGCAACCTGGAATTTACTGGAAAATTCCACTTCTAGTGAGCGGGTTGTAAATAACTTGAGACGTGCGACAGCTACGGCTGTCGCACGTTTTTCTTGGTATGTCAATTGTTCGTGAAACTCGCGCCATGCTAATCTTGCCTTGCTTTGTGCGTTTGCCGCAGCATCTCAACTGCCTCACAGACCGAGCCCGGAGAGCAAGGACATTTTCGCGGTGAAGCGGGGCAGATGCCGTGAAGATGCGCCTTATTGGCTTTGCAGCAGGGGCACGACTTCAGCCGGGTCTCAAGGCTCGCAAGATATCCCGGGCTTTAGTTGCCTGCTTATTCTGTTGCCTGGCGGCTTCTTTCTACACTGTTACTTTTTCTGCGGCCGCTTTAACCCCTGAATAAAAGTTGTCGATCAACTCGTGGCCTTTATGAAATGCACTTTTTTCAAATGCAGTTTGACCGCTGTAGTGCTGGCGATAGCGGCAGTTCAATCGAGTACTCAGGCGCCATCCGTCAGCCAGGAGCGCGCGACAGCGCTCAATCTGGAACAAAGTGGGCAAATTGCCGGGGCTGAAACCGCATGGCGCTCAGTCCTTCGGGGCCATCCGAACGACGCCGAAGCCTATGCGCATCTGGGCCTGATCGCAGCGCGGCAGGAGCATTATGCCGCAGCGGTACCCCTCTACCGGAAGGCATTGGCGCTTAATCCGGAGATGCCGGGCCTCCGCCTGAACCTTGGTCTGGCCCTGTTCAAGTCGGGCGCGTTGAAGGCCGCAATCGATACATTGTCTCCGTTGCTAAAGGACGCAGCACCCTCGTCGGCGGATGCGGTTCGCCTGGAGATACTGATCGGGATGGCTCACTACGGTCTGGGCGAGTATGCCGCCGCCGTTCCTTACCTGCGGAAGGTGACAGCGAGCGACCCGCAGAATCTTCCCTATCGTCTTTTGCTTGCGGAGAACTGCATGTGGTCAAAGCAATATCAGTGCGTCCTCGACACCTATCACGAGATCCTCGAATTGAACTCCGAGTCGGCCGAAGCGGATATGCTCGCAGGTGAGGCGCTCGACCAGATGCAAAATCACCAGGGGGCGATGGAGGAGTTTCGTGCGGCGATAAAAGCAGATCCTAAAGCGCCCAACGCACATTTCGCTCTCGGCTATCTTCTG
>DASZXD010000010.1:0-6077 GCA_035546015.1 Occallatibacter sp.
GAAGATACCCCTCCCCCAGCAAACTTTGCCGCTAACGGTGCAGATGGTCTTGGTGCTGCCCACGGTGCCATGCCTAGCGTCTTCAATGGACACGCACAGTCCATCGTCGTAGCGCCACCCCCGAAGCCGATGGTCATTTCATCCGGCGTCGCGGTTGGAATGCTTATACAAAAGACGCCGCCTGTTTATCCGCCTATCGCGAAATCGGCCCGTGTGTCGGGAACTGTAGTGCTGCACGCGGTGATTTCCAAGAACGGAGCAATTACCGATCTGCGCGCTGTGAGTGGACCCGACATGCTGCGGCAGGCGGCTCTCGATGCCGTGCGTAACTGGCGCTACAAGCCGTACAAACTCAACAACGATCCCGTCGATGTTGAAACAACGATCAACGTAGTTTTCACTCTCGGTGGCTAACGCATCCAAGTGCGGATGCTTCTCGATGCGGTGGTCGTTGTTCGCCCAAATCCTCCGTTCGGTAGAACAGGTCGTTGCCCTTTTGGAATAGCGCGGACCCCTCACGCTCTTTCGAGTGGCCTCGACCGCTAAAGGATAGAGACGCATTGAAGCTTCTGCGGCGTTGCCTCAACTGTCTCGATATTGTTCGGCTAGCCGAGCATCGGCTCAATCTTTTGGAATAACCATCCGATCTATCCTCGGCCTTACTTGCACCGTGATTCCGGGCTGACCGGAAACTGACGGTGATGCTGACGTGTGCCTCATTGCCGGATTCGGTAGCCTATCCACACTGCGATACAATTCACAAGATCTGTAATGACTCTTCTTCGTCGCGCTCTTAAAATGTCGCATTTCGAAACCTCAGGTTCATCTTTGCAATGCATATTGAAATGCATGAGATGCTCTCGATATGTAGCGATAGCCTTTTTCTGCATTACGATGCTTGCCGCTTTTTCAGCGGCGCAGAGCGATGTTACTGCCATACTTCCCAATGGACGGGCCATTCATCCCGCCGGCAAATGGATTCCGCTGGCTCCTTATCCGTTCGCTCTGGCTGTGCGGCCAGATGGAGCGCAGCTCGCCGCTCCTTCCATTGGTTTCCCATTTGCGCTGAACGTCGTTGAGCATCCGACTGACGCCAGCCCCGATGTGCGGCGCATGCCATCGGGCGAAGACAATGATCCTGCCATTGCCGTGCACGCAGGCCTCGCCTACTCGCCGGATGGATCGCTGCTGTACGTTGCGACCGGGGACTCGGGGCTGATTCGAGCCTATCGCACCAGTGACTGGAAGCCTGCGGGCGAGGTTCCGCTGAACGGCTCGATTGCTGGAAAGAATTACAGCGGGAGTTTTGCGGCCACACTCGTAGTTTCAGCCGATGGGAAAACGCTCTACGCGCTCGACCAGGGCAACTGGCGCATTGTGCTCATCGATGCGGAGAAGATGGAGCGTATCGCACAGGCGCCCACGGGCCGCTACCCGTTTGGGCTCGCGCTTTCGCCCGATGGTACCCGGCTTTATGTCACGAATACTGGCCTCTTCGAGTACACGGCGATTCCGGGAGCCGATGATAAAGATCCGCTCGAAACCGGCTTGCACTTTCCTCCATTCGGTTATCCTTCCAAAGCGGCGCGCCAAGGCGTCGTTGTCGAAGACAAAAAGATTCCCGGACTAGGCGATGAGAACTCCACTGCCGGCAGCTCGCTGTGGACCTACGACGTGCACGACCGCGAACATCCTGCGCTTGCTGCGAAGCTGCGCTTGGGTAAGCTCATCACAGAAGACGGCCATGCGGATGATGCCGTGGGCAGTGCCGCGCCGACAGGTGTGGCTGCGGATGCCACTGCAGTTTACGTTTCTCTCGCGCATGACGATGCTGTGGTGAAAGTCAGCGCAGATGGCACGCAGGTGCTGGCGCAAAGAGAGCTTTCGCCTTTCAGTGGGCCACGCTTCAGCGATGCACGCGGCAGGCCGCTGCGCGGCGTGATGCCCAGCGGTGTCGCATTGGGCAACGGCAGGCTATATGTCGCCGAGTCCGGCATTGATGCAGTAGGTGTAGTAGTTACCGCAAGCATGAACGTGGTGGAGCACATCCCTGTGGGCTGGAATCCCTCTGCGCTGTCGCTCTCGCCCGATGGCAACGTGCTTTACGTGGTCAATACGAAAGGTAAGGGAACCGGGCCCAATGCTGGCAAGAACCATAACGCCAGCGCTCCCACTTACGTTGGCTCGCTCGAGTACGGAAGCCTGAGCGTGATTCATCTTGCCGGCCTGCCGGCTCCCGATATGCTCACCCAGACCGTCATCGCAGGTAATACCGCCGCAATCGCCTTGCGGCCTGCACTGCCGCAACTCAAGCATTGCTTCCTGGTCGTGCGTGAAAATCGCACCTATGACGAGCTACTTGGCGATGTGCAGGGTGCTAACGGCGATCCATCCCTCGCTCGCTATGGCGTGGATGGCTGGGCTGCCGAAAGCCCGGTGGCCACACATCTGAAGGTGACGCCGAATCTGCACGCGCTTGTGGCGCGGTATGCGATGAGTGACAACTACTACGTGGACTCCGATGTTTCTGCGGACGGCCATCGCTGGGTAGTTGGCATCGATCCCACGCCATTCTTCAACACGGCATGGACGTCAGGTTATGGTGGGCGGCGGAGTGCTTCTGCCACCGCAACTCAGCCGGGCAGGCGCGCGATGTTTGGCGGAGCGGACGCACCCATGCCGGAAGATGAGCCTGAGTTCGGCTCACTCTGGGAGCATGTGACAGCCGGCGGCAAAGGCATTCTGAACTACGGCGAGGGGCTCGAACTGGAAGGCAATGCGGAGATTGCCGGTGCAGAGCCGGAAGGTCAGCGGTTACTGTTGAACTCTCCGCTCCCGAAGCCTGTATTCGAGTCGACGGATCGGCACTATCCAACATTCAATCTCGGCATTCCTGACCAGTTTCGCGCCAGCGAATTTGAAAAGGACTTCCGCAGCAGACTCGAGCGCGGCGACGTGCCCGCGCTCATCGTCATCCGCCTGCCTGACGATCACACCACCAAGCCCCGCCCGGCAGACGGCTACCCGTATCGCGCGTCGTACGTCGCCGACAACGATCTTGCGCTGGGCCGCATTGTGGCCTTTCTTTCCAGGACGTCCATCTGGAAGGACTCCGCGCTCTTCGTGACGGAAGATGACGCACAGGGCGGCGTAGACCATGTGGATGCGCATCGCAGCATTCTGCTGATCGCGAGTCCATGGGTAAAGCCCGGCGCTGTGTCGCACG
Organism: Occallatibacter sp.; assembly: GCA_035546015.1. Lineage (GTDB taxonomy): Bacteria > Acidobacteriota > Terriglobia > Terriglobales > Acidobacteriaceae > Telmatobacter. Next base: position 3,227 of record DASZXD010000010.1, read on the forward strand.
ATCACAGCAGCATGGGGTCAATCACACGCACCATCGATGAACTGCTGGGTCTTGGTCCACTGAACCTCGAAGATGCGCTGGCTGGCGAGATTGAAGGCATATTTGATTCCGCTCCGCATCTGGAGCCTTTCACGGCGAGTCCTGCGGATTCGCGTGTCTTTGTAGCCGCGAAGGCAAAGTTTGCGCGGCCAAAGACGAAAGCCGAGGCGGCAGAACTGTTGGATGTAGATGACTCCGACGAGATTCGCAAAGAACTCATCAAGACGGCCGGCAGCCTTCGCAAACCGACAAAGGACAACTGATGAACGTCCAACTGCTGCTTAAATGGCCGCGCCGTAACGCTATGCGGGACGGCGCCGGCAAATTATGCCTGAATTGAATATTCAAATGGCTGTCACACACGTTTAACGGCTTCGCAAAAACTCCCACATATTCTGAGGACGTTCGGCAAACATAGCTGTTAACGCAGGCGAGCGACTGCCGGGTGCTGCGGGCAGCGTGTGCATTGGTGTGCACGAACATGCCGGTAAAACTCTCATTCGCAAACTCGCAAAAGTTTTTATTCCGTTCCTGCTGACTACAACTTTCCCCACGCATGCAGCCCCGCAGGCGTTATGTCCCAATGTCACGAATCTCTGTGTGAATAGTTTCTTCAGCATCTCCAGCACAGCCAGTACTTCAGGAGGTAATGAATCATGTGTACTCTAGCGCATACCGCTCTGCGGCCATTACGGCGCTGGTCAGTTGCGGCAATCAGCCTGCTGCTTATGTCTGCCTGCACGCTCGTGCGCGCACAGACAACGCAGGGATCGATCATCGGCTCGGTGAAAGACCAGTCAGGTTCCGTAATCGCAGCCGCCACCGTCACTCTCAAGAGCAACGACGAAGGAACGTCGCGGATCGTGAAGACCAACAGCGTTGGTGACTATCGATTCCTCGATGTAAAGGCTGGGCATTACACGATCGTTATCCAGGAGCCGCGCTTTGAAGAGTGGTCCATCGCGGGAATTACTCTCGCCGTCCGCCAGGAACTGCGCGTAGATGCGAGCATGGCGATTGGCACAGTGCGGCAGGTGGTGCAGGTGAATGCGGACGACGTGAGCAATATCCAGACCGATACGCCCACGATCAGCGGCACCTTCACCACGGATGATGCCGACAACCTGCCCGTGAATACCCGCGCCAGCTTCTCCGGCACTAGTGCATCGAGCATTCTGGGAACGCTGCCGGGTGTGCAGGCTGACAGTTCGGGTATTTCGGTTCAGGGATCTCTGCCTTATCAGGTTGAGGTTTCTGTAGACGGCGTGACCGTGAAAAATCCTGCGGGCGGTTCTTTCATAGGTGATGCATTTCCCTCGACAGAATCGATCTCCGAGATTCGTGAGGATGGCGTGCTGGCCAATGCAGAGTTCGGTGACCCAGGCCAGGTTGTGGTAACCACCAAGGGCGGCACCAACAGCCTGCACGGAACCGGTTTCTGGTACTACCAAAACTCCGCATTCGACGCGATTCCCTATACGTATCCCACCACGACGACTAAACCCAGCCAGACAGGCAACACATTCGGAGGCAGCATCGGCGGCCCTGTAGTGTTGCCCCACTACAACGGTCACAATAAGAGCTTCTTCTTCGGTGCTTATGAGGGTTGGCGGCATCCGGCGCAGGCAACGCTGCTTGAGGTTGTGCCCAGCACGGGAATGAAGCAGGGCGACTTCTCCAAGTACGTCGAGCCAGATGGCAACGGAGGCAATGCCTTTACCGGCCTTACGAATCCCTTCACCGGCGGCAGCTACGGCACATCGATTCCCGCGGGCCAATTGAGCCAGATTGCTCTGAACACGCTGAAGCAGTATTATCCCGATCCGAATATCGGTGATCCGAGCGCTTACACTGACAACGGCGTAGCCAACTACCAGGCCAATGTAGACAAGAGCGGCCACTCAAACCAGTTCGATGTGCGCGGCGACCAGTATTTTGGCTCAAACCAGCGGTTCCTGCTGTGGGGTCGGTATACGTGGAAGAACTTCCCCACAACTTCGCCCGAGATTCTCAACCTGCCTTCATCACTGAACAACAGCCAGAGCCGGGTTCTGAAGGTTGACACCAACTGGACGATTGCGCCGAATCTGATCAACGAGGGCGGCTTCGGATTCACGCGATATACGTCAGGACAGACGAACAGCTTCGATGGACATGCGTGGACTGTGGCGCAGGGATGGCAGGGATTGCAGAACCTCTTCTATAACGGCGTTCCCGAGATGGACTTCAATAATATCCAGAGCCTGAGCGCGGACCGGTTGACGAGCCTCAACAAGTCATACACCTACGAGTACTCAGACAACCTGCTCTGGAACAAGGGCAACCACACAGTGAAAGTCGGGCTCGATATTCAGACCCTTGAGGCGATTTCGCCCCTTGGGTTCAACGGCTCAGATAACTACGGAACCTATTCATTCAACCCGTCGGGCAGTAGTACGGGCATGTTTAGCGGCGTCGACTTCGCAGACTTCCTGCTCGGTTTGCCCAACACGACCTTTTACGATGTGGTGCGGCAGGACAACGACGGACTCTCCATTCACTACAACTTTTACGCGCAGGACGAGTGGCGGGTAAACGATCGTGTGACGCTCTCCATGGGCGTGCGCTACGAACTGCATCCGGGCTATCACGACCGCTACGGAGACATTGGCAACTTCGATCCGAGCATCGCGCTGTCAGGCCGCATCCTCTACCCGCAGGGCAAGCAGGATCTATTGGCACAGGGCTACCTGGCCAGCGCCAATGCCTGTGATCCCGACGGGGTCAACAACACAAATACTGCAGCGGTGAATGGCGCACCTTGCATGCAGGT
>DASZXD010000011.1:0-25527 GCA_035546015.1 Occallatibacter sp.
GCCGCCGGCATGGGCCTCGACAGCCGTATCGGTCCCAAGTATTTACGTGCCGGCCTTGGTTATGGCGGCTCATGCTTCCCTAAGGATGTGGCTGCATTCCGCTGGGTCGCTCAGCAGCGTGGAGTCGACTTTCAGTTGCTCAATGAGATTCGCAAGATCAACGAGACCCAGAAGGAGATCTTCTATAACAAGGTGCTCTCCGCATTGTGGACTCTCCGCGGCAAGAGGCTTGCCGCTCTCGGCCTGGCTTTCAAGGGAGACACAGACGACATCCGCGAGTCGCCTGCCATCGATGTTATTCGCAAGCTCCTCGCGGCTGGCGCTATCATTACGGCCTACGATCCGGCAGCCATGGAGCGCGCCAAGGCCGAACTGCCGCCGAGCGACAAGATGCGCTACGCCGATGATATGTATGAAGCTGCCAGTAGTGCCGATGCCGTGCTCATCCTCACCGACTGGAAGGAATTTGCCAATATCGACCTTATCCGCCTCAATCAGCAGGTCCGTTTTCCAATCGTGATTGACGGGCGCAATCTTTATAAGACTGAACAGATGCGCGAGCACGGATTTACCTATGTCAGCGTAGGCCGCCCGGCAAGTTATCAGGCGCAGCAGGGCAAGCCGCGTAATATTGTTACTTAACAGGCGCAATCTTTCCTGGCCCGGCAATTGAGCAGAGTATGTCTGGCCAGTTATCTTCCCATAGCGAGTACGATATTTGACCATGAATATCCTTGTTGCCGGCGCTGCCGGATTTCTCGGCTCTCACCTGACCGATCGGCTGTTAAGCGAAGGCCACTCCGTTATCGGAGTCGACAATCTTTGCACCGGCACTCGGGAAAACCTCGCGCATCTTGCCAGCGAGCCGCGCCTTCGCTTCATCGAGTGGGACATCTGCCAGCCGTTCGCGCCCAACCTCGACCTCGGACAGCTCAATTACATCTTCAACTTTGCTTCGCCGGCCAGCCCGCCTGAGTACCTGCGTCTGCCCATCGAAACGCTCTCTGTTGGCTCCATCGGCACGCAGAACCTTCTCGAACTTGCGGCCAGACACAACGCCGGCTTTCTCCACGCATCCACATCGGAGTGCTACGGTGACCCGCTCCAGCATCCGCAGACTGAGGAGTACTGGGGCAACGTCAACCCGGTCGGTCCGCGCTCGGTCTATGACGAGGCCAAGCGCTTTGCTGAGGCGCTGGTGATGGCCTATCACCGCAGCCGCGGCGTCAACACCCACCTGGTGCGCATCTTCAACACCTACGGTCCGCGTTTGCATCCCAGTGATGGCCGCGTCGTGTCGAACTTCATGATGCAGGCCCTGCGCGGCGAGTCGCTTACCATCTATGGCGATGGCCGTCAGACCCGCAGCTTCTGTTATGTCGACGATCTTATCGAGGGCATCGTCCGCCTGTCGCGTTCCGATGAGCATCTGCCGGTTAACATTGGCAACCCGCGCGAATTCACCATTCTCGAGTGTGCCAAGGCCGTGCTGGAAGTCACTGGCTCAAAGAGTGAGCTGCGTTTTGAAGCCCTGCCGGTGGACGATCCCATCCGCCGCCGTCCAGACATCTCCAAAGCCCGCCGCCTGCTTGGCTGGGAGCCGAAGGTCGAGCTCAAAGAAGGCCTAACGCGCTCGCTTGACTTCTTTAAAAGCAAATTGAACGCTTAGAACGGCGCCGCTGCCTGGAAGCCGGCTCTTACTTTGTTGCTTTGCCGTCCCCGCAGGAGTTGTCGACACTCCAGTTGATGTAGATCGGGTTGCCGAGCAGCCACAGCTTACCATCCGCTCCGGCAACCTCTGCACGAATCCAGTGCCGTCGTCCGTCGCTTGTGAAAGCGAGCGTGAGCGTCTGATCCGCGGCTGTGAGATCGGCGCCGTCCTTACTCTGCACTTCCTGCCCATCCTCAACCCACAGAATCTTGCCGCCTGCGGCACCCAAAACATGCGCCTCAAAGCGCACTGCCTCACCGCCTGGCGCTTCCAACAGGTCGCCTTGGCGCGCTTCGTGCCCACCGTCATGTGCACTCACATCCAACATCCGGTCCCGCGATCCGCTTATGTCCACAAACACGTGCCCTGCGCGGATTCCATCGAGAATCGCCGGAGCGGAGAGTTCCGTTGCATAGACCACTGTTGTTGGGTCTCCGACTGAGCCGGGCCGATCGAGCGCCGTCATTGGCCGATGATTGTCGCTGCCCCCGATTCCGGTCAGCCTGCAGCCATTATTCAGTTGCGTATCCCAGAAAGGAATCTCTGAACGGCCATTCATTTCGCTGCCGCCGTTCACTGCCTCCACCGCAGTCAGCAAATGCATATTCACCTTCGTTGACGGAGTCCATCCGCATCCCAGGCAAATCTCCCCGCTCGGGTCCAGTGGATGATTGATCGAAGTGATTCCGCCAAGTGCGTCGGCGTTACGCAGCAGCGTGTTTACATCCGGCACATTGCCGCGCGCCAGTCTGAAATCCAGAAAATCTGTCGTGCCGAGAAAGTTGATGTGTCCCTGAAAGGTTGTAATCTCGCGTCCTGGAATCAGCAGCAGCTTATCGAAGTAAGGTTGCAGCTCGCGCATCGCCTCATATTGTGAAGTTGCGTTATGATCGGTGATCGCAATAAAGTCGAGTCCGCGCCGCACGGCTGCATCTGCGGTGAAGAAGACGGGGCAGGGAACCATCTTGCCTGACTGGCTTGGGCACTGCCCGTCACTGTGCGCGGTGTGCATGTGCAGATCGCCGCGATACCACGCCGGCCCGGTACGCAGTGGTTCACGCAATACCTCAGGCAAGCGGGCAACCGCACCGCTCGTTGAGAGATACACGTGCGCCGTGTAATGCGAAATTACATTCGCACGAATATTCGGCACGCCGATCAAGATATTCCACGTTCCTGCCGGAATCGCTCCCGGCCTGCACGAAGGCGTTGCGTCGGAAAGTCCGACAGTGAGCAGCGATTTATTTCCGCCGCTCCAGCAGCGCAGCCCAGCCGGGTCGAGCAGCCCCAGATCGAGCGTGGTCTTCTGTTCTCTGCCGGTATAGGAGAATGTGAACGTCACCCGCTCCGTGCCTGTGGGAACGGTGAACGGGACCTTCACATAGCTCTGATTCTGCGTTCCACGAATCGTGCCCTGCAATACAAACTCTGAATCCTTGCTTGCAGCACCGTGAGAAGGAGCGCCCTGCTGCGCAGCCATGGTAAAGCTCGCGCTGCACAGCGCAGCGAGGCAAATCAGTCGGCGAAAAACGTTCATGAAAATTGGCATGCGAATCACAATCCTGCAAAGAACCGCTTAGTATATCCGCACTCAACCATAACCGACGCGGCTCATGAAAAATAGGCCCCGCACCGCGCGTAGGAGCTACGCCGATACGGGGCACTGGCTGAAAATCAAGTCTTCGGGTTAATAGAACAGCTTGAGAGCAAGCTGCAGCGTACGCGCTCCGTTGTTGCCGTTGCTGTTCTTTGTGCTGGTGATGGCGCTGAAGTTCGACGTCGTGAAGTTCAGCTGTCCCGGCTGCCCGAACGGCGGCGTATTTGTGACATTGAATGCCTCTGCGCGGAACTGCAGATAGCTCGACTCGGTGAAGTGGAAGTTCTTCAGCAGAGACGCGTCCATGTTGGCATAGTGTGGCCCGCGCGCCTGCTCCTGGCCTCCGCCCAGTGGTGAGTAGTCCGTCTGGCCGATGGCAGTCGCAGCCGGAGGTTGAGCAAATGCCCCGGGATTGAGCCACTGTGTAATGTGGTGCGCTCCTGAGTAGAGGCCCTGTCCTGTCAGCTTGGCAAAACACCCAAAGTCGGACGTAGTCGCCTTCGGGCAGCCCACCGTGAAGGGCTGGCCGCTCTGGAAGCTGTAGATGCCGCCGAGCTCCCATCCACCCATAATCAGGTCCACACCCTTGTTTGCCGTCGACAGAAACTGCCGACCGCGTCCAAAGGGCAGATCGTATGTGCCCGCCACGTGCACAATATGTGTTGCGTCGGTGTCGCATAGCGCATAGTCATGCGAGATGCCCCAGCCGGGCAGCCACTCAGCTCGATACCCCGAGTTCTGTTCGGCCTGCGTATGCTGATCAGTCATGCACTTGCTCCAGGTGTAGTTGGCCAGCAGATACAGGCCTGAACTCATCTGGCGCTCATATGTGGTTTGCAGCGCGTTGTAGCTGCTTGTTGCGTTCGTTGACTCGTATGTAGCGTTGCGCGCGAAACTGGGATACGGAATATAGTTCTGCTGATTCACACCTACCGGCAGAATCTGCGTGTTGCTGTTGCTATAGCCCAGGTTATCCAGGTGCCGGCCTTCCGCGCCCACATAACCCACCTGAATCGAATCGTGGCTTGTGAACTGATCCTGGATGGTCAGGTTCTGCGTCTCGATGTACGGCGTCTGGAAGTTACGCTGCCTTCCATAAAGGTTCAATCCCTGCCCGGTGCTCACAGTCGGATTCTGGAAGCTGTACTCGTTGAATGCTTCTTCCATGGTGGCAGGTTTGCCACTCGGCAGCGGCAGCGGATGCTGTGAATCGGGGCTATTGAACGTCTGCACATACACAAACGGATAGTTGGTGCCCAGCGTGCCGCCGTAGCCAAGATTGCCGAGTGCGCCATATGCGGTGCCAAAGCCGCCGCGCACCACGATATTCGGCGTCAGCCGCTCGGCAAATCCCACTCGCGGAGCGAAGTTCGTTTTCTGCGCTTCGCCCAGCGTCAGGTCTGAAACGCAGTCCAGCGTGATGTTGCTGCTGGCCAGCAGTGCATCGAAGGACGATGACCGCGCCACCGCACAGCCTTTTTTCGACATGTAGTAGATGCCCGGCGTTCCGTTGCCGCCGTTCTGAATAAAGTTCGCCTGGAATCCGCGCGTTTCCGCGTAGGGAGTAAAGTAGTCCCACCGCACGCCCAGGTTCAGGGTAAAGTTAGGCGTCACCTTCCAGTCGTCCTGGAAGAACGCGCCCCAGTACCAGCGGTGATCGTCGGTTGCGGCAATGTTTGAGCCTGAAAAGCTGCTCATCCCGCCCACGAAATCCACTCCACCGTTCCCGGCAGGCACCGTTGAAGCGAGCGGCGTCACCAGCAGATCGCTAATGCCGTTCAAATTGCTGTTCGAGTTGGGAATGTCGGTGTACTGTCCGTTGAAGTTGAAGTCTCCACGTCCCTGAGGCGGCTGCGAAATATCGCCTTCCAGATCGTCGATCTGCAGGCCCATCTTGAACGTGTGGCTGCGATAGACCTTGGTTACCGCGTCGGCGCCTTCCACGCTCCACACATACTGCAGCGTCGGCGTGTAGTTGCCCACGCCGATGTGCGTCAGCCCGTTGATGGTGATCGGAGGCAGACCTCCGTTGTTGGCTACCTGCTGCACGCCTTGGATGCCGTACTGCCCGGGAATGCCGAAGGTGTTGCCGTACACCGATTTCTGCAGCTTGTCGCTGTGCACCATGCCTACGTGCATCTCGTTGGTCAGCGTCGGCGTAAACACGCGCGTATAACCCACGGCCCACGCATATGCCGGCAGGCTGTCCACGCGTCCGCCTGTCTCGCCCACGGCTACGCCAGGAAAGTTCGATGGCACGTTGGTCGTGAACAGGCTGCGGTCAAACACGCCAAACAGGATGTTATTGGGATTGATGTTCTCGTCGATGCGAATGTCGTAGGTATTCGTGTCGTGATGTTCGATCGGCACGTAGCTCGAGTAGTTGTTTTTGAGCCCCGAAGAGAGCGGCGCAGGATAAACCCCCAGCAACTTCACTGCATTCGGATCAAGCCGCGAAGTCGGAATGATGTTCAGCAGTACTTCCTGCCCGGAGGTCGTGAAGTCTGTCGTGTTGTTGCCCGTGAAGCTGGGGCAGCTGCCGGTGGTGCAGTTATAGAAAGGATCGCGGACGTAAGCTCCGGGCGTGCCCGTCAGTCCGGTTATCGGATCGGTGCCGCTTGCCGGCAACTGCCGCGTCGTCGCCGGATCGAAGATTGTGCCGTGCGGAAATTTACGCCCCAGCGCATCGGTCGCCGTTCCGCTGTTGTAGGTGATGTTGTCCTGCAGGTTTGAGAATCCGCTATTCACCATATTCATGGTGGGCACCGTCTCACCACCCGCCGGAACTGGCAGCACGTACCGGCCACCCTGGTAGTCCACAAACCAGAAGGTCCGGTCCTTGCCGTTGATCACATGTGGAATGGTTACAGGCCCGCCTGCGGTGAAGCCGAACAGGTTCTGGTGATATTCAGGCACCGGCTTGGCCACGCCATTCGCGGTGTTGAAGTAGTAGTTCGCATTCAGCGCATTGTTGCGCACATACTCCCACAGGTCGCCGTGCAGCCTGTTGGTGCCCGATTTGATTGCTGCATTGACTACGCTGCCAGTCGAGTGGCCAAACTCGGCGTTGAAATCGCCCGTCTGCACCTTGAACTCCTGCACAGCATCCGGGGGCGGGACAATGGCTGCATTCGTTCCGGTGTAGTTGCCGCCGTAGACCTCGATATTGTCATTAATGCCGTCCAGACGGAAGTCGTTTTGCCACACGTTGCCGCCATTCGAGGAAAAGTAGGCGCTGTCCGTACTTCCCGAGTCAGGTGTCGGTTGTCCCGGAGGCGCCGTCGCTACGCCGGCGGAGAGTTGAGCCAACGAACCCCAGTTACGTGTCGCCAGTGGCAGGTCATTGACTACCTGCGTCGTCACTGTCTGGCCCAGAGCAGCATTTTCAGCCTGCAGAAGCGGAGCAGCCGCCGTCACCGTCACGCTCTGCTGCACATTGCCCGTCGACAGGTGTACGTCCACCGTGAGCACCTGCTGCACGTGGACATTGAGCCCGTGCACCACATATTTCTGAAAGCCTCCCGTCTGCGCCTCAATGCTGTACGTACCGGGCAACAGGTTTCCAAAAACATAGGTGCCTGTATTCGTTGACTGCGTTTCCACCCTTACGCCCGTTGCGTCGTTAGTCAATACGATCTGCGCATTGGCTACCACTGCGCCGCTCGGATCCTCCACCGTTCCGGTAATTCCGCCGCGGTCGATCTGTGCCGCCAGCCTCGCGGGGATACACAACGCAATCAGCAGACACAACGCCGTACACCAAGATCCGGAGCCTCTGAATCGCATTCCAGTTTTCATCGTCGCCTTGCGACCTCCAATGGGAAGATTTCTCTGCGTGTCTCGCCCGGCCACACTTTGGCGGGCAGCGAAACAGTAGTGCACCTGCGCGGCACGCGGGAGTGTTTACCCTCCGTGAGTGGTCGTGTATACACAGGTGTTTTTGACGTTTATCTCACTGAAAATGAAAGACAAACCTGTCGATTGAATTGTTCGTGAACTGTGGAAATGCTGCCTGCGTACACCATTGCACTCCGGTTACAGTTCGATGAACATCCGGTGGTGGTTCTCCTGCGTTCCGCTGGATTAAAATCGTGAGGCGAGCTTTTGTCCCCGAATCTCGAAAACCAGCACGTCAGGAATGGCCGCCATGCAAGCTTGAGGGCCCAGGGAGAGATTGAGCTACCGATGAGCTGCCGCAACGTTGCAGTTTTGACTGAGAGCGCCTGCGGCACATCGAATGTTGTGCTGAGATGACCGTGATGGACCGCTCAAGCTCACTCCAGCATCGGCAGAAGACACTTCAGGACTCCTCGTCCGTGGCGCTGCATGACGATCCGCTCTGGGAACTTGCCCAGCGTGTCGTCGCCAGTTCGCACTTTGCCCGTTCGCCGTTGCTCTCGAAATTCCTCCTCTTCGTAGTCGCCGAGACCCTTGAAGGCCGGGCCGACGAGATTACCGAGCACCAGATCGGTGTTCAGGTCTTTGACCGTCCCTCTGACTACCGCACCCTCGAAGACAACATCGTCCGCAACTACGCCCGCCAACTCCGCAAGCGACTCGCCGAACACTTCGCCGATCAGGGCAGCACCGAGCCCGTCCGCATTGACATTCCGCTGGGTGGCTACGTTCCGGCCTTTATTAGTGTTGAAGAGGAGCGCATCGGCGAAAATCATCTCGGCGTGCCAGACACCGAGGCGGTTTCTACGCACAGCACAGCCGATCATGTCACGGCAACGCTCTCAGTTTTCGCAAGATCGAAAAACTGGCTGCTCGCTGGGTTCGCCTTTGTGGTCTACAGCGTTGCTATGGTCTCGCTCACCTGGTATGCAGCCACCCGCACGCGGATCTCCGCCGTGCAGCCTGCCGAGCCTGCGCAGCCTCTTTGGGCCGCGCTCTTCGGCGGCCCGGCCAACTGCTACATCGTTCCCTCAGATGCTGGTTTCAACCTTCTCGAAGACCTCTCCCGGCGCCCCTATCCGCTCGCCAACTACATTGCCGGCAGCTATCAGGAAGAGCCGCTTGCCGGCGTAGATCCGCACAGTGCAGCCGATCTTCATTCGCAGCAACTCACGCCATTCGTTGACCTGCAGATCGCCTCGGCGCTCTCCCATCTTCGTGAAGAAGACCCTGAGCGCGTCTCCATTCGCTTCCCGCGCGATCTTCGCCTCGACGATCTCAAAAACGCCAGCGCAGTCATCATTGGTTCCGTGAGCAGCAATCCCTGGGCCTCTGTCGTTGAAGCCAACACCAACTTCCGCATCATCGACCGGCCCGGCATGCAGGGGGCGGCCATCGTCAACCGCAATCCCCAACCGGGAGAAGCGGCCTTTTATGCCAGCCACTGGAACGAACCTGCGCACGAGACCTTCGCCGTTATCAGCTTCATGCCCAACCTGAGCGGCAACGGACATATTCTGCTGCTCGAAGGCCTTGACGTAGCCGGCACGCAGGCTGCCGCCGAAATGCTCCTCCATCCTTCCGCTATTGCACCCATCCTCAAGCGCGCCACCCGGACTGACGGGTCTCTCCGCGGCTTTGAGGTCCTTCTTCGTTCCACGAGCATCGAGTCCAACTCCACCGGCACGCAGGTCATCGCCAGCCGCATTTACTAGCCGCACACCCGTACCCGCCCCTGATCGGATATAGTGACCAGTGGAGCAAAACCGCTTTACCCGGCCATCTCGGCCGTCACGCGGAGGAGAAAGACTCGTGAAAAGAGTGGCTCGATTCAGCGCACTACTATTCGTAATTGCAATGGCGCTTACTGCCGTTGCGCAAGGAGAAGTGAAGATGTCGATATGGGGTCATACCGCAGACGGAACGCCGGTGCCGATCTATACGCTCAAGAGCGGCCAGATTGAAGTCCGTGTCATGGCATATGGAGCGAAGATCGTGAGCATCAGAACCCCTGACCGCTCCGGCAAAATGGCCGACATCGTCCTCGGCTATGACACTTTGCAGGGCTTTCTCGACGACACCAAGACCCACTTTGGCTCCGTTGTGGGCCGCTACGGAAACCGCATCGCCCTCGGCAAATTCACGCTCGACGGCAAGACTTACCAGATCCCCGTCAATAACGGCGTGAACGCCCTCCACGGCGGCCCCATCGGCTTCGATCAGCATCTGTGGCAGGCAAAAGAAGTGCCCAACGGCGTCGAGTTTACGCTCGTCAGCCCCGATGGTGACATGGGCTTTCCCGGCACGCTCACGGCGCATGTAAAGTACACCGTTGAGGGAAACACCCTGCGTCTCGACTATTCTGCCACCACAGACAAGGACACAGTTCTCAACATTACCAATCACGCTTACTTCAACCTCAACGGCGACGACCAGGGCAATATCCTCGGCCATAAGATCGAGATCAAGGCTGAAAAATTCACGCCGGTCGACTCCGGCCTCATCCCCACCGGCGAACTGACGCCCGTTGCCGGAACACCGTTGGACTTCCGTAAGCCCGAAACCATCGGAGCACGCATCGACGATAACTTCGAGCAGCTCAAGCTTGGCGGCGGCTACGACTTCAACTTCGTCGTCGACGGCGCTGCCGGCACGCTTCGCCCCGCAGCTATCGTTACTGATCCCGCCAGCGGCCGCACAATGACCGTGGAAACCACCGAGCCAGGGATTCAGTTCTATTCAGGCAACTTCCTCGACGGCACTTTCACTGGACGCCATGGCATCAAGTACGAAAAGCACGCCGGCCTGTGCCTTGAAACTCAGCACTTCCCAGACTCGCCAAACCATCCGAGTTTCCCGAGCACTGAGCTGAAGCCCGGGCACACTTTCCACTCAACCACAACGTTCAGCTTCGGCGTTGAGAAGTAATTCAATCGAAAAATACAAAGGCCGGTTCCTTCCAGCCGGAAGGAACCGGCCTTTCTGTTTGAGAGAGATACTACTTCACCGGCACAAACTGCATCGTAACTTTCCCTGACCCCGCCAGCGGCACGTGCACCTCCACTCTCGTAAACGGGTTCGCGTACTCATCTACCTTGGAGTCGCTGAATGTCACAGGCACCGGCGCATCGATCGTCGTCCGCACCGTCTCGCCGCCCAGACTGAATTCAACTGTATGCGCATCCACCTGTTTCCACGTTCCATGTGTCGGCAGCGACTCGATGATCTCCGTGGGCTGCGTCAGCTCGAAATCATCGGTAATCTGAACTGATCCATGGCCAGCACGCGAGTGCACCAGAGTCCTTGTCACATGCTTCAGCGCAGGCACGTCGTAGGCATTCGTCATATCGATGGCGATCCGGTCCGCATCATCCGTGAACTTATGCGACGTCACACTCACCTTTACCTTCGTCGCATCCAACTGCAGGTTCCCGCCAATCTCCGGCACCGGGTGCCCGAACGAGTTCAGCAGCTTCGAGTCCAGCCGGTGCGGCCCAAACGTGGCGCCGGTATAAAAATGCGGCCCTCCGGGCTCGCCCACTGGCTGCACCGCGCCCATCCCGATCACAAAAGACCCAATATCGTTGTGGCTGTGCGTCGTATTGCCGCCCGCCTTGATCGTCACTGCGAAATCCTGTCCGGCTGCGCCTCGCGAAACCAGAATGCCGGTATCGCCGTAGTATGTCCGCAACGCAGGCTTGCTTAGCGCCTGTGCTGCCGGCGAAGCAAGCTGGTCCCCCGAGATAGGGAACAGATCAAGGGCGGCAGAGGTCAGCGTTCCGCGCTCGCCGGTCGCTGAAGGTTGCGCTTCCTGCGCCGGCAGCTCGAAGATGTGATCGATCAGCCCAACCAGGTGCGTATCTGCGCGCGGCATCACGCCCGCATCGCCATATGCGGCAGAGTTGTTCGGCAACATGGGAAACTGCAACCCGAACAGCGCTACCCGCTGCATCTTTTCCCCGGCCAGCAGGTCAATCTTGCCACTCGTAGCGCGCAACAGATTCTCGCGCAGCTCAATGAAATGTGAGAAGCCGTAATTCCAGTAACCAAGCCCCTCTGTGTCGTACCCATCCTCTGCAAATCCGTTGTCGTAGTGCTGAATAAAGTGTTCCGCTCCGGCCACAAATAGGGCACGATCCTTCACTGCGGGCAGCATTGCCAACGCTGCTCCTGTCACGCCTTTCAGACACACCGCATTCCAGTTCATGTCGGCTACGAGCCACCAGTGACCGTTGTGATTATCGGCCGATATATTGCCGCTCAGATATGAGTCGCGCATCGGGCCAAATACATGCTTCTCCATCTCCGCAGCCACATGCTTGCGCGTAGCATCAGGAATTTTATCGCCCAGCAGATACATCGCTTCCGCCATGGAGTCGCTCATGTCCGCTGCGTTCAGATCTACGTAGTAGCGCTCGCCATGAAAGTTCAGCAGTTGCGGATCGTGTGCCGAAAGCGTCCACGAAGGCATTGCTGCCAGGCTATCCAGGACTTCCGCAATGCGCGGCAAGAATCGCCCCCGATACTCCGCACATTCGGCCAGCACCAGCGGTGCGAGCTGACCTTCGCGGCTGTGCAGATTACGCTCCATCGGTTGCCTGTCACCAGTCTTCGAATACGCCAGATATGCATCCGGATCGAAAGCCGGCAGAGGCACGGCAATCATCTGTCCCGCTTGCGCAACGGCATCCTTCAACTCAGCAGCCTTGCCGGCCCACGCCGAACGATCTGAGCACGGCACTCCAAACCCCGAAGGCTGTGCCGCGAGCATGCCTTCGATTTGCTGAATCCGCTGCGGGCTCAGCTCCTGCCCTCGCACACTCTGCACAACGCACACCAAAGCAGCAAAAGCAATGGTAAGCGCGCGCGCAAAATCTGCCACACGCGCAGCATCGCAATATCCAATCTTTCTCGTTTTCATCTTTCAATGGCCCTCCCGGGCTCAAATTTTTTCCGGAGGCCATATTCTCAGACAAATGGTTTGCACCGCAAGCCTGTGCGAGCCAAATCTACGCAGAATTAACCGGATAACCAATGGGTTTTGTGCAATCTGCGCTTCAGCGCTGTAACTGATATTTTTTGAACCAGCTTAGGCCTGCCGACGTCCCGGCCGCCGGGATATACTCGCAACCAACCCATCCCTCGAACCCAAGCTGATCCATCACGCCAAACACATACTCGTAGTTCACTTCGCCGGTATCCGGCTCGTGCCGCTCCGGCACGCCGGCAATCTGGAAGTGCCCCACGCGCGTCTGCTTTGGATCCGCAATATATTTGCGCATCCTCATCACCAGATCGCCCTCGGCCACCTGGCAGTGAAACAGGTCCATCAGGATCTTCAGGTTTGGCGCGCCAATCTCCGCCGCGATTGCGTGTGCCTCTTGCTGCAGATTCAGAAAAAACCTTGGAATATTCCGCTGCGCAATCGGCTCAATCAGCACACTGATGCCTTGCCCATGTGCCTTTTCCGCTGCCCAGGCGAGATTCGCAACATACGTCTCGCGCATCTGCACGCGATCGCCATCAGTCGGCACAAGTCCAGCCATTGCATGAATCCGTGGGCACTTCAAAGCCTCTGCATATTCGAGTGCTCGCTCAAACCCTGCGCGAAACTCCTCTTCGCGTCCCGGCAGCGCCGTGATGCCGCGCTCGCCCGCCGTCCAGTTGCCTGGTGGCGCATTGAATAGCACCTGTTGCAATCCGTTTTCTTCGAGCAGCGCTGCAATCGTTACTGCCGGATGCTCATACGGGAAAAGAAACTCGACAGCGGTAAAGCCGTCTTTCGCGGCAGCGGCAAAGCGATCCAGAAACGGATGCTCTTGATACATCATCGTCAAATTGGCAGCAAAACGCGGCATTCCATCGCTCCGAAATAAATTGAAGATATTCTTCCCGCGCGCACTCCAGGCTATTTTGCACGCGCATTCAGCTCATTGAGCACGCGCTTCAAATCGTCCAGCTTCTGCCCTGCCTCTGTCAGCCTGCCTTCTGAAGTAAGCCGCTGATAGTCCGCAAAGTCGGTGTTCGCCTGCTCAATGAGCGTATTGAGACTCGTTGCCGCAGCTTGCGGTGCCGGTGCATTGTTAGCAGTGGCGGTTACAGGCTGTGCTGCTTCACTCACCGTCAGCGAAGAAGCCGCGCCTCCGAACAGCGAAGCCATCGCTGACTCGAAGTTCGGCCCATACGCAAGCTTATCCTGAAGCGCCAGCACCACCAGCCGCAGTTCCGGCATCGGGCTGCGAGCAGCCTGCAGATAAATCGGCTCGGCATACAGCAGCGCCTTGCCGCAGGGAATCACCAGCAGGCTGCCGCGCCGCACGTGCGACCCCTGCTGGTTCCATAGCGACAACTGTCCCGAGAGCTGCGCATTCTGATCGATGCGAGACTCGATCTGCTGCGGCCCATCCACCAACCGCGTCTTCGGAAAGTTGTAAACCACCGCAGTCCCATAGTGACTGCCGTCGCTGCGCGCCGCAATCCATCCAATCATGTTGTTGCGATTGGCCGGCGTGAAGGGAAGTATCTCCACAAACTCCAGGCTCTGCTCGCCCGGCAGCTTCATCAGCACAAAGTTGGGCTCCATCGGCTGTGCCGTCTGCTCGCCCTCGTCGCCAAGCCCCGTCTGCGTAGCCACAGTCCACAAGTCTTCGCGATTGTAAAAAACCTCTGGATCTTTCATGTGATAGAGACCATAAATCTCCGCCTGCAGTGTCAGCAGCAGTTCGGGATAGCGCACATGCTTGTGCAGCCACTCCGGCATCTGAGTCGCATCCTTGAACAGGTTGGGAAAGATGCCGCGCCACGCCTTCAGAATCGGATCATCGGTGTCGAATACGTAAAACGTAGTCGTGCCGTCGTACGCATCGATCACCACTTTCACGCTGTTGCGCACATAGTTCACAACGTTGTCAGAGTCGCCGCCCAGCGATGCATGCGCCGAGTAAGGATATGTATTCGACTCAGTAAAGCCATCGATCACCCATGACAGCCGGCCATCGTCGCCCACCACGATATACGGATCGCGCTCGAACGTCAGAAACGGCGCCAGAGCCTGCACGCGCGCCAGGATATTGCGCCGCATCAGCAGCCGGCTTTGCGCTGTCACATCGTCGTTGAAAGGCAGCTTCGTCAGATCGCCGCGATCGAAAGCAATCAGCGCCCGCCGCAAAAATCCGCCCAGCACAATGCCGCCGGTACCGCTGTAAGTGGTGAGATCGTTCGACTCGCCCTTGGGGTAGTTGAACTCCTGCTGATGCGTATTTACGTACACATCGGTATTCGTCATCTCCCCAAAGTAGATCTCCGGTTGCGTGACCTTGATTTCCGGCACAGTGCTCTGCACCGGCATATTCGCTAGCTGCAGCGCGGGCAGACCCTCCGGCGTGAATCCATTCACCGGATTCATCGTGATGCCGTAACCATGCGTATAGATGAGCCGGTCGTTGATCCAGTTATGACTGCTTTCGGGAAGCTTGTCCACATTCAGCTCGCGTACTGCGAGCATCTCTTCGCGCAGGCTGCCGCCAATCTCGTAGCGGTCAATGTCGATGTCGGGAAAATCGTAATACGTGCGAATCTCCTGCACCTGGCGCAGCGTGTCCTTGAGCGCCTGCACATCCCACAACCGGATATTGTCGAGCGTCTGACGATTGTTCGCCGGGTCGGCTGCAGTCGGATCGGTTTCGGCAGGGAACTCCTGCTGTGTAAACCTGTCCAGCCCATAGGCTCGCTGTGTCATCGCGATGTTGTCGGCGATATAAGAACGCTCGCGGTCGAGCTGATTAGGTCGGACGAGGAAGGTGCTCACATACCATCCGGCAATTCCGGCGACCACGTAGCACGCGATCGCCGGAGCAACCGCCCAGCCCAGCCATCGTCCTGCCGGACGCAGCAAACCTCCCGCAATTGCAATTGCCGCACCCACAAGAAGTGCTGCCGCAATGAACGACATGCCGAGGATGTTCACATGCGCATCGGTGTAGGTTACGCCGTCAAAGATCGTGTGATGCTCAAACAGCAGTTCGAAGCGCCCGATGTACTCGCGCAGCGCCAAGGCCAGCAGCACCAGACCGCCTGCTACCGAAATGCCCCGCCACGGCAGCCGTGTAGGAATGCTATGATCGCGCTCCAGTGCCCGTGCTCCGCCCGCAGCCAGAAGAAACAGGGCTGCCGCAATCGCGATCAGCACGGCCAGTGTCAGCAGCCATCCTGAAATGAGTTCCCACGCCGGCAACGTAAAGAGATAAAAATTCAGTGGCTTTGCAAAGATCGGATCGGCAGTGGTCGCAGCCGTAGCCGGCGCATGCCAGTAGAGAGCCAGTGTGGGCCACTGCGACTCCATCGCAGCGCCCGTGGCGAGCGCAATCAGCACTGCAACAACAATCGCCACAACGTGCAGCGCACGGCCTACTGGCAGCTCGATCGGCCTCCCGGCAAAAAAGATCGTATGCCGATCAGGCAGCTCCTCTGCGTGTGCTCGCCGCAGCAACAGCAGTGCCGCATACAGTATGAGGAACGTCAGCCCCGCAAAAGCAGCAAACGTGCCCCATTCGAGTGTCCAAGATTTCCAGAAGACTCCCTCATAACCAAGCGAATGGAACCACAGCAGGTCAACCCACCACGAGATAGCCGTGCGGCCTGCGAAGAGAACAATGGCAACGAGGATAACAAAGAAGAGAAAAACACGGCGCGATCCACGCGGCTTGCGGCGCGGCGGCCAATCAATGGTTTCGGGCATTTCCCACCCCGCTCAGGCGAAAACCTCACGCCGAGCTACGCAAGCATTATAGAGCGGACAGCTTCGGTGGCTGCGTTTTACAGCAGATCGTTTCGTCCGGTCAGGCTGAGCTCTTTCACAATCTTGCCCACATCCTGCGAGTGGTCGCGGCGCACAATGAGTAACGCATCGTCGGTGTCAACTACTACGAGATTCTCCACACCCACCAGCGCGACAAACTTCTTCGGACTGAAAATGTAGTTATCCGTCGCCTCAATTGCCAGATGTCCAACTGAGTCAGCCACGTTGCCCTCAGCGTCTCCACGCAGCCGCGTTTCAAGCTGGTATTCGTAAAGTGAGGCCCACGAGCCCAGATCGTTCCAACTGAACTCGGCCGGCAGGCAATAAAGGCGCGAAAGATGTTCGCCCTTGGCCGACCGCGGCTCCAGCACTGCATAATCAACCGAGATGTTCTCGCACTTCGGATACAGCGCCCGAAAGGTCTCTTCGAACTGCGGCGTTCCCCACGCTGCTGCAATGCCTTCCAGCAGCGGCGCTGTCTCCGGCAAGTGCTCGCGTACCGCATTGGCCAGCGTACGAGCCGACCACAGAAACATCCCCGAATTCCAGAAGTAGTTGCCCGCCGAAACAAACTCTTCGGCCTTGTTCTGGTTTGGCTTCTCGGTGAACCGCCGCACGTGCAGAGCCGTACCATCGCGCGTCAGGTCGCCAGTCTCAATGTAGCCGTATCCAGTTTCGGCCCGCTGCGGTTCGATGCCCAGCACCACAATGCTGTCGCTCGTGGCCGCCAGCGCGATACCCTTTTGCAGCGCTTTCAGAAAGCGCGGCTCATCCCCAATCACGTGGTCCGAAGGAAACACGCCCAGCACCGCATCCGGATTGTCGCGCTCGATCAGGAAAGCCGCCAGTCCGCACGCTGGCGCTGTATTGCGCGCCACGGGCTCGCGCACAAGCTGTTTCGCGGGCAGGCCCGGCAGTTGGTCGGCAATTTCGCCGGCCAGAAACTCATTCGTGATAATCCATGTTCTATTCAGCGATGCCAGCGGCTTCAACCGCTCCACCGTCTGCTGAATCATGGAGCGCTCGCCGTCCAGCGCAAGTACCTGTTTGGCGCGTGCGCGCCGCGACCTTGGCCAGAAGCGGGTTCCGCTGCCCCCGGCCAGTATGACTGGGCGAAAATCTATAGCGTTCGACATTGAAGGAATATCGTACCCGACCAGCGCGTAGTTTGCACAGGTACAGAAGTACGATTCGCCCAAAAGCAAAGCGGAGCGCATCTTCCGCGCCCCGCCTGTCAAGTAACCTGTGTGTTTTACTTCAGCCCGGTCAGGAACTCGCCCATCCGCTTCGTGCCTTTGTCGATGCTCTGCTTGGTCACCGGATACGACAGCCGGATGTGTTCTGCTGTGCCGAATGCCTCTCCCGGCACAGCCACCACGTGCCCCTCGTGCAGCAGCCGTGTCGCCAGCTCTGTCGCGGTCCGGATTCCGCCTTTGCCGATGTACGAACCGATGTTGGGATACACATAGAACGCGCCCTCGGGTCTGGTGCAGGTTACGCCCGGAATCTCGGCCAGCCTGGCCAGCATATAGTCACGCAGCTCGATAAACTCCGCGCGGAAGTCCGCAACGCACTCCTGCGAGCCTGCCAGCGCCGCAATCGCCGCCTTCTGCACCATGCTCGTTGCATTCGAGGTCTGCTGCGACTGCAGTTTGCTCAGGTTGGCCACCACCGGCTTCGACGCCAGCGCATATCCCGCGCGCCATCCGGTCATCGCGTAGGTCTTCGAGAGCGATCCCAGCACCACCAGATGCTCCTTGGCCCACGTGAACGAACCGCCGGAAACCGGCTTGCCCTCGTAGTTGAGGTACACATAGCACTCGTCCAGAAGCAGGTAGATACCGCGTTCGTGCGCCAGACGCACAATCCGTTCCAGGTCCTCGGCCGACACCACCGAGCCCGCCGGGTTCGACGGCGAGTTGAGAATGATCGCCTTGGTCCGAGGCGTAATCGCGCGCTCAATTGCGTCCGCCGTAATGCGGAAGTTCTCGGCCTCGCTGGTCTCGAGGAAGACCACCTTGCCGCCGGCATACTGAATGATGTCCTTGAAGCTCACCCAGTAGGGCACGGGTAGAATCACCTCGTCGCCATGATCCACGAGAATCTGGATGGTGTTGAACAGCGCGTGCTTGCCGCCGGTTGTAAAGATCGCCTCGTCCACCGAGTAGTCTGAGCCAAAGTCGCAGGCGTGCCGCTCCACAATGGCCTTGCGCACGTCGGGAATACCGGGCACGACGGTGTAGCGGGTGAAGTTCGCATCGATAGCTGCGATGGCCGCGTCCTTGATATGGCGCGGGGTAGGGAAGTGCGGCTCGCCGGCGCCAAAGTCCACCAGATCAACACCCTGTGCGCGCAGCTTGGCGGCCTCAGCGGCCACCGCCATGGTTGCAGAAACCTCAATGCGGCCGATTCGCTCGGCAAAAACCTTTGCAGGAGCAGCAACTGTCATAATGCTTCTATTTTTACAGATTTCAGGTTTCTCGAAAACCCCGGCGTTCTAACTCATCAATTTGAGCGCTGCGGCAGATAAGCGCGCATGTCCCCTTTGAGAATGCGAATAAGTTCCTCATCCACATAGTCATACTCATCGGGAATGCTGAGAACAACAATTCGTTTGTCGCGCAATATCGGGCCGAAATTCTTCTGCAGCTTTTCTCTATGAGTATTCTCCATCGCAAAAACGATATCAGCCCACTCAATCAGATCGGCAGAGACAGGGTTTTCTGCGTCCGGATTGGTTCCAGCCGACAGGGCTTCGATGCCTTCTATTGTGGAGAAAACAACCTCCGCCGTGGGCTGCGGAGTCGATTCGCGCTGCAGATGAACAGCATCTTCATCCGGTTCAGCGCATCCCCATCCGTCCGCGCAGCCGCTTATGCACATTGGGCGGCACCAGCCCTGACACATCCCCGCCAAAGCTCACTACTTCCTTCACCATCCGCGAGCTCACAAACGAGTAGCGCCCCGCCGGCTGCAGAAACACCGTCTCGATCTCCGGCGCAAGCCGCCGGTTCATCAGCGCCATCTGGAACTCGTGCTCGTAGTCCGAGATGGCCCGGATGCCGCGCAGCACCGCCGAAGCGCCGATATGCCGCGCAAACTCGACCATCATCCCGTCAAATGTGGCAATTGTCACATTGCCCAGTGAGCGTGTCGCTTCCTTGAGCATCTCCACTCGCTCGTCCACGGTAAACAGCGGATTCTTCACCGGATTGAGCAGAATGGCCACTGTCAGGTGGTCGAAGATCCGCGACCCGCGCTGAATCAGGTCGACATGGCCGTTGGTCGGCGGATCGAAGGTGCCGGGATAGAGTGCCTTTACGGGCATGGCGTTAGCTCAAATCGGATTGTACGGCATAGCTGTGCTCGCTTGTCCCGATTTGCCCGGTCAATCATTTGCCCGCGCCATCTCCTCGCTGCCGCGCCGTGCGCTCTTCGTCGCAACATACAGCGATACCACCGTAATATCGTCCGTCTGTCCAAAATGCTTCGCCGTCTGCGCAATGTACCGCGCTGATTCCCGGCTCACCTGCTGTGTGCGCTCAAAGCCAAACAGTTCTCCCTCGGCATTCGTAGCCTCAACTACGCCGTCTGAAACAAACACCAGCCGGTCGTGATGATCGAGCTGGAAGGTGGTTTGCTCATAGCTGCTCTCCGCAATCACGCCCAGAGGCAGCCCCGGAGGCAACTCCATCTCGCGCCCCTCGCGATATGGGCTCAGGTGTCCAGCATTGGCAATCGTCACCGTCGCGTCAGGATAAATGCGTGCACAGAGGCACGTCGCGAAGCACGGAGCTGCATCCAGCTCCGGCACTGCGCCCGGCGCAGACACCGCGCCCAGCAGCACCCGATTCAGATGCTCCAGCACCGTTGCCGGATCGTGCGAGAGCTCATTGCGCAGCGCACCCACCAGCGTGCTTGAATTCATCGCCGCCTGCAGCCCCTTGCCGCTCACGTCACCCACCACAATCAGCAGCGAATCGTCTTTGAGCGGCAGCACCTGGAAGAAATCTCCCCCCACGCCGTTCACCGGCAGGTATGCGCTCTCCAGCACAAAATTCCGGTTCTTCGGCAACTGCGTGGGAATCAGTAGCGCCTGCACGCTCCGCGCAGCGGAGATCTCTGCATTGGCACGTTCTTCGTCCTGGCTAACGCGGATGAACCTGTAAAGAATCACTGCGACCAGGCTGCCTAGAAAGACCGTGTACGCCACCGTGCTTGTGCCAAACCCCACCGGACCGACATGGAAGCGGTGCGACGCAAACTGCGACGGCAACCAGTGGTTGCTGGCGAGATAGTCGAGTACCGTGTCGGCCGAGTCGGCTGTGCCTGCCAGAAAAAATGGCAACAACATAACGCCGGCTTCGCCGCGTCCGCGCCGCCATGACTGGAACAGCATCACGCAAACCAGCGCGCAGAAGACGACTTCTGCCGCCACGGAAAGCGCCTCGTTGATCATGTTCAGGCGCACCAGAGACAAAACCGGCAACACCAGAACCGAAACCTGGATGACGCGGGTCAACCTGCGCCACTTGCTGCCCGTAAAGTGCAGCACAAACTCCAGCGTCACGGCCATGAAGATGCGGCCGGTGAACATGGTAAAGATCCGGTAGACGCCGAGTGGCATTATGCCAAGCCCGTAGAGCGCGTCTGCCCCGCCGCCCAGCGCAACTGAGACGCACAGCAGCGCCAGCCACAGATACTCCGAGTGTTCCCGCTGCGCGATATAAAGCGCTGCTCCGAGGCCCGCCACGCAGAGAAACAGAAACGTCACCACAATGGCAGAAATTGCGCGCTCATCCCACTGCCGCGCTCTCGCCGACGCAAGCCGGTCGGCAATCGCATCCCGTGAGCCCAGTTCCACCGCGTCCACGAGCCCGCGCCGGATAATGGCGCCCGGCCCGGCCCAGCTCCGAATTGCCACCACGATGGGCCCATCCGGATTCACATGTGCCAGTGGAACCTCAATCGGCGGCGACTGGTATTCAACCTGCCGGTCTGTCATACCAGTCGTCCATCCGGCTTCGACGCCATTTACATAAACCGCAGCCTGCCCGACCGAATTGGTCTCCACAAACAGCGAGAGCGGCGCATGCGCCGTCAGGTCGCCCAATTGTTTCAGGTCCTGCGGTTGCAGGCGCAGCCGGTACCACCCGTATCCCGAATACGCGTCGATGCCCTGGCTTACCAGCGGTTGGCTGATTGCCACAGGCGTCCAGTTCGAGTCATCAAAGGCCGGATCGGCCCACTTCGGATCGTCCCCTGCCTGGAACTTCCACTGCCCATCCAGCTTGATGCTTCCCTGGTAGCTGGCTGGCGCGGCCACAACAGCTGGAGACGCGGCCGTTGCCTGTCCGTCCACCGGCTGCGCAAAAGCCCCCAGCCCCATGATGCAGGCGAGCGCTAGCCAGCAGAGGTTTAGCAGCGTCGCCCTTTGCCCCGGCATCCTCATGCAATGTTCTATGTATATACGAGGCAGGCGGCTGGATCGTTCTCAAACTTCGCTCGTATTTCAGCGCCTGTCAGGCCTTCGCCGCCCGCCGTGCCCTTCCGCTCAGCAGATACACGGCCGCCCGCAACTCCAGCAACGGGTCGGCGGAGGGTTCAATGCCATCCACTCGCGGAATGGGATCGAAGATGATGTGTTTCTGCTGTGCCAGCGAATCGGGCATCACTGCGTTCAGTTCCACTGTGCCAAAGTCAACCAGTTCCCGGTTCTCCGGCCAGTGCACGGTTGCATCGTCTGTCACGTCGCCCGGCGCAGCAACCTGTACCTTGATCTGGAACCGCACCGGCCCCTTGCCTACGCGCTCCGCAATCTCGTCGAAGTGATAGTCCGGCGCGAGTCCGGCGGCCTTGTCGTCGCTCAGAAAGTCGTTGCCTTCCTCGGGAATGATCCGGTAGCGCCCGAACCGTGCCTCGCCGGCGGCGTTAGTGAAAGCAAAGGCCGTTACCGCGTAATACGTCTGCCGTGCCAGGCTTGAAGCAAACGGCTTCGGCGTCTGCACAAAGGCCAGCGCCGCCGGATGCGATCCGAGAAACACCTCCACCGGTTTGGGCGAGGGCACATCAGGCCCGCTGGCCGCAGCCGCACGCAGCAACTCGAGAAACTCATAACCGTCTCGCGCCGGAAAGCCATCCGTCGAGTGGCTCACGATATCCGTATGCACGTGCTCAGCCAGATTGAACCGGATGGCGAGTCCACGCGGATTGGCCTCTGCCACGTTGTCTGGCAGAGCAGGCAATCCCGTTGAGTTGGAAAACCGCACCGTCACCGGTGTTGACTCGCGTACCGCATGCGGCGCGCGAGTGAGCGACTGCGCGCCCGGTGCAGGCTTGAAACTACCGGTCAGCATCAGCCCCTTGGCATGTGCTGGCCTGAACCCCGGATGCGGGCCAAACATCGTTTCAAACTGCTTCAGCAAATCTTCAGCCAGCGCAACAATCCGTTCATCCTGTGGCAGCGGCATACTCGTGCACCTCCCTGTTTGGAAGATTGTAGGACCTGCATGGAAATGATTTGCCCCTGAAACGGGTTAATTTTCCGCAACAGAATTGAGGGTTGCGCCGCTTGTGAGATCAGACAAGGCCAGTAGCACCAGCGCGGAATCAGCCCCGCCGCACCCGCACCGCTTCCTTGGCCTCGGCCGGTCCCGCGGCAGGCACCTCAGGAACCTCAGCCTTGGGTGCGCCGATATTCAGCTTTTTGCGCAGCTCGGTATCAATCCTGCCAAAGACCTCGCGGTTCTCCTTCAGGAAGCCGCGGGTATTTTCGCGTCCCTGCCCTATGCGCTCGCCGCCATAGCTGTACCACGCGCCGGATTTCTCCACGATGTTGTTATTCACCGCCAGGTCCAGCACATCGCCTTCGCGGCTGATGCCTTCGCCATAGAGAATGTCGAACTCTGCCTCGCGGAAGGGTGCGGCAACCTTGTTCTTCACAATCTTGACCTTGGTCCGCGAGCCGACAACTGTGTCGCCTTCCTTCACCGCAGCAATGCGCCGGATATCGATTCGCACCGAGGAGTAGAACTTGAGTGCGCGCCCGCCGGTCGTCGTCTCCGGATTCCCAAACATTACGCCGATCTTCTCGCGGATCTGGTTGATGAAGATCAGCGCCGTCCGCGACTTCGATACAGTCCCCGTCAGTTTCCGCAGCGCCTGCGACATCAGCCGCGCCTGCAGGCCCACGTGCGAGTCGCCCATCTCGCCGTCCAGCTCGGCCTTCGGCACCAGCGCCGCCACCGAGTCCACCACCAGCACGTCAATCGCGCCCGACCGCACCAGCGCCTCGGTAATCTCCAGCGCCTGCTCGCCGTTATCTGGCTGTGAAACCAGCAGGTTATCGACATCCACGCCCAGCTTTTTGGCGTAGCCTGGGTCCAGCGCATGTTCGGCATCCACAAATGCCGCCAGGCCGCCGTTCCGTTGCGCCTCGGCAATGACCTGCAGCGTAATTGTCGTTTTGCCCGACGACTCCGGCCCAAACACCTCGATCACCCTGCCGCGCGGAATGCCGCCGACCCCCAGTGCCGCGTCAAAGCTGATCGATCCTGTCGAGATCACGGAAATCGGCATCAGTGCCTCACGGGACCCGAGCCGCACGATCGACCCCTTTCCAAACTGTTTCTCGATCTGTGCCAGTGCAAGTTCTACGGCTTTGGTCCGTTCGTCGGCGATGGCCATTGTGGCTCCTTAGGAGGGGTTCCCGCTACCGGTAATTCTGCGCGTTTTCCGCGCAAAATCACGGCAGCATGCATTGGATTCGAAGGGATTGTAGCAGGGCCAGAACCACAATGACAGTGGAAAATAGCGAAGAAATAGAGAAAATTTAAAACCGGTGCCTACGCCGTATACGCCCCCACGCGTGTCTCCTGCGCAGTCAGGTCGTCACAGGCCCGGTCGAGAGTTTCGTATTCCTGGTCGTGCTCCTTCCGGAAGGCCCGGAAATCCTCCTCACTGGCCCAGCGGTCAATCGTGAGGTAACGTCCCGGCACATACGCATCCCGCAGCAGCTCCGTGCCCTGATACTTATCGGATTTTCCAAACAACTGTGCCCAGCTTCCCGTCGGGCCATACGCAGCTTCAAACCCCGCGATTTTTTCCTCGGCAATCTCGAACTGCCACACCACCACAAACATGCGCCTCTCCGGTCCGTGTGTCCATGGTAGCGCAGACCGCTCGCCATCGCGAACCTGCGGCCGAATACCCGGCAGCGCATAGCGCCGTCTCTTTCGAAGATTATATCGTTCTACGATTTTATCGCATCAGGATATAATGGACACAGCGCCGCCCGCGCTCAAGACCATCCCCGATGACTATGCGAGACAAGTCTTCCCGCCAGATGTTTCAGGAACTCGCCTTCTTCCGCCACCGCCTCCGCAAGTTCCTGCGCTTCAGTGAGCGCGCCGCCCGCGAATGCGGCATCACTCCGCAGCAGCACCAGCTAATGCTCGGCGTTGCGGGATTCACCGGCTCCGGCAAGGCCACCATCTCCGAGATCGCCGAATTTCTCCAGGAAAAACACAATTCCGTCGTAGGGTTGGTCGACCGCGCTGCCCAGAGTGGTCTCGTCGAAAGAGCCGAAGACTCCGTTGACCGCCGCGTCGTTGTTGTCTCGCTCACCGCACGCGGCGAAGAGATACTGAGCCGGCTGTCGCTTTTGCACCGCGCTGAAGTCCGCCGCCTGCGCCAGGAATTTCTGCGCCCTGGATTTTCAGGCAATGAAACCGGCGATGAAAAACCACGCACGGGCACTCGCAAACACAGCGAATCCAGCCCAGCGCGTCAATCGCGTCAAAAACAAAGCTGAAGATGAAAACCAGAAAAAACAACAGAGCAACACGCGGAGGCAATCGCTTTCTCAATCACCCGCTCCTCCGCAGATACGCGCCATTGGTGCACGAGGACCTCACCGCGATCTACGCTCGTGATCTGCGCAAGTGGCTCATGATCGCCCCGCTCATCGGCATTATCACCGGCCTTGTCATCACCGCAATCGCCGTCATCCTTCTCAACCGCATGTGGCCTCCGGTGCTCGACTACTATCTCCACCATCACTGGATCATGATCCCGGGCCTGCTCTTCGGCTGTGCGGTCGCCGGTCTAATCATGCAGTTCTTCACGCCTGACCCCGACGAGCATTCGACCGAGGAAGTCATTCGCTCCTATCACGAGCATCAGGGCGACATCAACATGCGCCCATTCCTGCCCAAACTCCTCGCGGCCATCGCTACAGTTGGCTTTGGCGGCAGCGCTGCTCTTGAAGGTCCCAGCATCTATGGCGGAGGAGCCATCGGTTCCTGGTTATGGCTGCGCCTCCGTCGCATTGGCGGCACTAAGCCGCGGAGCGAGGGTCTCTTCAATCTTGACGCGCGCGACCGGCGCATCATGCTCATCTGCGGAGCCGCCGCCGGCATGTCCGCCGTCTTTCGTGCCCCGCTCACCGGTATTGTCTTCTCGCTCGAGATGCCTTATAAAGACGACCTCGCGCACGAAGCTCTGCTGCCTTCGCTCATAGCCTCC
>DASZXD010000012.1:0-15071 GCA_035546015.1 Occallatibacter sp.
AGGTCCACGCTTCGGCCCTCCCCATAGCTTGATGAGGAAGAACGCCGGAATCAGGCTCAGCTCCCAGAACAAAAACCAGTGGAAGAAATTGAGCGCCGTAAATGAGCCGAACAGCCCGGCCTCCAACACCAGCACCAGCGCGTAATAAAGTCCCGGCCCATGCACGCGATGCGCCGCATCCACCGACATGAGCGTCACCACGGCCGAAAGCACCAGCATCAGCGCGCCCAGCCCATCCACGCCCAGGTGATACTCAATGCCCAGCGAAGGCGCCCACGAATGCAGTTCGACCAGGCCAATCGATCCATCCGCCGGCAGATGCATCCACACAACCAGCGCCAGCACCAGACTCGCGAGCGATGTAATCAGCGCAACACCGCGCCCATTCTTGCCTGAAAAAAATGCAATGGCCGCGCCAACAAGCGGCAATACCGTGAGCAGCGTGAGAATTCCGTTCATGACCGGCTGCTCCAGATCAGGATTGCGGCCAGTGCCACCACAGCCACCGCCAGCACGCGCAGATAAATCTGCACGCGCCCGTTTTGTGCGCGCGCCAGCAACCCGCCGCCGCTTGAAAGCTCATCGCAGGCCTTGTCGAATCCGCCATTGACCCACTCGTTGTCGATCCAGCGGTTCAGCTGCGCCCACAACCCGAAAAACCAGGTCACCAGCGCCACAATGCCGCCCCACACGCGCCGGTCAAACCAGTCAGCCACACGCGCCCACCAGTAGTAAAAGGCAATCACGGTCACGTCGTAGAGTTCATCGGCATACAGCCGGTCGCGTAGCGGAGCCCAGAGCCACGGCGTTGCCTTCTCCAGTGCATCCGGTTCTTCGGCCTTCGGCGACTTGTTGCCGTAGAGCGCCCAGCCAAGCCAGAGCCCAAGAAACACAATCACAGTCGAAGTGCCCAGCAGCTTCAGGAAATCCGCTTCGGCAAAAGTGTGCAGGTCGATCCCCGCAGCATGCCCGTCGAGAAACGCATGGAACCACGGCCACGCCGGCGTGCCGATGATGCCCAGCGCTATTGCGAAGAAGGCCAGAATCACCAGCGGCGTGGTCATCACCTTCGGACTTTCGTGCGCATGCCCATGCCCGCGCCACTCGCCAAAGAATACGTAACTCACCTGCCGCGTCATATAGAACGCAGTCAGTAACGCTCCAAACACCAGCAGGAAGTACGGTCCCTTGATGAAAGCGGAGTTATGCGCCGCCTCGAGAATTGCGTCCTTGCTCCAGAAGCCCGAGAAGAAGATCGGAAACCCGCACAGCGCCAGCATGCCGGCGGCATAGGTGAGAAACGTCGTGGGCATCGCAGACTTTAATCCGCCCATGTGCCGCACGTTCTGCTCTTCATGGCAGCCATGAATCACCGAGCCCGAACCCATGAACAAAAGCGCCTTGAAGAACGCGTGCGTGATCAGGTGGAACATACCCACCGCAACCCCGCCCAGTCCCAGGCCGGCCATCATGTAGCCAAGCTGCGATACCGTCGAGTAAGCGAGGATGCGCTTGATGTCGTTCTGCGCCACTGCAATGAGCGCCGCAAAGACCGCCGTCGCCGAGCCGATCCACGTCACCACAATCAGCGGCGTCGTTGTTCCGGCAATCTCGCCGCCATTTGCAATCGGCATGCCCGCGGCCATCAGCGGATACACACGCGCAACCAGATAAACACCTGCAGCCACCATCGTCGCCGCGTGAATCAGCGCCGAGACCGGCGTCGGGCCCTCCATTGCATCCGGCAGCCACACATGCAGCGGAAGCTGACCGCTCTTGCCCACCGCTCCGGCAAAGATCAGCAGCGCAATCACAGCAGCAGCGCTCAGCCCCAGCCCGCCATGCTGCGTGAGCAGGCGTGCCAGCGCCAGTCCCTCCATCGATCCCGAGCCGTGGTTATAAAACAGCAGCGTGCCCGTCGCATTGAAGAGCCAAACAATGCCCAGCAGGAAAAAAATATCGCCCACGCGCGTTGTGATAAACGCCTTCTTCGCAGCCGCCGCAGCCGACGGCTTGTGATACCAGAAGCCGATCAGCAGATAGGAAGTGAGTCCCACCAGTTCCCAGCACATGAACAGCAGCAGAAGCGAGTTGGCAATCACCACGCCCAGCATCGCGCCGGCAAACAAGCTCAGAAAGCAGAAGAACCGCGTGAAGTTCTCGTCGTGCTCCATGTAGCCCACCGAGTAGATGAAGATGAGCAGGCCCACAAAGCAGACCATCACCATCATCACCGCAGAGAGCGGATCGAGCACCCAGCCAAGATCGACCGTCGAAGCGCCCGTCTGAATCCAGGTGAAGTTGACGACCTCGCGCGTCGTAATGCCGCTCGCCCAATCCGACACGACATGTGCAAATGCAAACAGCGCAATCAGCAGCGAGATGCCGAGCGAGCCGATCGCCAGAACCGCCGCAGGCTTGCGCTTCGGCTGTTTCATCAGCGCGATAACGCCCGATGCCACGATCGGCAACGCCGGAATCAGCCACAAAAAATGCGCCGCCGTTGATGCAGCAGGATTGGCAAATTGAGGATGAAAGGTCCCGACATCTTGCATCAGCATCCGTTCACCCCTTCATCCTGTTCATCTGGTCAATGTCGGTGGTCTTCGCATGCCGATAGATGGCAATCACAAGTCCAAGGCCCACTGCGGCTTCAGCCGCAGCCACAGCAATCGAGAAGATGGCGAACATCATGCCGGTCAGCGCCTCGGGATGTGGCCCATAGCGCCAGAAAGCGATGAAGTTGAGATTCGCGGCGTTCAGCATCAGTTCAATTCCAATCAGCACCAGAATGGCGTTGCGGCGCGTCAGCGCGCCTGCCAGCCCAATGGCGAACAGCAGTGCGGCGACCAGAAGATACGCCGTCAGCGGCGAAGCAGCACCCATCACCGCGTCCTCTCTTTCTCATGCAGCGCCACAATCACCGCGCCAATCGTCGCCGCTGTCAGCAGCAGCGCCACGATCTCGAGCGGCAGCACATAGCGGCCCACCAGGGCCACGCCAATGTCATGCACTGTCGTCTGGGGCACAGCCGTCACCAGCGGCAGCGCTGCCGAGCTCTGCAATACCGCCCAGCCCAGCACGGCGAACACTCCCGCGGCAATCACCAGCCCAATCAACCAGCTTTTGCTGAACACGCCGCCAACCGGCGTCTCTGAGCCGCGCGTCAACAGAATCGCAAAGACAACCAGAATCGCCACCGCGCCCACATACACCAGAATCTGCGCAAAGCCCGCGAACTGCGCGTCGAGCGAAAGAAATAGCAGCGCCAGACCCGCAAAGGCAATCGCCACCGCCAGTGCGCAGTGCACCGTATTCTTGAGCAGCACCGCCGCCAGTCCGCCGGCCACCGTAAGGGCCGCGATCACGTAAAACGCCAGGCTCATCGCCAACCCTCCTTACTCCGCATAGCGGTAGCTCCTTGGCCCAAAGCGCCTGCGGCGCATCTCGCTGCGGCCCATCAGCACGTAGGCGCCGGCCAGAATCGCAGTGCACACCACCCAGCGCAGCCAGCCGCCATCCATAAACCGCCACAGTGCTGTCACAACCAGATTCAGCAGTGTAAACGGCAGCAGAAACTTCCAGGCAAAATTCATCAACTGGTCCTGGCGCAGACGCGGCAGCGTTCCGCGAATCCAGATAAAGACGAAAATCGCGGCCATGTCCTTCGAGAAAAACCAGATCCATGAAGGCACAAAGTTCAGGAATGACAGCGGCGCAGACCACCCGCCCCAGAACAGCGTCGCCCCGAGCCCCGCAATCGAAAGCATGCCGAGATATTCGGCCAGAAAGAACAGCGCAAACTTGAACCCCGAGTATTCGGTGAAGTAGCCAGCCACCAGCTCCGACTCGCCCTCAGGCAGATCGAAGGGTGACCTGTTCGTCTCCGCCGTAGCCGCAATGGCAAACATCAAAAAGCTCGCCAGCCCCCACGGCGTAAAGACATACCAGTGCGGAAAGATCCCCGTGTACTGGTTCTGCGCCTCCACAATCTTCGTCAGCGAGAGCGACCCGGTGATCATCACCACCGTAATGCTCGAAAGCAGCAGCGGCACCTCGTAGCTGATCATCTGCGCAATCGCCCGCATCGCGCCCAGAATCGAATACTTGTTGCGGCTCGACCACCCCGCCATGAAGATTGAGAGCTCTGTCGACGCGCCCATAGCGAAGAAGAACAGGAGCCCCGCGTCCATATCGACAAGAACCATGTTCCGGCCCACAGGCAGTACGGCAAAACCCATGAACACGGCAACCACCAGCACCAGCGGCGCAATAAAATGCACCACCGTATCGGCCCGAAACGGAACCACATCTTCCTTGGTCAGCGCTTTCACCGCATCGGCAATCGGCTGAAAGAACCCGTACGGCCCCACGCGATTCGGCCCCAGCCGGTTCTGCATGCGGGCCAGTCCTTTGCGCTCAAAGACCGTGGTGATGGCAAACAACCCCGGAAAGACGCAGAGGATCCCGATCACACCCAGCACCACACCGGCAGCCGGACGCACTGCAGCCGGCAGATAACCCACAAGCCAATCGCGCAGCAGAACGAATATCTGATCGAGCTTCTCCGCCATCGGCTAGTCGCCTCCTGCAGCTGGAGCATCGGGTTTCGGAGCAGCCGCAGCAGCAGCGGCCTTTGCGGCAGCAGCTTCAGCCGCAGCCTTGGCCTTGGCTTCCACCTTGGCCTTTTCCTCGGCCAGCCGCCCGTCTACCTCCGCGGCCTCTGTCGGATGAATCTTGTGGTAGTACTCGTTCGAGTGCGCCAGTTGCTGCTTGTCCAGCAGCAGGCCGCCAAAGCGGTCGTCGGTGGCCAGCTCGAACTCGGTATTCATCTTGATCGCTTCAAACGGGCAGACCTCCACGCAGATCTGGCAGCTCATGCACACCGAGATGTCGATGTCGAACCGCGCAGGGTAAATCTGCGGCTTGCCCACATAGTCAGGCTTCTTGTCTTTGCTCTTCTCAATGTAAATGCACTTGGGAGGGCATTCTTTCTCGCAGATCTGGCAGGCCACGCAGCGCATCCCCGCATGCCAGTCCGGCCCGTCGTAGACAAGGAAGGGAAACACGCGCGCATTCTCAGCCGTCGGAATCCGCTGCTCCGGATACTCGACAGTCGTGAGCCGCTCCTTTGAGACATAGCTGCCGGCGAAGTTCTTCGCCGTCTCCAGCATGCCTTTGACAATTCCCTCGCCTAACAATTCAATCCTCCGGATTGAGCTACCAGCTTCCAGCCCTCAGCTTCCAGCTCATGTGTGCCCAACCACATTTCCATGTTCAGTCTCAACCTTTCGCCCTCGCGGTAAAAGCCGAGAGCTGAAGGCTGACAGCTATCGGTCCACTTCCCCCAGCACAATATCCACCGACCCAAAGATCAGCACTACGTCGGCCACATTCTGCCCCAGACACATATCTTCGAGACATGTCAGGTTGATCAGGCTCGGTGGACGAACACGATATCGATATGGATTCGGCCCGCCATCGCTGATCAGATAAAACCCAAGCTCGCCCTTCGGCGCCTCGATGCGTCCATACGCCTCGCCCGGTTTCGGCCTGAAGTTACGAATCTTCGCCTTGGGGTCCATCACCGGCCCGCCCGGAATATCCTTCAGCGCCTGGTTCAGAATCCCGATCGACTCGCGAATCTCCAGCACGCGCACCATGTACCGGTCGTAGATGTCGCCATGGTCGCCCAGCGGCACACGGAACTTGAACCGGTCGTAGATGCCGTAGTGATCGATTTTGCGAATGTCGTAGTTCACTCCCGAAGCGCGCAGCATTGGCCCGCTGATGCCCGCATTCACGGCGAGATCGGGCTTCAGCACGCCAACCCCCTGCGTGCGCGCCATCAGAATCTCGTTCCCGGTCAGCAACGCCTCAAACTCATCCGCAAACGCCGGCAGTCCGGCCACTACTTTACGCGTCTCTTCGAGCCACGGCGCCGACACATCCACGCGGCAGCCGCCAAAGCGCATGTAGTTGCACATCATCCGCGAGCCGGTCAGCGACTCGAACAGATCCAGAATCTTCTCACGCTCGCGGAAGGCATACATCAGCGGCGTGCCGCTCGCGCCCATCTCCTGCAACAGGAAGCCAATCGTCGAAGCATGGTTCTGCACGCGCGTCAGCTCGGCTAGGATCACGCGAATGTATTCAGCGCGCTCCGGCACTTCCTGCCCGGCCAGCTTCTCGACAGCCAGCGCATAGGCCCAGTTGTTTGAGAGTGAGCAGAAGTAGTCCAGCCGATCCGTATATGGCATCGAAGCCAGATACGTCGTTCCCTCGGCGATCTTTTCGTGATTACGGTGCAGATACCCGAATACCGGTTTGAGCCTGATCACGCGCTCGCCGTCCAGCGTCACATCCATGCGAAAGACGCC
The DNA here is from genome assembly GCA_035546015.1 of Occallatibacter sp. GTDB lineage: Bacteria > Acidobacteriota > Terriglobia > Terriglobales > Acidobacteriaceae > Telmatobacter. The sequence goes on from DASZXD010000012.1 coordinate 6,381, forward strand.
GTGCGTCGAAGGATGATGCGGCCCCATGGCCACTTCCAGCAGTTCGCCCTCGCCCTCGGGCTCAACGACAGGAGGCCGGTTCCAGCCCTCGAGCTTCTCCGTCTTTGTAACCGCGAAACTCATCCCGCACTCGACCCCTGATCTCTGATCTCTGATCTCTGATCCCTGCTTTGGTGCTCCTGTGCTCGTTTCAGCACCTCGTCGTGCGCCGTGGGCTCGTACTCAAAGTCGTCCGGCTCCACATAATCCTTCCGCATCGGATGATCCTTGAACTCATCCCACATCAGAATCCGCCGCAGGTCCGGATGGCCGGTAAACACAATGCCGTAGAGATCGAAGACCTCGCGCTCCTGCAGTTCAGCACCACGCCATACCGGCGTGAGCGAAGGCATGGCAACATCCACGCGGTTCGCTGTGCGCATGCGAACCACCAGCGGCCCGTGCGTCAGAGCAACCGAATACAAGTGATAGACCGACTCGATATATCCCGGCACCACATGCTTCTTTGTCTCTTCGACAATCTCTTCAACCGTCTGCTCCACGCCGTCGACGGTCTTCGTCACCGGCTTGGTCACTTTCACTTTTTCAGTGACCTCTTTATCCAGCCAGTCCACGCCGGAAACATTGGAGAGATAGTCGAAGGCTAGTTCGGGATTGTCGCGCAGAAACATCGCCACTTCGATCGCGCGCTCATGCGCAATCAGCAGCGAGTGCTGCGCCGCAGGGCTCGGATTCGGGACAACGCTTACCCCTGCGCCCGGCACCGCCGCCTCAATCGCCGCCTTGATCTCCTCAACAGTCTTCAACTCGCAGCCCCAATCTTTCCCCAAATCCGCTTTTCTATTCCTATTCCCTGCTTTTCACCGAATCACCACCGGCACCGTCCACACGCCGGGATTCGACGTCGGCTCCAGATCGTGCTCGCCGGGCTCCGGCACAGGAAACTCGCACTGTGCCTCGGCATCCAGGTGCCGCGGACGGTCAGCGCCCGTCAGCGACTGCTCGTCAATCTTCTTCTGCAATGTCATGAATGCCTGGATCAGCGCCTCAGGCCGCGGCGGACATCCCGGAATGTGCACGTCAACAGGAATGTAGCGGTCGATCCCCTTCAGCACGTTATAGCCCTGCTTGAACGGCCCGCCCGAGATGGCGCACGCACCCATCGCAATCACATACTTCGGCTCGCCCATCTGGTTATAGAGCCGCACCACTTGCGGAGCCATCTTCTTGGTCACCGTGCCCGAGATGATCATCAGATCCGCCTGCCGCGGCGAGGGACGAAAGATCTCCGCTCCGAACCGCGCCAGATCGTACCGCGCCATCGTCGTCGCAATCATCTCGATCGCGCAGCAGGCTAGGCCAAACTGCATGGGCCACACCGAACTGCGCCGGCCCCAGTTGTAGAGCTCCTGGATGGTCGTAACGAAGACGCCCTGCTTGCCCAGTTCGATCTTCAATTCGTTATCTACTGCCATCGCAATGCTCCTGGAGTTCTTGGCTCCCAGCCCCTAGCTGGTTTTATCTGCAGGTATCTTTTGCTAGCAGCTAGAAGCTAGCGGCTGAAAACTTCTTTCACGCCCAGGTCAAAATCCCCTTCGCCCACGCCCATGCGAGGCCCTCCACCAGCATCAGCACGAACACCAGCATGGAAACGCAAGCCGCTACACCCAGCCCGGTAAAAGCCACGGCAAAGGGCAGCAGAAACACTGCTTCCACGTCAAAGATGAGAAAGATGATGGCGTAAAGATAATAGGCTGACCGGAACTGCACCCAGGCATCGCCCTTCGATTCCAGTCCACACTCGTAGATGGCGTTCTTCACCGTATTCGGCTTCTTCGGCGAATAAATCCGCGCCCAGAGCCACGCCATCCCCAGCGGAGCAAGCCCGAATCCGAGCGCCGCCACAAACAAAACCGCAAGGGAGAAATACGGATTGGAAACCATTGCTGGAGTGAGAGTCCTTCTTATTCAAACTATCAGTTTAGGGCCTCTCTTGGCTAAGCGGAACGATGGGTTTCTCCACCGTTCAGTGCCAATTTTTCCCGCTTTATCCCATTTTATGAACCATTCGCAGCGGCGCCCGTTTTAGAAGCACCGAGCCCCGGTAAAACCCGCAGCCGCTGAAGCGAATCCCCCGATCAATGCCTTCCACAAAGCCCGAATCCAGATCCGATGCATCGTCGCAACCTCCTCCCCACAACCGAGAAGGTACTCCGGCTCGCATCCGCGTTTCGCCGCTTACTGTGACACTTTCGCAAGTGCACATCAGTTTTTCGCTCTATGACTCAGCACGGAAACGGGTGCCCCAGGTCTGGACTTTCAGACCTGGGAAAGCATAGCCCTCACTCAGCCACAAAACTCTCGTGCCCCATCCTTCCGCGTTTTTGCGGAAGGGTGGGAAACCACGAACATCACCCAACCACACGTAAATCCGGCACGAAAATCGCTGCCCAGGTCTGGATTTTCTGAACAGGGAAAGCAAAAACCCGCCCCCACAATCGAAGAGCCGTCAGCAGACTTTCGCAAACCCAATCCCCACGAGCGCCGCCAGCTTCCCGAGCGTGCCCGACACATGCCCCACGCCCACCGCGCAATGATGCGCCGGTCCCTGTGCGTTCCAGGCCTCCACAAACCTGCGCGCGCCCAGCGGAAATCTATACCGGCTGTTCGTATTGCCGATCTCCAGAATCTCGCCCGCCACGCACTCGCCTTCGGCCGCAACCAGCTTGAACCGCCGCTCCGCATCCTCGACCACCGACAGCAGTGTCACCGGCCCGTACTTCACACTCATCTCCACGGAGAGCCCACGCCCCACCTTGCCGTGATACACCTCGAGCGGCCTCACCTTCGTCTTGCCCTCGGCAATTGCGATGTGTCCCGGCCCGTCGTGCCCCATCAGCACCAGATCGTCGGTGAAGTCCACCGCATAATACTCGGTAAACGACCCGCCCGCGCCCAGCAGGTCCATCATCTTCATCGCCAGCGCGTTCTTCACCTCGTACTCGCCCGCCACTGGAATGTGCCGTGCCGTCAGCAGCGACGTGCCCAGAATGATCGAGCTCATCGTGTCTTCGTTCGCAGCATTCCCCGACCCCTTGTAGTAGTACGCCATCGCATCCAGCTCATGCCGAGCTACAAACTCATCCAGCGCCACTGAAGTCCGCGCCGCCCGCCGCAACTCGTCCGCCGGACAATCGGTCTGCACATCGAACGCACTCTGAAATTCGTCCATGCGCCGCGCGATCTCGCTCTCGCTCACTGCAGCGCACAGTTCGCTCAGCTCGTCCACTTCCAGCAACTCTGCATGCGTGCCAAACGCAATCGAAACCAGCGTCACGTCGGTCATAATGTCCAGCATGCCGCTGTAGTAGTGGCCCATCAGCCCTAACCGCGCCGCTGCCAGCGCCGCCTTCACCCGCGCCGCCGCCAGCCACTCCTCGATCTCGGCCCACGTCCGCTCCTCATCCAGCACGCCCGTCACCTGGTGAAACGGAATCCCCGCGCGCGCAAACAGATTCGCAATCTCCGGCACCGGACACGCCGAGCAGAACGCAAGCCACTCGCCGGTCATCGCCGTGCGGTCCGCAAGCCTGTTGAACGCCTTGTAGTCGATTGCCGCTTCCGGCTGCAGATTGAGCACCACCACCGGCACGCCCGCACGCTGAATCACCGGCAGCACGGTATTCGACAGCGCATACGTGGTCACGTAGAGAAACAGCACATCGATATCCGCGCGCCGGCACGCATGCCCTGCCTCGCGCGAGCGCTGCGGTGTGTCGATCAGCCCAAGGTTCACCACCTCCACGCCCGGCCGCTGAAACCGCGCCGCCACGCGAGCCACATAGCCCTTCAGCCGCTCCTCGAGCCCCGCAAACTGCGGCCAGTAGGCATCGAGCCCAATCCCGCAAAGCCCCACGCGCAGTGTGTGATCCCTCACCAGCTCACCACCATGGGTACCCCAGGTCTCGTTTCTGACACCTGGGATACCGTAAATCTAAGCATTCCTGTTCTCAATCTCACCAACTCACCACCGCCACCGCAAATGGCTCCAGCACAATCTTGCCGCTCTCCACGCTCACGCTCCGCGCCGGCCCTTCGCCCGATTGCACATCCACCACGGTCGCCGTCGCATTCGCGGCCGCGCCCAGCCCAATCTCCACTTCCTTGTTCCGCTTGTTCACCAGCAGCAGCTTGTGCCCGCCCGGAGTAATAAACGCCTGCGCCGAAAGATCGCGCGACCCGGTGTTCGTCTCCACCAGCTTGTCACCCGGATGGAAGTTATCTTTGATCAGCTTCAGCACCCAGTAGCGCGCATTGGGCTTGTTCGTCACCCAGTCCATCATGCTCACGCTCGGAAACTGCGTCGGATACCCCACCAGCTGCGACTCGCCGATGACGTCGATCTGCAGCCGCGACAACTCGATGAACAGGTCAGCATACAGCGCGCCTGCCAGATTCCAGTACTCCGCCGGCGGCGCCACGTTATCGCCTGGCTTGTTATCCGTCGGCAGAATCACGCCCAGTTCATCGGTATCGGTCCGCGTCTCCGGCGAAAGCCGCTTGCGAATCTCCTCGATGTACCGCACCGTGTTCAGAAATCCCGCTTCCTGATCGAAGAACGTGTACTGCCAGTCATCCAGCGTCTCGCCTGCCACCGGCGACGCATAAAAGTGATACGAGATCATGTCCAGCGGAATGCCCGCCTTATGATGCGAGTGATCCAGAAAGTACTCGAAAAATCGCGGCGCATTGCCCGGAATCGCCAGCGCCATGCCCACAAACTTCGTGTCGGGAGACACCGCATGAATCGCGCTCACAATCGCGTCATACCGCTCCGTATACTGCTCCGGCGTCATCGAGTGCTCAAAGTCCACCTCGTTGAGCACCTCCCAATAAGGCACCTTGTAGTGGTAGCCAGACTCGTGCTTCACCCCGTTCTCATCCGTAAAGCCGCCGTTCGCATACCAGCCCACCAGCCGCGCGTAGTAGTCTCCCAGTTCCTTGCCTGATGGGTCGCGCAGCTCCGTCCCCTGCGTGTAGTGCCACTCCACCTGGTTCGGATCGGCCGGATACGTCACCGGCTTGTCTGTCTTGAACAGCCATGCCGGTATCGTGCTGAAGTTCAGAATCGTCGAGTGCCCTTCCGTGGCCACCAGAAAATCCTTGGTCATCGGATCGATCAGGCTGAAATCCCACGAGGTCTTCTCTGCCGTCGGCGGCTCCAACTCCGCAACCCCCAGCTTTGGATACGGCAGCCACGGCACGTAGCGCACATAGTCCGCGCCCAGCTCTTTCAGCGCCTTATAGGCGCCGATTCCCAGCGGCTGCCCCGGCCGCAGCGGCGGATTCACCACCACCTGCAGCGTCGGCGTCGACTTCGATACCACCGTCACCTTGTCCCATTCGATCTTCAGTCCCGAATCCTGCGCGCAAATCACCGCTGGCGCTGCCAGCATCGCCGCCGCACACGCAGTCCCAACCCACCGCAGAGAACCACTGAGAAACTTATTCATATCCGAAACTCCCGTTCCAAAACCGCCAGCCATCTTACCACCGGCAATCCACCACAGGCATTCGGAAAATCAGGAATAAAGTGCAGCGAGTATAGACGCAAAAATGGGTGCCCCGGGTGCCTCGCTTTTGTGCACCTGGGAAAGCACAAGCCTAACCAGCCTCTATCCTTCAACAATCTCTAATCGTCATCGTCATCCTTGCCGGCCTTCTTCGCCTTCGCCTTCAGCATCGCCGGCACCGGCGCGTTCCCCATCGCGTCCTTCCACAAAATCACGTTCAGCTTCTCCACCGGCGCGCGATCCTCGTGCGTGAAGTCCATCTTCATGCTCTCTTTCGCGCCCACCGCATTCTTGGGATTCGCCGTGTAAATCAGCCCGTTGTCGCGGTTAGAATAGTCCGCGTCAAATGCCGGCTGGTCCCCCGGTCCGCTGAACTCGCTCGCGATCAGCGAGCAGAACGCGTCGTTATTGTTCATCGGCGGCAGCCCCAGCAGCGCCTCCATCGTGCGCACCACGCTCACCGTCGAGTAGAAGTGGCTGTCCACAAACGGCCCGCCGTCCGCAGCGTGCGGCGCATACTTGCTGACCACCAGCCCTACGCTCCGATGCGCATCCACATGATCGGCGCCGTTCTGTGCGTCGTCTTCCAGAATGAAGAACGCCGTATCGTCCCAGAACGGCGAGTGCGAAATCGCTTCCACCGCGCGGCCCACTGCCAGATCGTTGTCGGCCACAGATGCCTTTGGCATCGGCCCGCCCGGCCGCGTGCCTGCCGTGTGATCGTCACCCAGCCGCAGCATCACAAAGTTGGGCATCGTGTCGTTGCCCGCCTGCTTGTTCGCAATCCAGCCCTTCAGATGCCGCAGAAAGATGTCCACGCGAATCTGGTCCGGCACAAAGAGATTGAAGTCCGGAGCCTCTGCCGCAAAGTGTCCCACCAGCTCCGGTTTCGTCGCCACATTCGCCGCCAGCACCGGAATCGGCCACGGCCACTTGTTCGTGCCGCCGCCCCACTCCTCCGGCAGCGCATCGCCCGGCGCATACTCCTTCTTCGCGCACTTCGGCCCCGCCAGCATCGGCCCTAGCGTCGGATCTTTCACCTCGCCCTGCCCGCAGAACGTCGACGAGATGAACTCGCCAAAGTGGTAATACGTCTTTCCGTGCGCTGCCAGATCGCCCCACAGATAGCCGCTGCCCGGCTCATTCACATCCGGAATATTCTGCAGCAGCGGATACCCATCCGCCACCACGCCCTCAAAGTCATACGTGCGTTCGCTGCTGCGATAGCTCTGCTGCCACGTCTTTTCCAGATAATCCGACCCAATCGCCGCCGTCGACCACACGTGCCCGTCGCCCGAAACCTCGCCCGAGTCGAAAAAGTTGTCCAGCACGCCAAACTGCAGCGCTAGCTTGTGCTCGTTCGGCGTAATCGCCGCTCCGTACATCGTCAGCTTCGAGTCGCCGTTGCCAACCGGCTTGCCGTCTTTTGCAAGATCGCCAAGAATCTGATCGTACGTGCGGTTCTCCTTGATGATGTAGATCACATGCTTGATGCGGTCACCGCCCGCGGCGAACTTGATCTTCTCCTGCGCCGCAATCATCCGGTTTGAGTCCTGCACCACCGCCGACCACTGCGGCAGATTGAGTTCGATATCCTTCTCGTCAATCCCCGCCAGCGACCCGTAAAGCAGCGTGGCGATATACGCATTCCCACGCCGTGCCGCGCTCGGGTCCGCACCCTCTACCTGCCTTTGCGGAAAGTTATTCGGCCCCGTTCCCTCGCCTTTTCCTGTCGCTACAAACAGCCGTCCGCCCTGCGGCAGATTGTCGAAGGCCATCGAAATCGGCAGCCAGTCTGTCGGAATAAATCCGTCAGGCTCCACCATCCCCGTCTGTGCCACCTTCGCCGTCAGTTTCGTCGTGTCGATCACCGCAATCGCATCGGTCGCCATATTCGCCACATACAGCCGCGAGCCGTTCGCATTCACCGCCACAGCCACCGGCTCCGCGCCAAAGTAGCTCTGACCCGGCAGCCGCGTATCGAAAAATCCCTTGATCGTAAACTGATTCGCAGCGATATTCACCGCTGCCACCGCATCTCGATTCGACAGCGCCACATAGAGAGTCTTCTCATCGGGAGAGAAAGTAAACGCGCAGGGATGCGTGCCCGGCGCTACGTTATTCTGCGGCTTCAGCAGCGCCAGCTTGCGCCCCACCATGCCGTTATCGAGATGCACCTCCACAATCTCCGACGCATTCCACAGCGCCACGAAGCCACGCTTGCCATCCTTGGTCACAGTCACAGCTACCGGATATGTCGACGGCACCGTATCGCTCTCAGACAGATCGAAGCGCTTCTCCACATTGCCGCTTGCCGCATCCATCACCAGCGCAAAGTCCGAAAGGTTGTCGGCAACCAGCAGCTTCTCGCGCCCGCCGCTCTGGAATACCGCAATCGCCGCTGGATATGGAATGCCCATCGTGCCATTGGCGTCATCCGGCAGCAGTGTTTTGTGTCCCGGCGCAAGCGACTCCATCGGCATGCGAATAAACCGCTCCGGCGCAATCTTTCCGTCCGCAAAGCTGTAAACCGCAATGCCGCTGCCCGTTGCGTCCTTCATGTTGCCGCGCGGCTCGCTCTCCGACCCCATGCTCGCGTAGAGATGTGTTCCGTCCGCGCTGAATGCCAGCCCCGAGTAGAGGGTTTGCTTCGCCCTCACTGGCGTCCGCGCATCTGGAAAATCAGCCACCTCGCCGCTCCGCGTATCCAGCACGCTGAGCGACTGCTCATAGCGCGACTCGTAGGTCCCATAGCCCGCATTGACCGTCACCACGTAGCGCCCGTCCGGCGAGATCGCCATCGACATCGGCAGCCCGTTGATCTTCTGCGGCTCGCCCGGAATCCGCCCGATCAGCTGCTTGCTCGTTGGCAGATTCACAATTTGCGCCATCGCCATCGCCGGCCACACACACGCAGCCACGCAAAACACCGCCAGAAATTTTCTACGCATGAAAGACCTCAGGGCTCGAAGCCTGTATGAAAATGCAATGAACACGCACCGTGACAACTACCGCACGCACTCAAGACGGATTGTACACGCGTGCATGCAAAGCGCATTCAACTGAAGCAAGACGACGCGCCCCATGTCTTGGAAAGTACAATCCCGCACGAAAATGG
>DASZXD010000013.1:0-19405 GCA_035546015.1 Occallatibacter sp.
TGAAATCGAGCGCCTCTTTCGCCGTCTGAAGGGCTACCGCCGCATCTTCTCCCGATTCGAGAAGCTCGATTGCATTTTCCTCGGCTTTCTCTGCTTCGCACTCATCATCGAAGCCCTCAGATAGTGTTAACACGCCCTAGTTCAGCATATTTCCTCCGCCGGCCTGGAGTCAGAATCACTTTGATATTCTTGTCGCTCTCACCAAGGACCTCTCGCGCCTGGCGCGCCCGCTACGGACGTCTCAATGACTGATCGTTACGCGACTCCTTCAATTGCGCTTGCCGGCCCGCAATGATTGGCGCAATCTGTTTGTTCCGGTCGTCAGTCAGCGCCAGTTTGTCCGTAAGGATATCCGTCATGTGGCCTGTCACCGGCATATCTGCTGAGGCAGCCGGTTGAGCCAGATCCTGTTGCGCGGCTGCACTGAATGAATAGGCGATAAACAGCCCAAATGCTCTGCAACAATGCATAATAAACGCGCGTCGATTCATCCGATTCTCCATAATTGCGATCGCAATACTGAGATAGGCCGCTCAGGCAGCAGGCTTATGTCTATTTTTCTGATCGGCTGGCTGAACTAGGCGATGGTCTATAACGGGCACTTAGCTCTAATGATTGAGTTCCGGCGATTCAGCCGTTCATTGCCCTGTAACAAAAATCATTACAGGCACACTTTCGCCCCAGCCTTACATCTGCTATCGTCGCAAGCACAGACATTTAACTATCCTGGCTGAACACGAGTGAGGCAAACCATGCCATGCGATCCAAATGAATTACGTCACGTTCCGCTCTTCGAACTTCTCGATGATGATGAGGCAGCAGTTCTGGCTGCCCAGGTTGAGATCAGGCAATTTGCGCCGAGACAACGGATCTTTAAGAGCGGCGACATTGCTGATCACGCGTACGTGGTGATGTCGGGGAAAGTGCAGGTTGTCACCACCGATGCAGATCATCAGGAAGTGATCATCGATGAGCCTGTCCACGGCGATTTCTTCGGCTTTGCCTCGATGATGCAGAAAACCGAGCATCAAACCTCGGCGATAGCCACTGAGGAAACAACCTGCCTGGAGATCGGATACGATGACATTGTTACCTTGTTGACTCGCCGGCCGCTTGCAGGTCTGGACATGTTAACCGTACAGGCGCGACAGTTTCACGCTTCACAAAAGCTGGTGCGCAGCCGCGCAAGCCGCAACCCCAACGAAGTTATCGAAGAAGAAACGTCATGGGGCGAGCGCATCGCGGATTCAGTCGCGCGTTTCGGGGGTTCGTGGTCGTTCATCATCCTCTTTTCGGTTGTGCTGATTTGCTATTCGACGATGAACGTGATCCTCCGAGAAAAGGCCTGGGATCCCTATCCATTCATTTTGCTGAACCTCTTCCTTTCCATGCTGGCGGCAATTCAGGCTCCCGTCATCATGATGAGCCAGAATCGCCAGGACGCCAAAGACCGGCTGCGGAGCGAACTTGATTTTGATGTAAACCGGCGCGCTGAAGCAGAAATTCAATCGCTCGCGCACCGGCTGAATCAGCTCATGGACAAGGTCGGAGACGTAGAGGAACTGGTAAGAAACGGCGGTTCCACACTCGTCGCGTCAACGCGCACAGCGGCAAAGTCTGAGGCCTAAGCCTGAATTGCCTTGATTACGTGGCCCGAAACGTCGGTCAGCCGGAAGTCGCGCCCTGCATGACGAAAAGTCAGTTTGGTGTGGTCGATTCCGAGCTGATTCAGGATTGTTGCCTGTAGATCGTGGACATCGCACACATCGCTGGCAACTTCATACGCGTAGTCATCCGACTTGCCGTAGACGATGCCGCCTTTGATGCCGCCGCCGGCCAGCCAGGATGAGTACACCGCAGACTGGTGGGTGCGACCTGCCTCATTGGGCGCGCTATCTCCTGGCTTGCGGCCGAACTCTGTCGTAAAGACAACCAGCGTGTCGTCCAACATCCCGCGCAACTTGAGATCTTTCAAGAGCGCAGCGATGGGCTGATCGACCTTCTTTGCCAGCGGGCCGTGCATCTTCATATCCAGATGCGAATCCCAGTTGGTGTACTTGTCAGAGCCTCCATCGATCACCTCGACAAAGCGAACGCCGCGCTCTGCGAGCCGGCGAGCCATAAGGCACTGCCAACCGAAGCCTTTCTTCGTGCTGCGATCAATACCGTAAAGTGCAAGAGTCGCATCGGACTCCTTTGTGATATCGAAAACCTCAGGCGACTGCATCTGCATGCCATACGCCGTCTCAAATGTCTTGATGCGTGCCGCCAGCGCCGCATCCCCGTCATGTTCGGTAAGGTTACGGCGATTGAAGAACTCGATCAGGCCCAGATCCATCTGCTGTATCTCAGGCAAGTCACGGGGCGTAACGTTAGGAATGGCCTCTCGCCCCGGAATGACGCGGACTCCCTGATACATGGCCGGCAAAAAGCTTGAGTCCCACGCTTCGCTGCCGCCATACGGAATCTCCGGAGCCAGAACAATATAGGAAGGCAGGTTCTGGTTATAGGTCCCGAGGCCATAGCTGACCCAGGAGCCAATGCTCGGTCGCGGCTGTGCAGCGGAGCCGCCGTGCAACTGCATCACGGCTTGCGAGTGGTTGGGTATATCGCAGCGCATGGAGTTGATAAGACATATATCGTCCATCATTGCGCCGACATGCGGAAAAAGTTCACTCACCATCGTGTCGCATTTGGCATAACGATGAAAGTTCCACTGCGGCGCGTGCAGGTAATCGTCCTTATACCGTTTCCCGTGATCGGCAAGCAGCTTGGGCTTCCAATCAAATGTATCTACGTGCGAGACGCCACCGCTCATGAACAGAAAGATGACGCGCTTCGCCTTAGCAGGAAACATGGGCGGCCTGGGCGCCAGAGGATTCTGGCCTGCGGATGAGGTGCCTTCCGCCAACAATTGCTGCAGCATTGCAGGCATTAGCATGGAAGCGCTCAACAGAGAGCGAACAAATCCCCGGCGTGTGGTGCTCATAGACTCGTCTCCTTCTTCGTTGCAATTGAGCGATCAACCAATTCGATGGCTACTCGATGAACATGAACTCGTTGCTGGAGAACATGGCCTGGAGAAATCCCTCTTCGGACTTGGCCTGTGCTGCCGTTGCGCTCGCGCCATGCGCCGTATACACAGCCGCAGCCTTACGAAGAAACTCCATGCTCTCCTTCAGTTCCGGTGCGCTCACCGGTCTAGCGTAGATGAGCAGAAACGCCCGCCGTATTGCCGTCTCTTGCGAAGCCTCTTCTGTGAACAACTTCGGCGTTAACACATCGGCACACTTGCGCGGAAAATCTCCGTTCATAAAGTAGAGTGCCTGCAACGGAGTGAGACTGCTGGAGCGCAGTTCCGTACTGGCGCCAGGATCGGCGCCGTCAAACAGCGTGAGGTAAGGATGACGCACGCTGCGCTGCACCATCATGTATACAGTGCGATGATTGTTCTCATACTTGCTCAGATTCGGCGCAAACGGGTTCTGTTCCTCCCAGTTCCATTGCGACTGGGGCGGGAACGGATGCGGTCCGCCTGGTGAGCGGTCGAGGGTTCCTGAGTCCGCGAGCAAAGAGTCGCGTATCTCTTCGGCATCGAGTCTCTGCTGACGATGCCGCCACACAAAGTCATCGTCTGGATCGATCGCTTCGTTGTCAGCCGAGCCGGCTGTCGAGAGCCGGTAAGCATGTGAGAGAAGAATCTCGCGCTGGATAGTCTTGAGCGACCAGCCATTGTCCATCAACTGCCATGCAAGATAATCAAGCAGGGCCTGATTGCTGGGCGGAATGCCGCGTGTGCCGAAGTCATTGGCGGTAACCACAATTCCACGCCCGAAATGTCCTTGCCATAAGCGATTTACAATGACCCTTGCGGTGAGAGGATTGTCCTTGCTGGCGATCCAGTTAGCCAGTTCCAGGCGCCCGCTGCCTTTCGTGTTCGCTGGCAGCGGCCCGCCGCCCAACACCTGCAGGAACCCGCGCGGCACCTCGTCGCCCAGATCAGTAGGGTCGCCATGCTTAAAGATGAGCGCATTTTGCGGCCTTCCATCACTCACCGCATAAGCGCTTTCAAGCTCCGGTGGCGCATGAGCCAGCAGATTCATGCGGCGCGCCTGCAATTGCGGCATCAGGTCGTCATATGTTCCAGGAAGCCTCTGCACGGCGTTGATTGCATCGACAATCGGTTTCAGTTGCGCGCGAAAGACCGTATATTGCTGGCTCTCAGCTCTGGCTTCGTCACGGACGACGAAGCCCGTTTGCATGCGCGAGTTGTCAGAGCCCGGATCGGGGAAATGCGTGCTATCAAAAATACCCTTAAGAGCATAGTAGTCGCTGGTCGGGATGGGGTCGAACTTGTGGTCATGACAACGTGCGCATCCAACGGTAAGCCCTAGATAGGCAGAACCAAGGTTATCCACTGCGTCCGAGGTCCAGGCTTCATCTGCCCTCACCGCTCCGGCAACGTAGCCTGTGGCAACAATATTTTGCCAGTGCTCCGGCTCGGTTTTATACGGCAATAAATCTCCCGCAATCTGTTCGCGGATGAAACGGTCGTACGGCTTGTCCTGATTGAATGAGGTGATTATATAGTCACGATACTTATACGCCTGCTTGACCGGATAGTCGCCACCGCCACCTGAAGTGTCGGCGTAGCGCACAACATCGAGCCACATCCGTCCCCAGCGCTCACCATAAGCCGGAGAAGCGAGCAGCCGATCCACCAGTCGCTCATACGCCTGCGGTGATTTATCAGCGAGAAATGCGTTGACCTCCATAGGCGTGGGCGGCAGACCGGTCACATCGTATGTAACACGGCGAATCAGAGTGCGCTTATCGGCATCGCGTACAGGCCGCAGATGCTTCTGCTCGAGTTTGGCGAGAATGAAACGATCAATATCGTTGTAAGCCCAGTTCCCCTGAACCACTGGGACCATAGGCCGCACTGGCGCATGGAAAGACCAGAAGTTTCGATCCGCCGCCGTAATATGCGACCGATCTGAGGCAGTGACCATCTTTGGCCATGGCGCGCCATCGCGGAGCCACTGCTCGATCACTGCCACATCTTCCTTCTTCATCGGACCGCCCGGCGGCATCATCAGTTTGTCGTCTGTATAGCGAATCGCGCTGACCAGCAGGCTCGATTCGGGGTGGCCCGGTATCGCAACTACGCCATCTTTCCCACCCTTCAGCATCTTGTCGCGTGAAGTCAGTTCCAGCCCCCCACGCGCAGAGCCGGCATGGCACCCATAGCAATTCTTAATCAGGATGGGGCGCACCTTCATTTCGAAGAACTGGTTCTGCTCAAAGGCAACCTGCGTAGAAACGGGACGAATAGCAGCATCGGCGGCCTTCACCATGGCTGGCGTTGCCTCGGAAGGCGTAGAGGAATGAGCGGGGGTTAAAGGCGCAGAGGGCGAAACCGTCGGACTTGTACCGGCAGGAGATACTTGTCCGATGGCCTTGATCCATTTCGCAACAATGGCCGCATCCGCATCAGAGAGCTGCCCTTTCGGCGGCATCTGAAGATTCTCATCCTTGTAGCGGATGGCATTCATCAGCATGCTGCTGTCGGCATCGCCGGGAATAATCACCGGTCCATCATCACCGCCCTGCATCAACGTCGCGTAGGAGTCCATACGCAGGCCGCCACTGTGCCCGCCAAACGTATGACAGCCATTACAGTGTTCCGTTATAACCGGCTTCATCTGCTCGTTGAAGAGCTCTTCGGCTGACGACGGTGCGCCTTGTCCGTAGCCGGCACTTGCAGCGAGAACGCAGAGGGTCGCAACAGATACACGAACCCGAAGGAGCTTCGAATCAAGACCAGATGGCATTGACTACACTACCCCTGATGAATGAGTTATGACTGTTCGATTGCTGGTGTGGACCTCGTATCGGTCAATACGAGATTGACTCAGCGTAACATCGAAATTAAGCAATCGTCAATAACTATGCGGGTTTCCAGCTCTCTAATTTGTGAATCTGTGATAGAAGTCCATTATTCAAGTGGAATAAAAAAAAGACCCCGCTAAGAGCATTTCTTAGAGGAGAGACGCAAATGAAAGGTTGGCATCGTCTCGAACCGCGATGCTTACGCGCTGTGCTCCCGCGATCTACCGAGGAGGAAAACTCAATTTGAGTTCATTCAAGCACAGACATCCTGCAATCTTGCACTGGCTTTAACCGGGTAATCGATAGCTTTGATAGATGCTTCTGTGCTGTGATCGACGAAGCTAATCTCAAATATCTGCACCGTATGCAAATGCCACAGAATCATAGGTGTTGACTCAGATGAGGATAGGCACCAATAAAGATTAGTTATTCGAGCCATATCAATCACTGCCACTGATTGACACCGCAAATACATCATGCAACATTAACAATTAATCAGAGCTCTCGTCTGTAGGTGATCCATTTGGAATTGAAGCATCTTACCGCCTTCATCGCAGTGGCGGAGAAAAAGAGCTTTATCGGCGCGGCAGTCCAGTTGCACCTGTCTCAACCGGCCGTCTCAGCACAAATCCAGCGGTTGGAAGAAGACGTTGGCGTGCAGTTGCTCGATCGCAACCGGCGGTCTGTACAGCTGACGAAAGCCGGCGACAGTTTTCTTGCTGGCGCTCGGGCTACGCTAGCACGCGCCGAAGAAGCGGTTCAGGCCGCACAACGCATAGCGCGCGGCCAGGCCTCAAGCGTGCGTGTTGGGTTCCCGCCATCGGTCCTGCAGGAGATTCTCCCTGACATTTTGATTGAATTCCATCGCCAGCATCCGCACGCCAGGTTGAACCTGATGTCACTGCACACGAGCATGACTATCTCTGCCCTTCAAAACGATTCGATCGATGTGGGATTCGTTCGCCTTCCTGTAAAGGCTCGTGACCTGCAGATTATTCCAGTGCATCGTGAGCCTTTGCTCTTATGTCTCCCTGAAGACCACCCTCTCGCCATCGAACAGGAGATAAGTCTTGAGGCTCTTCGTAATGAGCGGTTCATCCTCTATGAACGCAAACTGGCTCCCGGCTTTCATGACACACTTATGAGCATGTTCCTGCGCGCAGGCATTTCGCCTATCATCGCTCAAGAGATTGATGAGATGTATGTAGCGCCCACGCTTGTTGCTACGGGCGTTGGCCTGGCCGTGTTGCCGCAGATGGTGGTGTCGCGCCATGCCCACGGCGTAGTCCTTCGGCATATTCGCAACAATCCCATCTCTTCGCAGATCGGCGTCGCCTTCCGGGCAGGCGATGATTCCCCTCTCATCAACTGCATTACTTCCATTGCACGTGTGATCGGCAAGCGCCACTCAATTGCAAGTGTCAATTAGCGTGCTGGCTTCCTCACGTGCGAAAGCGCACATCATAGAAAACGGCTCCGGATTCGCACTTCAATCGCACTGGCAATCATGTAAAGCGCGCTCGAAAGTATCATGGCCAGTAAACTTGCGCCGAATGCACGCGCCGTCTGAAATTCCTGACTCATCAGAGCGAACATATTGCCCAAGCCGCCAGTCTGCATCAGATACTCCGCCACCATGGTGACCAATATGCTGTATGCGGCACACACTCGCAGCGCAGCCGCAATGCTCGGTATCGCAGCAGGAAGCGCCAGCAGCCAGAGACGCTTGCGCCGCCTCGCAGCGAATGCTGTGAATAACTCATCCGACATGGGTGGAAGCCTTCTAAGTCCTGAAGCCGTAAAGACAAATGCGGGAAAAAATGTGAGAACGAGAACAGCAACCAGCTCCGTGCCATTGCTGTAGCCGAAGATGCGCGCGATCAGAGGTATCAGGCAGACAACGGGAGTTGAGCTCAGGAGCAGTGCTACAGGGCTGATGACGCCTGAGATGAGCCGCGAACTCCAGGTAAACACAGCCAATACCAAACCGATCAATAAGCCTCCAGCAAGCCCTGCAAGTGCAAAACCCAGCGTCCAGAACGTCGGCCACGCATATGCGGAAGGATGCCGCACGATATCTCCAACCACGGCAATCGGAGTAACGATCACGATGCTGTTGAAGTGCATCGCCATTACGTAGAACTGCCAGGCCGCCAAAAGCAGCACAATGCCCCAACTCTGCGAAAGTGCACGGCGCATCATGTGAACCTCCGCACTGCCCACCGCTCGGCAAGAGTCAGCAGACCGTAGCCGGTAAGTGATACAGAGGCGACAATCAGGATCGTTGCCCACATCAACGGCACCTGAAAGTTTTCAAGCGCATTCAGGATCACGACACCTAATCCCATCGGCGCCCCAAACCACTCGCCGATCACTGCACCGATCATCGCAGCAGACACCGAAACCTTGAGCCCATTCACCAGCGCTGGAATGGCTGCGGGTAAATCGAGATATAGAAGGATCTGGCCTTTGCGCGCGCCGAAGGTTATCATCATCGCCGCCAATACTGGAGATGAGGCGGAGATGCCGGAAGTGACCGCTACATAAACGATGAAGAAGACTGGAATCGTGGCTAAAAGCGCCGGCGTAAGTTCTCGACCGGCAAGAATGATCAATATTGGACCCAATGCTATTCCGGGTATGGCATTGAGCGTAACCGCAAGACGATCCAACCCAGGACGCAATATGGGAAGCAGCCCAACGATCGCCGCTGTTGTAATGCCCAAAGCCGACCCCACGATCAGCCCAAACATTGCAGAGCGCAGTGTTGCGCCTGCTGAGCGAAGCAAAAGTGCAGCCAGCGGAGCGCGCTCGTAAATATGTACAATCGCTGCGAGCGGCGGCACAGACATTCCTGCGGCCCCTGTAGCACCAATGACCTGCCACACGGCGACAAGCCCAACAAGGCCTATGGCTCCATAGAGCACATCGAGTACACGGCTTGGCGAAGAGCGCGCGGGTATCTTCTCAGCCCTCCAGCAGCAGTGTGAGGCGATCCATCAACTTGTGAAACTCCTCTGTGCGCATGCACTCGGAACTTCTCGGACGCTCAAAAGGAATATCGATCATTTCTACAATGCGCCCTGGCCGGCCGCTGAGTACGACTACACGATCTGCAAGAAAAATCCCTTCGTCGACGGAATGAGTGACCAGAACAGTCGTCAATTTGCTCTCGAGCCAGATACGCTGCAGCTCAATATTCATACTGCGGCGGGTCACCGCATCCAGAGCACCAAAAGGTTCGTCAAGTAAGAGCAGTCGCGGCTCCAGGCAGAGAGAGCGGGCAATGGCTGCACGTTGACGCATGCCGCCTGAGAGCTGGCGCGGTCTGGCATCCTCAAATCCGTGCAGACCTACTAATTCGATCAGTTGGCGAATTCGATCCCTGTCTATATTGCGATCCGCTATCTTAAACGGCAGCGCGAGATTGGCTTCGATCGTAAGCCACGGCAGCAGCGCGTGCTCCTGAAATGCGATACCCAGTTGGTGCTTCTCACGCAGGGATTCGGGCGATTCGCCGTCAATCGTGATATGTCCACTCGATGCAGTCTCGAGCGCGGCCACAAGATGTAGCAGCGTGCTCTTGCCACAGCCAGACGGCCCAATTAAGGCCACAAACTGGCCTGACGGAATATTGAGAGTGATATCTTCGAGAGCCGCAACCTCCCTTTTCCGGTTAAGCCGGAAGCGCTTGGACACGCCATGGATCTCAATCGCTGACATCTACAGTGCGGCCCTCTCGAATCGCTCCATAAGCGCACGATAGTTATTCGTCATCTGCGGACGCACCGCGTCCATATCAATGGTCTGCATTTTGCGGTCACGCATCACAACCCGTCCGTCAATGATGACTGTTTGGACGCGCGGCCCTACGGTCGCCTCGGCCAGCGTGATCATCGGGTCATAATTCGGATATTGCTCCAGACTATCCGAAGAAACCAGAATCAGGTCAGCGAGCTTGCCGACCTCCAGCGACCCAATCTGCGTCTCTAAGCGCGCAGCACGCGCTCCATTGCGAACCGCGGCGCGCAGCATGCCTTCAAAGCTGATGGGAGAGTCGACGTGATACGGGGTGCCGCCTATGGCCTGCTGGCCGACCGTTGCAGCATGCACGACTTCGAAGAGATCGAGTGAACCGCGTGTAGCCGCGCCATCGGAACCGAACCCGAGTGCGATTCCTCGATCCAGCATTTCGAGAACGCGCGGAAAGCCCATCGTATAGTTATTGAATGCGCAGTGGCATGCGGATACACGGCGTTGCGCATAGAGATCAACCTCCCGCATGCTGAGCAGAACGGAGTGAGCTGCGTGAACGTATTCATGAAGAGCTCCTATGCTCTCCATATATTCTGCCGGGCGCAGCCCCCACGTCTTGATCGCATAATCGACCTCATATGTACCTTCTGCCAGATGTGTGTGAATAACAACGCCAAGCTGCTTTGCCAGCGCGCTCATCTCTGCGGTCAGCTTCGTGGTGTTTACCATGATCTGCCGCAGCGAGAGCCATGCATTCACGCGTGGATGATTTCTCCACCGCAGGACCAGTTCCTCATTTTTTCTCAGTGCTTCTTCCGTGGTAAAACGCGATCCTGCGGGAATGCTCTCATCCATATCCATCGTTGAGAGCGCAATGCGTCCGCGTATGCCCACCTCGTCTGCGGCCCGCCCCATTTCATCGGGATAAGGTCCGCCCGCTTCAAGAAAGCAAGTTGTGCCGCAGCTGATCATCGAGGCATAGCCCGCGATTCCGCTCCAATAAACATCTTCGGGCGTCATATTGCTTTCAAATGGGATGAGATAGCGCGACCAGATCGGGTTCTTCAACTCGCCGCGACGGCGCAGAGCCGAGAGCTTGCCATGCAGAAACTGCTGTGCCGTGTGAAAGTGTGCATCCACCAGCCCCGGCATGGCAATCTTTCCATTTGCCCGAATGGTCTCGACGGCTGTAAATTTCTCCTCGGCCTCGCGTGCGCTACCGATCCAGTGAATCGTGTTGCCTCGGATAGCGATAGCTCCGTTGCGCACCTCGGTGCCCTTGTCATCAAATGTGACGACATCCATCCCCGTGATCAGCAAATCGACTTCTGTACTTTGCATCGTCAGTACTTTCTAAATGGAAAGTTGGCGGTAAACATCTTCGAGCAGTGACATATCCATCAATCGGGACGGATCAGGCAGGTTACTTCGTCCGGATGCATACGCTGCCGGATACATGTGCCGGATCAGATCCTCACTCGAAATCCAGTACGGCCCACGCGATCCCGGGGTCTGATAAAGCGGAATCTGCAACTCATTCGTCTGCGTCTGCTGGCGCACATCCAGGCCAAGATCAGCTCCGTATTTGTTTACAACGACCGATGCAGCCCAGACCGGATCTTTTCTGTTCTCGAACATGCCTTGAAGACGCCCTTTAAGAAAGGCGACAAGTTCATGTCTTCGTGTCTGCAGCGTATCGCGCTGCGTAAAGATCAATGTGGAAGGGACAACATAACCAAAGTCGCGGATGGGCGCGACATAAAAATCGATCCCCTTGCGCATGCCCAGTCCTTCGAGAATCAGCGGCTGATTGGTTGTAAAACAGTAGTATGCATCTCCAGCGCCATTCAGCAGCGCCTCTGGTGAAAAGCCGACCGGAATGAGCTGATAGTCCGGCGCGAGATGATTCAGACGAAACGTGGCCTCGATCGTCGTTCTTTCACTGGGCCCCTGAATAAGGAAACGTGCTCCGGATAGTTCTTCAACGGTGCGCACCGGGCGACGCGGAAGCGAGATCAGTCCTGCTGGATGCACAGGAAAAACCGATCCGATAATCACATAATCGTTACCGCGCAAGATGGCGTCGAGCAGAGGAAGCCACTCGGCGTCACCCAGATGAGCCTGGCGTGCTGCCACCTCAACCACAGGTTGCGGTGCATTTGGCCCGCCGGGCCAGATCTTCAGGTGCAACCCTTCGCGTTCGAAATAGCCTTTCTCAACCGCAACCCATAGATCGGCATACTCAACATCTGGAACCCAGCCGAGCACGTAGATCAGATCGCGGCTCTGTACCGCCTTGCAGGCAGAAAGAAACGGCAGTGTGAGGCCCGCCAGCATGCCCGCGCGAAACACCTCACGCCGTGAAACGCATTGGGGCAATGCACGCTGCGGGCAATTTGTCATGTATGAGATTGGAAGGCAGTCCGGGGCGCCGACGCGCCTCCTTTGAAGCCAATCTTAAGTGAAGACTGGCGCCTGGTCTAGAAAGATTTTCAAATCATTCAATCAGCATCGATGATTATGACTTGTAGATCGGCAAATCTACCCTATAGGGATTCTTGATCGGATGCCTTTGGGTATTATGAGACTACATACTTCAGCCGCGGCCTATTTCGCACACTGGTCGACAGCTCATATTACGGAGACAGCTATCTTGCGATCACGCCGTGTTTTCATCCTTTGTTTGTCGATTGCTCTATTGGCTCTGCCTGCCGCAGAAGCGCAGACTGCAAATTCGCATGCCGAGATCACAAAAGTCATCTTCGATGAAGACCTGAGTGGAGTCATCGGCGTAAACGCCGATCCGCTCACAATGCTGCTGCAGGCAAAAAACATCCAGGTGATGGGGGTTACGACTATCACCGGTGATGGATGGATGAAGCAGGAAACCGCGGATGCTCTCAGGCTCCTGGAAATGGAGGGTCGCAGCGATATCCCCGTGTATATGGGGGCAGAGTTTCCGCTCGTGCAATCGCGCTACACGCTGCAGCGTATGACGCAGCTCTATGGCGGCAGCAGAACGGATCCTTATCTGGGCGCGTACGCTGAGGTCAGTCCCGGCCCCGATGAGGTAGACGCGCCGCCGGGAGGGTTCGCAAAGGCGATGGTGCAATCCGGCACAGCAGCCGGATTCATTATCAAAACAATCCGCACAAACCCACATCAGATCGTTCTCTATTGCGGCGGTCCACTCACCAACGTTGCACTCGCTATCAGTCTGGCTCCAGATATTGTGCCACTTACAAAAGAGATCGTCTTTATGGGCACGAGTCCCGAATTCCAGCCTAAGACGGTAAACGTGCTCTATGATCCGCACGCCGCTCGGATTGTTCTGCATGCACCATGGCCCAAAATAACTGTGTTCTCAGTCGATGTCTCGGAGAAAATCCATCGAACACCAGAGATGGCCGAAGCGATTGCGTCCGGGCAGAATGCGCCAATCGCAAAGCTCTACGCTGACACAATTGTGAAGCCCTATAAGGAAGGCAGACGGCAGCAGTGGTTCCGTATGCCGGACGAATTAATGGCTGCCTATCTGATCGATCCGACAATCGTGACAGAAACTCGCCGTTACTATGTTGACGTGGATCTCTCTGAAGGCATGGACTACGGCGCCTCTTCCTATTGGGACGAGACACCCAAGGGTTACAACGGAGTTCCCTGGCCCGACAAGCCAGAGCCAGGAAGGCAAAAGCCAATTCCACCACCGGATGCGCGGGTAGTAGACGCCGTATGGGACTTCAACATTGAAAAGTTCAAGACGCTCTATCTTGATCTGATGACCGGCCCCGTACGCAGTGGTTCAGTTCATCCCTGATCCTCCCTCGCATAGATGCTGCGCAGATATTCGCCCCACTTGGTTTCAAAACCGCTGACCTCGTTCTCAAGACGCGCGCCGTCATTCCACCAGTGTGCCGTGCCGCGGCCCATTGCCGCGCCTCTGTGCGTATGCAGATCGACCATGAAATCTTTTACATCGACTGAACGCTCGCCGCGGTCAACTACCTCTTTTGTCCAACCAGCCAGCTCCATCGAAGTACGATCTTTTTTCGCAGTGGCAAGCAGCCGCACTGCGTGTGCAACGTAGATCCAGCCATCCCCCGGATCGGCCATCCGCATGCGCTGCGCGTGAAGAGCTTCGATGAGAAGAGGCGCTTCAATCAGTCCAAACCCCACGTCTTCCGTTGCAATAATCTCAAGCCGCCTCCAGAGCATGTCTTCAGCCTCTTTGCCGCTCGCAAACAGCTCATAGGCTGCCAGCGCAGCGTCCTCAATCCATCCACGGCGAATGGACTTCTGCAGAACAGACCGCACCTCATCCGCGGCATAACCGTGAATCGTCGTGGAACGGCTCCATAAATCTTTGCTCTGGTAATTTGCCATTTGCCTCTCTCTCTGAGCGCTGATAAAAAACGGGATACTCTGAGCACCATTGTCCTGGTCTCACCGAGTCAGACACATTGCACTAACTCGGCCTCCCCTGGCACGCAACTGTGCGGTCTATAGACCCGAAGTTAGCATTCACTTGAGAACGCGTCAACAAATCGCGCGCCAGATCATGCTGTGATCGACATGGCTTTATCTGTGATTTGTGTTTTCGTATTGACTCCTGTGTCCGTTCACGTTATTTTCGCGACATAGCCTGTATTTCCTCGGCGACAATCAGCTCATTCAATCAGTACTTGCTTGCGCGGCGAGTTGATTCCATATTCATCTGCAGTTGAGGGCCGCATGAGCTTGCTGCGAAATATCATCCTCTTTCCGAGTGTATTCATCATGCTGGCCACTGGAGCGTTCGCACAGAACGCCGTACCGCGTTACGTCATTGCGGATCAGGATGCAATGGGGCCTGGCGGTTCAGACATGCGTGCACTGATGGTCTTTCTGCAGTCGCCGAATGTAAAGCTCCTTGGCATCACCGTGGTCACTGGGGATGGCTGGCGCGATGAAGAAGTGGCACACTCGCTCAGGCTGCTTGAATTGCTTGGCCGCACCGATGTGAAAGTCTACCCTGGCGCTGTTCATCCACTCTGGCGCACGGAAGAGTTTACGCGCAACATGGAGGCACTCTATGGTAAGGCCTCTTTTAAAGGTGCATGGAGTGATGGTCCGCACCGCCATGCCTGGGATGTGGTACCGCAACTGCGCGAGGGTAACCCGTCGACCAAATGCGCAGATGAGGATGCTGCACACTTTATGGTCCGCATGGTGCATGAGTATCCGCACCAGGTGACCATATTTGGCGCTGGTCCGCTGACGAACATCGCCATGGCCATTGAGCTGGACCCGCGCTTCGCCGAACTGGCACAGGAACTCGTGATCATGGGTGGAAGCATCGTTCCTCAAACTCGGGATCGTGAGTGGGTCAACAACCCGCGCCATGAGTTCAACTTCTGGTTCGATCCTGAAGCAGCAAGTATCGTCCTCAAGGCCCCATGGGCCAGGATCACGGATACAACCATCGATGCCTCATTGATGACGCGTATTGCACCTGAAATTCTGGATGGGATATTCAAATCGCGTACGCCATCAGCAGAGTATCTGCGCGCATATACATATCTGCCGGTCCAGGGCGTCGCTCAATATGCCTGGGATGAACTGGCAGCCGCCGTTTGGCTCGATCCACAGATAGTCGAGGCTGAACGCTACGTCTACATGGACGTTAACACCGATCACGGTGCAAACTACGGCGACACACTCACCTGGCAAGACGAACTGAAACCGGCGATTCCGCTGAATAAGGTGCATGTAGTGATGGCGCCTGATCTCGCACGCCTGCAGGAATTGCTCATCCAGCTGTTCTCTGCTCCCACTCCGGATGCAGTAAATCCGCAGATGATCTCGGGAAAAAAGAACTGAAAGCAAGCCCAGGCATCTGAATTCATTCCTTTCGGTACATACCGAAAGCAGGCAGCGCTCTATGTCGCTGGAACGAGGAGTTGACTCGAATGAGTGAATCGAATGCTAGCGTATCTTTGCGCAGGGATGGCGAAGCACCACAGCCAGTTGATCTGTTGATTACTGGTGCTGACATTGTCACCTTTGACGATGCAGACACCGTTTTGCTCAATGGCGCCATTGCCGTGCGCGGCAACACTATTCTCTGGATTGGTGCTGGCCAGGAAGCATCGAAACTCTATTCAGCAAAGCAAACGATCAATGGCTCAGGCACAATAGCCATGCCGGGTTTGATCGACGCGCACTATCACACCGGCCAGCAACTTCTCCGCGGCAAGCTCGCTGCCATGCACGGCAAGCATGCCGCAAAGAGTCCTCACTGGAAAAACTACTACGTCCCGTTCGAATGCGGCCTCGAACCTGAAGATGTCTACTGCAGTGCCATTGCTGGCTACACTTCCATGATTAGTGCAGGCACCACGTGTTTCCTCGAAGCAGGCGGACCACACCCGGACGAGATGGGCCGCGCCGCAAATGACGTCGGCATTCGTGGCAGAATCGCTCTTAATACGATGGACATGGACGATACGCTCCCGGCGAACTATCGCATGACGACCAGCCAGGCGCTGAAGGAGAATGAGGCGCTGGTCAAGCGATGGAAGGATCATCCCCGCGTAAATGCATGGCTCTCGCTTCGTCAGATCATTGTGAATACTGAGGAATTGCGCATCGGCATGTCGCATCTCGCTGCCGAGCTGGATACGCACATCCATACGCATCTCTCTGAGGGCACGTATGAAGTTGACTACTCGATGGAGAACTATGGCTTGCGACCGCCAGAATATTTCGAGAAACTCGGCATCTTCAACGATCGCATGCACTGCGCACACTCGGTCTTGCTTACGCTGCCAGAGATCGAGCTTTATGCCAAGCACAATGTCTCGATCTGTCATTGCGCATTTGGCAATTACGCAATCGGCTATCACCAGATGTTTGAGATGGTGCGCCGGAACATCCGTGTCGGACTAGGTACAGACGGCCCTGGCGGCCGTTGTACGCTAGACCTTTTTGAAGTGGCACACTTCGCCGTGCTCGGGCAGTTGATCGTCAACGGCACGCTCTACCATGCTGGTCCGCCTATTGATTATCCAGAAATGCTCAAGATTGCGTGCCGAAACGGCGCGCGTGCAGCGAGGATGGAGAACAAGATCGGTAGCCTCGAAGCGGGCAAACTTGCGGACATTGTCCTGGTATCGTCATCGGATTACGACCAGTACCCTGTCGTCGATCCGCTGATCACATTGTCTGAAAATTCAAATGGGCGCGACGTGCGCACGGTGATTGTCGACGGACGCATTGTAATGAAAGACCGTCAGTTCATCTCACTCGATCTCGAACCAATGCGCCTGCACGTCGAGAAGCAATATGCAAGCATTATGGATCGCTATAACGCACAACTGGATCGCAGTCACACACCGCATTGATTTTCGCCAAGCTCTGCCGATGCTCCAACTGCATATTTGCTTGAAGGGAGATTTGCCATGGAAACGTCAGATGGAATTTCACGGCGTAAGTTTCTTGCAGCTTCTGCCATGGCTGGCGTGGCTGCAGGAGCAGCGATTCCGGCTCTGGGCAAAATGCCGAATAAGACAGGCGATCCCGCGATGTCGAGCGGCCCTCAATCGACAGATCTCCTCATCATGGGAGCAGACATTGTCACCTTTGACAATGAAGACAAGATTATTTCTGACGGCGCCATCGCTGTACAGGGCAATGCCATTGCCTGGCTGGGTAAGGCCGAGGATGCGAAAACCATGTTTACAGCGAAGGATACGGTCAACGCGTCGGGCCTCATCGCCATGCCAGGCTTCACGGATACCCACTATCACACCGCGCAGCAGTTTTTACGCGGTGTACATAAGATGTCGCGTCGTAAGGGGCCAGGCTGGAAGAAGTCTCTTATTCCCTTCGAGAGCGGCCTTGAACCAGACGACGTATATGCCAGCGGCATAGTTGGTTACACATCGATGATCAGCGCCGGAACCACTTGTTTCCTCGAGGCCGGAGGGCCCCATCCTGACGAAATGGGCCGTGCGGCCAACGATGTCGGCATTCGTGGACGCATCTCACTCAATACCTGCGATATGGACGGAGAAGGTGGTCCTCTACCCAAATCGCACATCATGAGTACAGAGCAGGCGCTGAAAGAGAATGAAGCATTGGTGAAGCGGTGGAAGAATCATCCACGCGTGAATGCGTGGCTCTCGCTACGCCAGATTCTGGTCAACACTGAAGAGCTCCGCGTAAATATGTCGCACTTGGCGGACGAACTCAATACGGTAATTCATACGCATCTCTCTGAAGGCACATATGAGGTGGATTACGCGATCGAAAACTATGGACTCCGTCCGCCGGCGTATTTTGAAAAACTCGGCATCTTCAATAGTCGCATGCATTGCGCTCACTCGGTTCTGCTCACCACTCCTGAAGTCGATCTCTACGCAAAGCACGACGTCTCGGTCGGTCACTGCGCATTTCACAACTACTATCTTGCACCCCACCGCATGTTTGATATGGTGCGACAGAACATAAGGGTCGGGCTTGGCACTGATGGTCCCGGTTCACGCGGCACACTCGATATGTTTCAGGTCATGCGCTATGCAGTAATGGGTCAGACGATTGAATACGGCATGCCCTATCACGCGCAGGGACCGATCAGTTACCCGGAGATGTTGAAATACGCGCTGCGAAACGGCGCTCGAGCGGCACATCTGGGAGATAAGACGGGTAGCCTCGAAGTAGGTAAACTCGCTGACATTGTATTGACGGCACGCGATGACTTCGACCAATATCCAAGTTTCAACCCGCTCGTTACCCTTGCTGAAATGACTACCGGCATGAACGTACGCACGGTGGTCATCGATGGCAAGGTTGTTATGAAGAACCGCGAGTTCCTGACAATCGACATGGAGCCAACTCGCCAGCGCATGTCAAAGCAGTATAAAGTGATCCAGGATCGCTACGATGCATATATCGCCACTGCATAAGCATCATCGCGGCTTGGCGCATGACCTGGCACGCGTCCCCGGTTTGTCCAAAACACTTTAAGTATGATTTTGTGACGAATAGAAGTTTATATGCGATGAGCGCACGTTCTCTTCAGTTCGAGTCACGTTTTCCCTTGAACTCCACTCCACGACAGGTATCTGCTCGCTGCTAAGCTGCAGTCGTATAACCATGCGGGTAGCAACTTCTCGTCGGAGTGAGCGTATGCAATCGAAGTACTTCTTCTCTAAGCTCGTACCTTCCAAAACCGTGATGATCGGTCTATGCTTTGTGAGCGGATGCATCATGCATGTAACCCCGGCGAGAGGCACAAACCTCCTTACTACGCAGTCTGCTGCGGAGCGCGGAGATATCTCGAGCGAGCTTGCGATGGGAGATGCATATTTTGATGGACAAGGCGTGCCAGAGGACAAGGTGCAAGCGGCGTACTGGTACGAAAAGGCAGCGAATGCAGGTGATGCTTCGGCGCAAAATCAAATCGGCTATTTCTATCAAGTCGGAATCGGCGTCCCTGTAGATACTTCTCGCGCAGTACATTGGTTTCAGTTGTCAGCCGCGAATGGAAATGCTGATGCCAAGGTGAATCTTGGAGTTGCATATTTCTGGGGCACAGGGGTAAATCGCGACCCACAAATGGCTGAGCATCTCTTCCACGAGGCCGCACTGCATGGCAACAGCTCCGCAATGACCAATCTAGGCGATATGTATTACATCGGAGATGGAGTGCCCCGGAACGAACAACTGGCAAAGTCCTGGTACGAAGAGGCAATCAAACGGCACGACAGTCTTGCGG
>DASZXD010000014.1:0-10812 GCA_035546015.1 Occallatibacter sp.
GGCGCAGAGCAGGGCTTCTCCGGACGCGAGATCATGGCCGAGTTCCGCAAAGCCACCGGCCTGCCCACTGCCACCAACATGATCGCCACTGACTGGCGTCAGCTCAGCCACGCCATCCAGCTCCACGCCGTCGACATCCCGCTCGCCGATCCGCACTTCTGGACCATGCAGGGCTCCGTGCGCGTAGCGCAGACCTGCCGCGATCATGGACTCACCTGGGGCTCGCACTCCAACAATCACTTCGATATCTCGCTGGCCATGGTCACGCACGTGGCTGCCGCAGCGCCCGGCAACATCACCGCAGTCGACACGCATTGGATCTGGCAGGACGGCCAGCACCTCACGCGCAACCCATTTCAGATCGAAGACGGACTCATCGCCGTCCCTGAGCGCCCCGGCCTCGGCATCGAACTCGATCTCGACGCCATCGAGCGCGCCCACGAACTCTACAACACCAATGGCCTCGGCGCACGCGACGACGCCACCGCCATGCAGTTTCTCATCCCCGGTTGGCAGTTCGATCCTAAGCGGCCGTGCCTGGTGCGATGATGACCAACGAAGTTCTCCAGCCTCGTTACATCCGCGTGCACGAGCGCGACAACGTCGCCGTCGTCGTGAATCCCGGAGGCCTCGCCGCGGGCAGTCGCTTCCCATGCGGCCTTGAGCTCATTGACGCCGTCCCTGAAGCGCACAAAGTCGCACTCGCTGATCTCGCTGCTGGTGACGCGATATATCGCTACGGCGTCGTCATCGGCTATGCCAGCCGCGACATCCAGCGCGGAAGCTGGGTCCACGAAGGCCTCATGACCCTGCCCGAGCCGCCCTCGCTCGATGACTGCCCGCTCGCCACCGCAGTCCCCGCGCCGCTGCCCGCGCTAGAAGGCTATACCTTTGAAGGCTTCCGCAATGCTGACGGCTCCGTAGGAACGAAGAACATTCTCGGCATCAGCACCACGGTTCAATGCGTCGCCGCCACAGTCGATTACGCCGTCAAGCGCATCAAGGCCGAAATTCTTCCGCACTATCCCAACGTCGACGACGTCATCGCCATTACGCATCCCTACGGTTGCGGAGTCGCCATCGACGCGCCCGGCGCAGCCGTACCCATCCGCACGCTGCGCAACCTAGCGCTAAATCCCAACTTCGGCGGCGAGATTCTCATTGTCAGTCTTGGCTGCGAAAAGCTGCAGCCCGTGCGCCTCATTCCTGCCAGTGCACTGCCCGTGCTTGAAGACGAGCCCTCCGTCGCCGTCATGCAGGACGCGCAGCACGGCTTCAACGAGATCGTCGCCAACATCATGCAGCTTGCCGAAAAGAAGCTCAAGAAATTAAATCAACGCCGCCGCGTTACCTGCCCCGCATCCGATCTCGTCGTCGGCACGCAATGCGGCGGCTCCGATGCGCTCTCTGGAGTCACAGCCAATCCCGCCGTTGGTTTCGCCACTGATCTTCTCGTCCGCGCCGGCGCAACCGTGATGTTCTCTGAAGTCACCGAAGTTCGCGACGCCGCGCATCTGCTCACCGCCCGCGCCGCCACACCCGAAGTCGCGCGCGACTTCGTCCGCGAGATGGCCTGGTACGACGACTATCTTCGTCTAGGCGGAGCCGACCGCGCTGCCAATCCCACGCCCGGCAATAAAAAAGGCGGACTCGCAAACGTCGTTGAAAAAGCCATGGGTTCCATCGCCAAATCCGGCACCACCGCGCTCATGGCTGTCTCTGGCCCCGGCGAGCGTGTTACGCAAAAGGGCCTCGTCTTCGCCGCCACCCCCGCCAGCGATTTCATCTGTGGCACGCTCCAGCTCGCCGCCTCCATGAACATGCACATCTTCACCACCGGCCGCGGCACGCCCTATGGACTGTCCGTCGCGCCGGTCATCAAGGTCTCCACCAACAGTGGCCTTGCCCAGCGATGGAGCGACCTCATCGACATTGACGCAGGCCGCATCGCTACCGGCAACGCAACGGTAGAAGATGTAGGCTGGGAAATCTTTCGATTGATCCTGGATGTAGCCGGCGGCCGCAAAAAAACCTGGGCCGACCACTGGGGCCTGCACAATGAGTTCGTGCTCTTCAATCCAGGGCCAGTGACATAAGGCAGCAAGTCGGCGAGTTAGCAAGTCCGCGAGTCAGCGAATATACCGTGCCCCATCCTTTCGCGCTCTTGGCGAAAGGGTGGGAAAGCACGAACCCTAACTCGGCTAATCCGCTGCGGCGAACTGATGCTGCTTCACTTCGTCTGCACCAGCGGCTCGCCCGCAACATTCACATTGATCCGGTAAATGCTGCTGCTCGCCGCAATATACAGTGTCTTCCGGTCCGGCCCGCCAAATGTCAGGTTGCCCACGCGCTCAGGCACGTCAATCGTGCCCAGCGGCTTGCCCTCGGGCGAAAAGATCCACACGCCGCCCGGCCCTGCGCTGTAGATGTTGCCGTTCACGTCCACCTTCATGCCGTCGGGCGCGCCAACGCGAGGGTCTTTCGTCGCGTCATACAGCAGTTTCGGATCGCCCACCGTGCCGTCCGGCTTCACCGTGTAGCGCATCCAAATCTTCTTCGGTTCAGAGTTGTTCACGTAGAGATACTTCTCACCCGGTGAAAACGCAATCCCATTCGGCCGCGTCAGATCCTTCACCAGCAGCTGTACATGCGCATTGTCCGCCGGTGCACCCGCTTTGTGATCCAGCACATGCGGAATCCGATACACGCCATTCCATTTGAGTTGTTTGATTGGGTCGTCATCATGCTGCGTCGGCAGCCCATACGGCGGATCGGTAAAGTAGAGCGATCCATCCGACTTGTACACCAGATCGTTCGGGCTGTTGAACCGCTTGCCCTCATAAGAGTCCGACAGCACCGTCGGTGCCTGCGCCGGATCGAGCGATTCAAACCGCAGCACGTCGCGCTGCGCATGCCCCGCCACCGTCAGCCTTCCCTGTGCGTCGAGCGTCATGCCGTTCGTCCCCGGCTCCGGCCCGCCATACGGTGCCGATCCCTTATAGCCGCTCGGCTGCAGCCAGATGCTCGCGCCCTGTCCCGGCGTCCACTTGCGAATGCTGTTCGATGGAATCTCGGCAAAATAGAGGCTGTCGCCCACCCACACCGGTCCCTCCACCCACTTGTAGCCCGTCGTTACGCGCTCGAGCTTCGCATCGGCGGAAATAATGCTGTCGATCGAGGGATCGAGCTTATCTACCTTCAGCGGAACCTCGGCTACATCGTTGGCTGGGTTGCTCGCGGCTGGCGCAGGCGCAGGCGTCGAATTTTTGCAGCCCATCGCGATTACGCTAGGTGTAAGAAGCGCGGCCATCAACAGCAGCCGATGAGGCAGATGAGATTGCATGGTGAACTTCCTGAATGATGAGATCGGCGTACCGTGCCTGTGCCGTGCCTGAGCGAGAGCAAAGCGATTTGCTCCCATATTCCGGCGCAATCATCTTTAGTGGCGTGCCGCGCTCGTGTCAAGGCAGCGCGCAGGCCCGTTCATCGCGCTGGCATGTGCGTCAGCTCCTCATCCGCGCCCCGCGCAAGCCAGCCCGCCACGGCCGTGAGCAGCAAAAACACGCCGGCCACCGCCAGGTTCGGATAAAACACCATTCCATCCAATCGCGGCTCGTGCCCCGGAATTCCCGCCCACCAGCTTGATGACGGCAGAACGAAGGGAATAAAGAAAAGCGGAGTCCAATATGAGACGGCAATCGCAATCGCTGCTTTGAAGGCCAGGCCCGGCTCCTTAGACTGCCGCCACAACAGCCACGTCCCCATCGCCGACACTCCGGCCAGCAGAAACAGCAGCAATGCTCCGTGAAACCGCGCATGCGGATGCCACAGTGGGTTAAGCAGATGGTTCGGACTCCAGTCCAGTACGAACGACAGAGCGCTGCCGCCTATCAGGACGAAAGTCATGATGAGTCTGGCCAGTTTTGTTTCTCGCATATCGCCTCCTGATATAAGTGAGTAAACACTAAAGTAAATAATACAACTGCATCGAATCCGTCAAGCGATTGAAGAAAATCGGTCGCAGCTGTCACACTGAAGATTCATGGAACCCAAGCCGCAGCCCAGGAGAGGCCGTCCAAGCCGAAGGCCGCAGATTCTCGCCGCCGCCGAAAGGCTCATCCGTACTCGTGGCCTGTCCAACGCCACCACTAAAGCGATCGCTGCAGAGGCCGGATGCTCTGAAGCCGCTCTTTATGTGCACTTTGAGAGCCGCCTCCAGCTTCTTCTGGCAATGCTCGAAGAGAGCCTGCCGGATATGCTCATGCCGTTGCGCGAATTGGAGCAGGCGATAGGGAAAGCTACCCCTGCGGCGAACCTCGAGAAAGCGCTCACCGCGATCTTTGCCTTTCATCAGCGGGTCACGCCCATGGTCTGCGCGTTGTTTGCCGAGCCCGCGTTGCTGGCCGGCTATCGTAAATTCCTCAACGACCGCGGCAAGGGCCCCCACGGTGCAATTGCGCGCCTGCGCAGATACATTGCAGCCGAACAGAAGCTCGGAAGAATAGCTCGGGATGTCGATTCCGAGATTGCCGCCGCAACTCTGATGGCAAGTTCATTCTTCCGGTCGTTTGTCGAGCAGTTCTTCGATCGGCCGGAATCCTTCGCGCCATTTTGTCGGCGTCTGGTAAGAAAAACGATCGGGCCTGCCCCAAAATCCTGAGTCACGCCGAGCGGACTGCTTACTTGGCCGCGGTTTTATTCAGCCGCGCATACTCCGTCCGCGCTGCTTTCAGCACCGGCACATTGCTATCCCCATCTTTCCATGCCGCAAAGAATCGCTCATACTCCGTGCGGCTTTCCGTAAGCTTATTCTCGCGCTCATATGCGCGCGCCAAGCCCAGGTGCGCTATTGCATACAACGGCGAAAGCGGATCGACTCCCGGGTTGGCCAGAATCTTCTCGTACTCCGCTGCAGCCATCTCCGGTCTTGACGCTTTCAGCCACGCTTCAGCCCGCTCATCGGGCACTGCATAACTGGCCAGCTCGTACGGCCGCGCTGTCTCCAGTGCCGCCACTGCATCGAGCGGTTTGCTGTGCGCCATCGCCACACTGGCGCGTATCCGTGGCAGGTCCACATCTGCCATCAGTGTGCCGCCGTGCGCATCCGAACTGTGTGTGGACAGAAAGCGCTCAGCCGCGGCAATGTCGCCCAGCTCGGCGCGTTCCACTGCCAGGTCTGCCGAATCGCCATTCGCATCGTGCACGTGCTCCAGCGCTGCGTGCGCCGCCTGCCGCAGCCCAAAGCTCAGTTCCACACCCGCTTCATACACCAGAATGTCGTCCGCCGCCTCCTGCAGATTTTCGTTCTGTGCGGTCTCCCAGGCACTTTGAAACAGCTCGGCTGCCTGTCCGAGTTTTCCGGCTTCCGCTGCAGCCTCTGCGCGAACAAAAGCGAAGTACCACCCATACCATCCAGTGCTGTGATTCGAGGCCCACTGCATTTCGGCGGCAATCGCCTTTGCATCGCCGCTCATCGTCGCCATTTCGAAAAGCGAAGCATGCAGTCCTGCGGAATCTCTTCCGCGCTGTATGGCTTCTGCTCCCGTCTGCCGCGCATCGTTGAACCGCCCCGCCCGCATCAGCGCTCTCACCAGCACGCTATAGTTGATGGCCCGGTCCGGCTGCAGCTTCAGTGCCTGCTCGCCCGCGGCAATCGCTGGCGCATATTGCCCAATCTGCGTGTAGTCATTGGCCAGGTTCGCCCACGGCACCCAGTCGTTGGGATACGCCTCCGTCCACTGCCGGTAGGTGTTAACGCCCTGTTCCATGTCTTGCACGCCCTCGGAGTAGTAGTGCGCCGCGAGAATCAGCTTCTCCTTCGCGCTCACCCGATCGCTCAGGTCAAATGCCTTCTTGTAGAACTGTGCCGCCAGCCTCGGCTCGCTCAGGTTGTAGTACTCGTTGGCCATCGCGCCATAGGCCATGGCAAACTGCGGGTCCAGTTCCACAGCGCGCTGATAAAAAGGCAGCGTCTCCGTCTCGCTCTTCCCCTCGGCATCCATCGACTGCCCAATTGAGTACGACCGCAGCGCATCCAGAGACGCCGTCGTCGCCTGCATGATCGGCACCTGGTAGTCTTCCATCGACCTGTTCGGTTCGCCCAGCCCGCGCCGCACGTGCTCGGCTACTGTATCCAGTGCCGCCAGCACCTTTTCCTTGCTCTCCGCCTCGGCCTTCGCCGCTGTCAGTTGCCGGCCTGATGCGCAATCCGCCGCTTCAACCGTCAGCAGATATTCTCGGCCGACGGAGAGAACATTGCCCGTCAGCAGTACCTGCCGGTTGCTGCGTTCGCATATCTCCCGCGCCACATCGGGCGAAAGCGCAGTCTTCGGACTGCGCCCCATGAGCTCGAGCGTGTTCATTGCCTCGCGCTCGCTCATCACATCGATATACGGCGTCTGCTCCAGGTCAATCTCCAGAGCCCGTTTCAGCGTATGGTCGAATGTCGCATCGCCGGTCGAATTCGCAAAGTCGGCCACCATCACCCGCCGCATCTCCGGCGGAGTCTCCCACCGCTTCCACGCCGAAACACCTCCCGCAGCTGCTCCTGCCACCGCCACCAATGCCGTGCTCAGCCACACCCAGCGCGGAACGGCGCCCGCAAATCGCGCAAACCAGGCCGGTGCTGACCCCGTTGCGGCGTCAGCGCCTGAATCCCCCGCACTCACATGCGCAGACTCGCTCTCCGGAGCAGCCTCCGGTTTCGCCACCGCGTCAGGCGCCGTTTCCATCGTCACGTCGGCTGTGAACTGATATCCGCGTCCCGGAATTGTGACGATATAGCTGGCCCGGTCAATCAGCGCCTTGCGTAGCAGCGAGATGTGCTGCGTCAGGTTGTTCTCCTCGACAAACGACTCGGGCCACACTGCCTTGAGAATCTCATCCTTCCCAACCACGCGCCCTGGATGGCTCGCCAGGCACAAAAGCACTTCAAAAGTCTTTGGCAGCAGTGAAACCGGCAGGCCGTTTCTCGTCAGCGTGCGTCGCGAGCGGCTCAATTCGAACTCGTCGAACCGGTACAAGTCGTTTGGGGGGAAAGACATGGCGCGCCTTCATCTATCTTCAGAACATTTCAGGGCCCATCAAAGGACTTTGATCTGCCGGCTGTGCTCCACTCAAACTGGCTCAATATGGCCTGGCGTCAAAGTGTGTAAAGGATTTCTCATCCAATCATCTACCGATTACAGTTTTTCTGGCAACCACATTCACCGCTACACGATACGCCTGCGCCGTGCAGGTGTTGTTTCCAATCCCGCCACAGACTGTGCAACTCCCACCGCAAACGCCTACAATTTCTCTGTTATGGCAGGATCGAAAAACAAAATCTTTGAGGTGGCATGCCCGGACTGCGGGGCAATGCTCAAGATCGATGCGGTTACGGGCCTTGTGGTGAGCCACACACCAGCGCCGCGCAAGCGCACCTTTGAGGACCTCGAAATGGCCGCCAAAGCCATGCGCGAGCAGGACGAGCGCAAGGAATCTATCTTCCGCCAGAGCGTCGACGCTGAACGCAACAAGGCCGACCTGCTCGAAAAGAAGTTTGCTGAAGCCCTGCGCAAGGCCAAGGACGCCCCTGACGTCAAACCGCTCCGTGACTTCGACCTCGACTGAGTCCCGCGCATCCAAGTCAGGATAGAGTCCGGATTCTCCACAGTTTCGACAGAACGAAAATCTGTTGCGGTCTCTTAAATTTGCGCGATACTTGTGTGTTCGCGAATGCACCGCAAACCGAAGGAGTAACAATGGTGGTTGTCCCTCTCTCCAAGCCTGAGAGCACATCTGAAGCAGCGCCGCGCCCTTGCGGCCCCAAATCCATGAATTGGGTCACGCTTGCCGCCGCCGGAACCCTCGCCACCGGCGGAGCGCTGCTGGTGAGTGGCCAGCGCCGCGCCGGCCTGGTTACAGCCGCAGCAGGCACCGCGCTCGCCATGCTTGACCAGCAGGAGGCCGTGCGCAAGTGGTGGAACGCCCTGCCCGCCTACCTGGCCGAAGCGCAGAATATGCTCGC
This sequence comes from Occallatibacter sp., assembly GCA_035546015.1. Lineage (GTDB taxonomy): Bacteria > Acidobacteriota > Terriglobia > Terriglobales > Acidobacteriaceae > Telmatobacter. The sequence goes on from DASZXD010000014.1 coordinate 8,009, forward strand.
CCGCGTCCAGAACGCGCTCGATGACATCTCCGCGCAGCGCGAGCGCCTGCATCAGATTCTCGACAAATAACCGTTGCCAGATATTCGATGGCTTGAAAGGGCACGGCTTAGGCCGTGCCGTACCTGAGATTGACTGGACGAGGTCTTTAGGCCCTGAGAGAAGTTTCCAAAGATTTGCTCGGAAAGCAGAACCGCAAATGTTTGGAGCCTTTCAAGTCACAATCCCTCACACCCATGCTGTAGCCATCCGCCCCATTCCCTGCGTAGGCAGTTTCAGCCCATCCGCCCGTCCCGCGAAATACAGCGTGTTCAACTCCTCTGATCCGCGATCCTCAAACCGGTGAAACCCCGCCCGCCGGAACTCGCTCTCCAACTCCTCCGGCGTAAAGAACAGCCGGAACGGCTCGCCCGCCCTGGCCACCCGGTCGGCGAGCCTGTCGAAGGCAATCCTTCCCAGCATGCTCAGCGCATGCCGCGGCACGCCGTAGTCGAAGCTCACGCCCGTACCCGCAGGCAGCCGCGCAATCGTCTCCAGCGTGGCTCGAAATGCTTCCAGCGTAAGATACGGCACCACGCCCAGCCAGCTGAAAAACGCGGCCGCCTCCGCATCGAATCCGCTGTCTGCCAGCCCTGCCGCCAGTGTCTTGTGCTCAAAGTCCAGCGGCACAAAGATCAGTCCGTTAGGCAAGGGAATCGCAGCCTCCCGCAGCAGCTCCCGCTTCCACTCCTGCGTCGCCGGAAAATCCACTTCAAAAACCCGCATCTGCGCAAATGGATTGCGATAAGCAAAGGTATCGAGCCCGGCGCCCAGCACCACATACTGCTCCACGCCCTGTGTCGCAGCCGCCGCCAGATGATCCTCCGCATACCGGCTCCGCGTGGCCATAAACGCGCGAAACGCCCGCGAAAACGGGTGCATCTCCCGCTCGCGGTCGAACTCGAAGTGCGCACCCAGCAATGGAATTGCAATCGGATCGCGCAGCACAGGCGGCTGATCCAGAAGCTGGTGCACCGCGCGCCGCCGCGCCACACTCAGCGCAGTTTTGCTCGCGCGCCCCGTCTCCATGCACCCAGTGTAGACGGCGTGCGCGTAGCATAATCCCATGACCTGGACCTCAAGCTGGATCGGATGGGCGCTCCTATCAGCTCTTTTTGCTGCTGCCACTGCGCTGCTGGCCAAAGTAGGCGTCGAGCACGTTGACTCGAACCTCGCCACAGCATTGCGCACCACCGTAGTCGTCGTCTTCGCCTGGGGCATCGCCATCGCGCTCGGCAAGCACGGCGAGATCCGCGCGCTCGACCGCCGCACTATCCTCTTCCTTACGCTTTCCGGCCTCGCCACCGGCCTTTCCTGGCTCTGCTACTTCCGCGCGCTGCAGCTCGGCCCCGCCTCGCGCGTCGCACCGCTCGACAAGCTCTCTGTCCCGCTGGTCATGCTCTTCGCCTGGCTGATTCTCGGTGAAAAGGTCAACACGGCAGCCATCCTCGGCGGCCTGCTTATCACTGCCGGAGCCATGGTCATGGTCCTGGCCTGAAAACTTATACTGAGCGAGTGACCGCAGCTCCTAACAGTTGCAAATCACGGGTGCCCCACCTGCGGCGCGTTCTTGTTCTTGCCCTAAGGTGGGAAATTGCAGATGCAAATCAAGGACGAATGACCATCCCCGATCAATCCGCCACAGAAAACCTGCCACGCCGCATTGTCCTCACTGGCTTCATGGGCTCCGGCAAAAGCACCGTTGGCCCGCTGCTCGCTGCCCGTCTCGGCTGGCGCTTCGTCGACGTCGACGACGTCATCGAGTCCGAAGCCGGCTGCACCATTGCCCAGCTCTTCACCCGCCACGGCGAAGCCCGCTTCCGCGACATCGAGCACGCCACCATCGCCCGCCTTGTTTCGTCTGGCTCGCTCGTCCTCGCTCTCGGCGGTGGCGCAATCGAGCGCGCAGAAACCCGCGACCTGCTGCTCACATCACCCGGCACGCTGCTCGTGCATCTTGAAGTCGCTCTGGAAACCACGCTTGCACGGTGCGCCGGAACCGAGCACACCCGACCCATCCTCGCCGACAGCGCCAACCTCCTGAGCCGCTATCAGCGCCGCCTCCCGCTCTATCGCGCCGCACACGTGTCGATCGTCGTCGACGCGCTGACTCCGCAGCAAGTCGTGGACGCAATAGTTCAGTCGGCCCGATAAAGCAAGCCACGTATAAAGAAAATTGGCTTGAATCCATCGCACGATAAGTTGAAACTTGGTGGGTCCAGACAGGGAGGCAACAATGCCTGAGCAAAAGAGTCAGGTAAAACGCGAATCGCCTCTGGAAATCGCACCGGACCAGTTTCGTGAACTGGGCCATCAACTTGTTGATCGCATTGCCGAATTCCTCCACTCGCTCCCGCAGCGCCCTGTCACTCCGGGCGAGCCGCCCGCCGCAGTCCGCCGCGCGCTGGCCGCCGAACGTCCGCTCCCGCAGCACGGCGACGATCCTGCGCAGCTCCTCGACCGCGCCGCCAGCCTGCTCTTTGATCACTCGCTCTTCAACGGCCATCCGCGTTTCTGGGGATACGTCACCTCCTCCGCCGCTCCGCTCGGAGCGCTGGCAGAAATGCTCGCAGCCGCAGTCAATCCCAACGTAGGCGCATGGCCGCTTTCGCCCATGGCCAGCGAAATTGAAGCGCAGACCGTCCGCTGGATCGCCGAACTGCTTGGCTATCCCACCGGCTGCGGCGGCCTCTTCGTGAGCGGTGGCAACATGGCCAACTTCGTCTGTTTCCTCGCCGCGCACCAGGCCAAGGCAGGCCGCGACCTG
>DASZXD010000015.1:0-25228 GCA_035546015.1 Occallatibacter sp.
CTGGGCGGAGATGAGTTTGTCGTGCTGCTGACAGATGCTACGCCGGCGTTGTCAGAGCAGGCGATTGTCCGGCTGAAAGCGTGGATCGACCAGGACAATAAGAAGGTCGCACGCGGGTATGAGATCACGTTTAGTGTGGGATGGGTCGAGTTCAATCCGGCGAAGCATGAATGCGTGGACGATCTGCTGGTAGATGCCGATGCGGCCATGTATCGCAACAAAGGTGAGAACGGCAACGGCGAAAACGGCGCGGGGGGCACGCATTTCTGAATGCGTGCTACGGATTGAGGCTGCGCGCAAGTGGTGGCACGGGACTAGATCAGGAATTCACGTGGGGTATTGGGTAACGTGCAAGGCGCCGTTTTCTTCCACCCCAGAAAGTACAGATCACTTTCCGGAGCCCGGTCTGAGGAAATCTGCACTTGAGAGCGTCAACCTGGTTTATACCGATTTTCTAATCCGGCATGCCGTCGTGATGAATTTTTACTTTGCGAAAGAGCCAGCCCAGCGCAGCGGCGACTGCCGTGATCAGCGCGCACCAGCGGAAGATATCGAGAAACGATAACAGCAGAGCCTGCTGCTGAAGCATGCGATAAAGATGGCCGAGCGCGAGCGGATAGCCGGCGGCGTGGCCCATGTGGCGGGCGAGATAGTGGCTCAGCTGATTTGAGTACATCTGAAACACGTAGCCGGATTGGGGCACGGCGGCGGCGAGGTGCGTCTGGTGGAATGCCGCGCGGCGTACGAGTTCGGTTTGAGCCAGCGAGATGCCGACAGAGCCGCCGATGTTGCGCAGCAGATTGAAGATGCCGGTGGCGTTGCCTATCTCAGGGTTAGGCACAGTGGCGGTGCCCATGTTGCCGAGCGGGACGAAGAGAAAGCTCATGCCGAATCCGGCAACGACGATGGCGATGAGAAGCGTGCCGGGCCCGATCTGCATGTTGATGAACGAGAAGAGCAGCGACGAGATGGTGAAGACGATGAAGCCTACGAAGAGCAGCCAGCGATTGTCAATGTGCTGGCTGAGTTTGCCGACGATGGGCAGCCCCATCATGGCGCCGAAGCCGCGCGGGGCGACGACGATGCCGGCGGTGAGCGCGGTGTAGCCCAGGACTTCCTGATAGAGCAGAGGCAGCATGGACACCTGAATGTAGAGAACGAAGCCGACCAGGAAGATGAGGATACAGCTCACGCCGAAGTTCCAGTTGCGCTGGATGATGTGCAGATCGACGAGCGGCGTGCGCGACCGCCAGGAGTGGACGATAAAGGCGACAAACGAGATCGCGAGAAGGGCAGTGGCCCAACGCACCCAGATAGCCGAGAACCAGTCGACCTCCTGGCCTTTGTCGAGGATGATCTGCAGGCTGCCGGTCCAGAGGCAGAGCAGGGCGAAGCCCATGTTGTCGAAGGAGCCCGGCTTTGCGTCACGGATGTATGGCGGGTCGTGGACGAAGCGGCTGATCATGACGATCGCCAGCAGACCGATGGGGATGTTGATGTAAAAGGCATAGCGCCAGCTCATGGCGTCAGTGAGCCAGCCGCCGAGCGTGGGGCCGAGCACAGGCGCGACGACAACACCGAAGCCAAAGACGGCCATGGCGGCTCCACGCTTTTTGGGCGGGAAGCTTTCAAGCAGAATGGCCTGGGAGACGGGCTGCAGTGCTCCTCCGCCGACGCCCTGCAGCACACGCGCGATGAGCAGAAAGGACAGCGAGGGCGCGGAGCCGCATAAGAACGACGAGGCGATGAAGAGAGCTACGCAGGTAAGCAGGAAGCGCTTGCGCCCGAAGCGCAGGCCGAGCCAGTTGCTGGCGGGAAGAACAACGGCGTTGGCGATGAGGTATGTGGTAAGGACCCAGGTAGCTTCAGAGTTCGACGCGGCCATGGAGCCGGCGATGTATGGAAGCGCGACGGAGGCGATGGTGGTGTCGAGCACCTCCATGAAAGTAGCCAGCATGACGGAGATGGCAACGATCCAGGGATTTTCGGGGGAGATTGCGCGCTGACTGAGCGAGGGCTGTGGAGGTGCAGCCACAATCGCGCCGGGGGTGGTCCTTATCGCAGTCGCCATCGGCCTAAACTCCATGCGGAGCGCAAGAGATGCGACAGTTCAGGCTAAAGCGGAAACGCAGGCCGGTCAGTGCCGTGCGTCACAAGCAATCCGGCGGGGCGCGGTTCAATGGATATCTGATTTGCAGGAATTGGTTTGGCGTATCTAGCGGCAGGTGAACAGCGGATGGAATTTGATGGAAGGTGCAATGCCGCTGTGCAAGAATTGTGCGCTATGAGCATGGTTTGTGCTGTGCGTGCGGGATGCCGGTGGGCTGCTTTTACGCTGGCTGCTGCCATGACGAGCGGCTGCGGAGGCGGCGGTGGAATGACTGCGCCGAATCAGGTCTCCGTGTCGCTGGCGGACTCGACTGTAACCGTGCAGCAAGGCGGGCCGGCGGTAAATGTGGTGCTTCAGATTCAGTCGCCGAGCGAGACCGCAGTGGTGAGCGTGAGCGGGTTGCCGGCGGGCGTGGGCGTGAAGTATGCCGCGAGCGACACGAATCCATCGGGGCTGCTGATCTTCATGGCGAATGGAGCCGCGATGAAAGGCACATTCATGCCGATCATCGCCGTGCAGTCTGCGGGGCAGATGGTGGCTACGCAGTTCACGCTGGTGGTGACGATGCAGTAGAGGTGAGAAGAGCAGAGAGCTGCGCCGTGCGCAGCTCTCACTGTCTGCTGGGTTACCAGCCCAGGACGTAAGCGAAGATGAGCGGGGCGACGATGGAGGCGTCGGACTCGATGATGAACTTGGGAGTCTTTTCGCCGAGCTTGCCCCAGGTGATCTTCTCGTTGGGCACGGCGCCGGAGTAGGAGCCGTAGCTGGTGGTGGAGTCGGAGATCTGGCAGAAGTAGGCCCAGAGGGGGACGTCTTCGCGGCGCAGGTCCTGGTGGAGCATGGGGACGACGCAGATGGGGAAGTCGCCCGCGATGCCTCCGGCGATCTGGAAGAAGCCGAGCGGAGTTTTGGCGGTGAGGGACGTGTACCACTCGGCCAGCTCCATCATGTACTCGATGCCGGTGCGGACGGTGTGGACCTTTTTAACGTCGCCGGAGATGCAGTGGCCGGCGTACATGTTGCCGAGGGTTGAGTCCTCCCAGCCGGGCACGAACATGGGCAGGTTCTTCTGCGCGGCAGCGAGCAGCCAACTGTTTTTGGGATCGATCTGGTAGCTCTTTTCGAGCTTGCCGGAGAGCAGAATCTTATAGAAGAACTGGTGCGGGAAGAAGCGCTCGCCGGCCTGATCTGCACGGACCCATTCTTCGAGAATCTCGTTCTCGATGCGACGCATGGCCTCCATCTCAGGGATGCAGGTGTCGGTGACGCGATTCATGTGACGCGCGAGGAGCGCGGCTTCGTCGGCAGGGGTGAGATCGCGGTAGTTGGGCACGCGCTCGTAGTAGTTATGCGCGACGAGGTTGAAGACATCTTCCTCAAGGTTGGCGCCGGTGCAGCAGATGCCGTGCACCTTGTCCTGGCGGATCATTTCGGCGAGGGAAAGGCCAAGTTCAGCGGTGCTCATGGCGCCGGCGATGGTGACGAACATCTTGCCGCCGGAGGCGAGCAGATCGACGTAGCCCTGCGCTGCGTCAACAAGCGCGGCAGCATTGAAATGGCGATAGTGGTGCTTGATAAACGATGTGATTGCAGACATGATTTCGTGAAGAACTCCAGTATTTAAGCTAGCACACGGGTTTCGACGGAATGTGAATTCTGTGTGCATGGCGGGCCCGTCGACTGAGTGGAAGATCAGTGTCGCTGCCAGAGGCTTTATTGAGCGGCAGATGAGCAGATTCCATACGTGCGATGAGAACTTTGTGGCGTTGTTACGTGCATGCTGGCGGCGCTTCTGTTTTGCGTGAGTGAGTGGGCGTCGATCGAATGCATCGGGGCAATGCCGGCCCAGGAGGGGACGCTTTCCCGCGGATTTGCGATTGTGATCTGTGACATGCGGCCCGTGACTGGTGTCACTGCGGAAAGAGCGCTAAAGCGTTGATCTCAATGATAGAACCCCTGCGTAAATAGCCCGCCGGTGACGGCGGGCACATGGTTGCGGGGCCTGCCAGGCGCGACCGACGGACTGCCGGCTCTCCTGGGGAAAGAAGACGGCAGCATGATCCGAGCCGCAGGGAAGAAAGCCTGCTCCATTTTGCTAAGTGGAGTTCTGGGCGCAGCGATTTTCTCAGTTGCCAGCCGAGTTTACGCACAGAGCGATTGCCTGGTTTGTCACGGCGACAAGACGATGACCGACTCGTCGGGGCACAACATCTCTGTGGATGGGCAGACCTTTGGAGCCAGCGTGCATGGCGGGCTGAAGTGCAATGACTGCCATGCGGACATCAAGGAGTATCCGCATCCGGATCACATTGCACCTGTGCAATGCAAAACCTGCCACGCGGATGAGGCCTCAGAACTTGGCACAAGCGTGCACGCCGACGGCAAGGATCATCCCTGTACGAGTTGTCACGGCAACGCACACATGATCTTTCCGAAGACCGATGCGCGGTCAAACGTGTACCCGCTGAATGTGCCGCGGACCTGCGGCACTTGCCACAGTAACGGCGGGATGGCCAACAAGCACGGTCTGGCAAGCACCTATCCGATGTACATGGACTCGATCCACGGATTTGCATTGAGCAAGGAAGGGCTGCTGGTGGCAGCGAGCTGCGAGAGCTGTCACGGATCGCATCACATTCTGCGTCACACCGATCCGGCAAGCTCCACGTACAAAACCAACGTTCCCAAAACGTGCGGAACCTGCCACGCGAAGATCGATGCGGATTATGAGCACGGTGTGCACGGCAAGGCAATTGCGGCGGGAGACATGAATGCTCCGGTCTGCTCAGACTGCCACACGGCGCACGCTATTCTGCAGCCCACAGAAGCGGCGTTCCGCATGCAGTCCACACCGATCTGCGGATCGTGCCACAAGGAAAAGTTCTCTACGTATCGCGATACCTTCCACTCGCAGCTTGGCTCACTTGGAGGATATGTGGAGACGGCGCGCTGCTGGGACTGTCACGGAGCACACGAAGTTCTGCGCGCTTCCGATCCGCTATCGCCGGTTAACAAGGCGAATCTGGTAAAGACGTGCGGCACGTGTCACGCCGGCGCCAACCTGCACTTTGTGCAGTATCAGCCACACGCGAATGCGCGCGACCGCAAGCTGAATCCGGGGCTGTATTTTGTCCGGTTGTTTATGAACGTGCTTTTGATCAGCGTATTGGCATTCTTTTTGATTCACACCATCCTCTGGCTGATCCGCTCACGGTTCCACCAGATCAAGGCGAAGTCGACGAATGGAGGGAATCATGCCTGAAGAAACGGCAGTGGAGAGCGTTCGAACAGAAAAGCAAGCAGGTGCGAAGCAGCGCTACTTCATGCGCTTTACGCGCGAGCAGCGATATATGCATGCAGTGCTGTTCAGCACATTTCTGGGGCTGGCGGCGACGGGCTTGCCGATGCGCTTCAGCGAAAGCATCTGGGCACGGGGCTTCGCACGCGGCGTAGGCGGATTCGGCGCGATTCTCTTTTTCCATAAGCTTTGCGCCGTGGTTCTCACCATCGCGTTTCTGATTCACGTGAAAGAGATCGTGACCCGCGGCATTCTGCATCGAGAGAAGGGAGTCTTCTGGGGGCCGACTTCGATGGTGGCCAACTGGAAAGATGTAAAAGATCTCCTGGGTCACACGCGCTGGTTTCTCGGTCTCGGTCCCAAGCCGCGGTTTGAGCGCTATGCCTATTGGGAGAAGTTCGACTACTGGGCGGTTTTCTGGGGCATGGTAGTGATCGGGTTTTCGGGTTACGCCATGTGGTTTGCGCCGTTCTTTGCGCACTTTCTTCCCGGCTGGGCTCTGAACGCCGTGCTGGTGATTCACAGCGAAGAAGGGCTGCTTGCCATTCTCTTCATCTTCTCGATTCATTTTGTGAATACGCATCTGAGGCCCGACAGCTTTCCGATGGATATGGTGATCTTTACCGGCGTGGAGAGCGAAGAGGAGTTCAAGAGCAAACGGCCGACGGAGTACCAGCGGCTGGCCAGGGAGGGGAAGCTCGAGGTGAGGCTGGCGGAGGCTCCGCAAAACTGGCTGATCAACTTTGCGCGCGTGATTGGGTTCACTGCGATTGCAATCGGGTTGACGCTTCTGGTGTTGACTTTGAGCGCATATTTCCGGCAGTGAGCGCCGGCAGGGATCGCTGTCGGCTGCGATCAAAGAGCTGCGCCGATGTAAAGCGCATATCGCGAAAAGTGAGCTGCAACGCAGCAGGTTGTGATGCGGGCGCAGGTTTTTTGTGACTTGAATCATGGCGGCCGCCGCTTATGGGCCTCATCTTGATTTCGTGAACTCTGGAAGCAGAAATTGCACGGCTGCGCTGATTCTTGCGCTTCTTGCCTGGGCCCCTACAGCAAGCTCCGCACAAAGGCTGAAAGACTCCGATTGCCTTGCCTGCCACTCTGACCGCACGCTCACACAGAGCGCAAGCGGAAAAACCGAGAGCCTCTATGTGGACGCGGGCAAGCTCAAGCACTCGGTCCACGGCTCGCTCTTTACCTGCGTGGATTGCCACAAGGACGTGAAGAGTCTGGTGCACGAGACGCCACCGCAAAAGATTACCTGTGCAAGCTGCCATGCAGATGCACAGGACGCTTATGCACACGGGGTTCACTCGCAGGATGGCAAGCCGGGAAAGAATGCGGCAGCCACCTGCCAGGATTGTCATGGCGATGCGCACCAGATTCTGGCTGCGGACGATCCGAAGTCGCCGGTTCATCACGACAATATTCCGGCGACGTGCGGCACATGCCACGGCCAGAAGTTCCTGATGGAGTCGAATGGCGTAAGCGCGCAGCCGTTCATCTCGTATCAGGACAGCGTGCACGGGCGCGCAGTGGCCAAAGGATCAGAGAAGGCTGCGGTGTGCACCGATTGCCATGGAGCGCATGAGATTCTGCCGCCGAGCGACTCGAAATCGCCCATCTCGAAGCTGAATGTGCCGGCGACCTGCGGCAAGTGTCACGTCGAAATCGAATCGACTTTCATGAGCAGCATTCACGGGCAGGCGATTGCCAAGGGCAATCAGCTCGCGCCGGTGTGCACGGACTGCCACGGCATTCACTCGATCAAGTCGCATGCCAATCCGAATGCTCCCGTTGCGGAGCAGAATCTTTCGCGGGACATCTGTGCACGGTGCCATGAAGGCGTGCGGCTTTCGCAGGAGTTCGGCGTGCCGGGCAACCGCGTGTCCACCTACTTTGACAGCTATCACGGGCTGGCTTCCGAGGGAGGATCGGTGGTGGCGGCGAACTGCTCGAGCTGCCACGGAGTGCACGACATTCTGCCTTCGAGCGATCCCCGGTCAACGATCAACAGCGCCAATCTCATCGTGACCTGCGGGAAATGTCACCGGGGGGCGACGGGAAAGTTTACGCAGACGCAGGTGCATCTGGGAGACGGTATACGCACGCATGATGCCGGATCAATTGCCGTGCGCTGGGTGCGGTGGATTTACATCGTTCTTATCCTGGTGGTGATCGGTGCGATGTTTCTGCATAACGCGGTGATCTGGCGCTACAAGGCGATGAAGATCCGCAGCATGCAGAATCCGTACATGACGCGGATGACGACGAACCAGCGCTGGCAGCATCTGATTCTGCTCACGAGCTTCGTGTTCCTGGTGATTACGGGCTTCGCGCTCAAGTTTCCCGACTCGTGGTTTGCGCATACGCTGGGCATGGGCGAGCATCTGCGCGGGATTATTCATCGCGTGGCGGGTGTGGTGCTGATTGTGGCAGGAATCTATCACGTGTTTTATGTGGCGGCGGCGCGCGAAGGGCGGAAGCTGCTGCGCGACCTGGCGCCGCGGCCGAAGGATGCCTTCGATGTGTGGGCAGCGATGCGCTACTACCTGGGGCTTGGCGGAGAGAAACCGAAGTTTGCGCGGTTCAGCTATGCGGAGAAGGCCGAGTATTGGGCTCTGGTATGGGGAACGGCGCTGATGGGCCTGACCGGCCTTATGATATGGGCCAAGGTGTGGGTCGGCAATCTGCTGGCGCGATGGTGGGTGGATGTGGCGACGGCGATCCACTATTACGAGGCGATTCTGGCTACGCTGGCGATTGTGGTGTGGCACCTCTACCAGGTGATCTTCGATCCGGATGTGTATCCGATGAACTGGGCGTGGTGGGATGGCAAGATGCCGGTGGAACTGTACCGGCACGAGCATGCGCTCGACGCTCAGGGGGCTGGCGCATCGAGTGAGCCGCCGGTTGCCGGCAAGGACGCCGGCGAATAAAGGACCGCAGCGAAACGAAGCCGCGGTCCGCTGCACCATTCATAGATACACGAGTTTTTTCCCCCGGCCCGGTGCTATCATTCGGCATCCGAGGTGGCATGTATGAGTAAGCTGCTTCTCCGTATCCACGACGGGAGCCGGCAGTTGTTTACCAAGCCGGCGCAGTTTCTGGTCACCATTACAGACGGCAATCAGACGCAGCAGTTCAGGGACTTTGTGAGCACGAATGTGACCGAGTTCCATCTGCCGTTTTTCGACAACTTCGGGGACAACTACACGGTTGTGGTGTGGGCCGAGGGGTACAAGCAGGCAGGCTTTACGCCAGTGAAGCTCTGCGATGCTGCCGATACGGCTCTCGATCTGATGCTGGTCTCCGAAGATCCGGGATTCAGCTTTGTCAACGCTACATGGGATGCTGTGTATGCGGCTTATCCGTTTATCGCGGGCAATGCTGATCCTGCCGACCCGGCGGCGATTGCTGCAGCCAAGGACAGGTATGAGGCCTTTCTCGAACAGGAGAGGCTGCTTGCGTGTTTTCTGAACATCTGCGAGGCGATGAGCCAGATCATCTTTTCTCCGGGGACACCTGAGCAAACGACGCCACTGAAATATCTGAAGCAGTTTTACTGGCCGCAGAATGCTTTCGATCCATTGAGCCCGAAGCAGGATCGTTTCTACGCCTGGTGCGATCCGCTGCTCATGCAGCAGATTAAGACAAGGCCCAAGGTGTTTGCGCCGGAACTCAACCCGCAGATATTTCATCCCGATGCGACGGCGAGCTGGAAGCAGATTGAGTTTGGCGAGGCCAATGTGCAGTTCACGTTTCACGGGAAGACGGTGCAGTCCATTGGCGGAGCAGACTGCGTGATTCTTGAGCCGGATATCGACTATTTCAGAGATCTGGGCGCACACGCAATCTTCGAGGTGATTCCGAATGGGCTGACGCACTCACTTACCGATCCGATTGCGGTGTATGTGCTGCGGTGGATTGCAGGACGAGCGAAGGCGGGTACGCCGGAGTTTGCGCCACTCTATACGATCACCGATTAGTTGGAACGCGCGTGATGGATTGTGCGCATTTCCTTTGAAGAATGCGCACAATCAAAGCGCAGTCTTGCTTAGAAGCGGAAAACCGGGCCTGCGGTGACGCGCAGATTGTTGTATGTACCGTTATTCAGGTAGATTTCGTCGCCGACTTCGGCGCGAAAGCCGAAGGGGCCGCCGAAGGCTTCAACTCCACCGCCAGGGTAGAAGGCAAGATGTGTTCCCGATCCGCCGACGCCTTCGACTGCTCCGGTGAATGTGGAACCAGAGACGGTGCCGGAAGTATTGGTGTCGAAGTTGATGAAGCCGAGCTTGCCGGTGACAAAAGCACGGAAGGGGCCTGATGTTCCGAATTGAAGCTTGGGACCGAAGAGTCCGGTGAGCGGACGGACTTTGGTGACTACGAATGTAGTGGTGGCGCCGGCGCCTGATCCGGTGGTGTATGTAGTGGTAAAGTTACGCGCAAAGTCGTAGCTCATCTCACCTTCAAGCGCCAGGTTGGGATGTACGTTGAATCCTACACGGCCGCCTACGCCAACATAGTTGGCGCTGTAGTTGCCTGGAGAGAAATTCAGGTAGTCGGCGAAGACACCCACTTCAGCGTGATTCAGCGTGTAAGGGCTGGACGGGCCACCCTGCGCGGGCTGGCTGACCTGTGCCGCATGGATGCCAGGTGCCGAGAGCATAAGTGAGAGCGAGAGTCCGGCAAGGGGGAGAATGCGTTGCATCGTGTTGAGGCTCCTTTGAATTTGCGTCCGTGCATTCTGGCGTGCCACACAACGTGGCCTGACCTTAAGCCCGGTAGGATGCCTGCTCACTGGGAGGGGTTGATGAAGTGGCGGAGCGGAGATTGATGAGATGGAAGAACAGATTGAGATGCGGCAGCGACGGCGAGGAGAGTAAAAAGGTATGCTGCGCACCCAGATTTTTTTGAGTTGGGAACTATCGCGGTTACACGCGCCAGTGATCGGGGCGCCAGTTTCTGATGCGCTCCTTGATCTGCTTGCGGCTCAGATTTTCAGCCACGGCCTGCTTTGCCAGTTCCACCAACTCTTCGTCGGGCGCGAAGCGCAGGGCAATCAACTGATCTTCAGTGAGTTTGTGAATCTCTGCGTGCCACTCGGAGGGAGCGAGGGCCTGCAAGCGCAGGCGCTCCTCGAGACGGATGACGCGGTCCTGCACCTTGAGCGCGTAAGTGCGGAGCCTGAAGAAGGGAATAAAGGCGACGACCGTGAGAACGACGATCCATGCGGTGAAGAAGTGCGGATGGTAGAAGAGGTAGGCCGCGGCAATGATGAAACTGGCAACCAGGATAGTGAAGGAAAGGTAGTGGTAGAGAGGGTCGACGCGTCCGTGATTTTTGAAGCTCTGCTGATCTGGCTTGCTCATTGCATTAGCTGCGTTTCCTGCGGATCAAGCTGGAACGCTTCTGCGCCAACCCGCGTGGCAGCCGGACTGGCGGAAGGTGCACCGGTGATGTGCTGATCCGCAACAACGGGATTGTCAGCCGGTTTGGGCAGTTCTGTCAATTCGGCGAGGTTCTCCGGGCCGAGAACCGGGTGATCGCGAGGGACGATGTGATGGTGGCCACGGAAGATGTAGTCGACGAGCAGGCCGCCAGCGAGATAGGGGTTAGCGATGGTGATGGGGATTGCGTAGACGGTGGTAATGAAGGACTCGTCAATGCTCTTGTTGGCGTGGCTGAGACGGCGATAGCCGGGGACCTGCGGAATTTCAAAGACGGCGACTTCGGCTTCAGGGTGCTTGTGACCGTAGCGGACAAGCTTCCAGGCGGTCTGCTTGGGAGTGGTCATGCCTGCGTCAGGAAAAAAGCTGCGTTTGAACTTACCGGGAAAGTACGAGTTGAGGATGAGGCGCGCGAAGTCAGCACAGTTGGAGAAGAGCAGGTTGAAGTGCGAACGATTGGGGTCGTTGTTGAGCCGGTCGATGAGCGCGTCGTCGTCGGCCTCAGAGGTATTGAAACGGAATGCGTAGATGCGCCGCTCATAGGCTACGCCGACCAACTGCTTCCACCCGCCGTGGACAAGATTGCCGGGAGACAGATTTGCACCGAGCGAGAGCAGATGCGCTTCGCGGTAGCGGTCACGAAGACGGTCGACGATTTCGCGGTTCACCTGGTCCGGCACTTCGCTCGACTCTTCGACCGAATAGAGATAGGGGATGAGTGGAATGGCGATCCAGTCATAGCCGTCAATGCCCTGGTAGCGTGCAATGACGGCGCCGAGTTCGTCCGGTTCACAGCGGCGGAGATGAACGGGCGTGTCAGCACAGATGCGCTGGAAGTAGATGGCGTTGTGGCCGGTGGGGTTCATGGCTCCGAAGAAGCCATAGGGCTCTTCCATGAGCAGAGCTGCCTGTGCACGGCTGTGGGCGCAGCAAAACGCCGCCAGAACCGTAAACAAAAATGCAGCTACGCCTCGTGTACACATGGGGAGCACCGTATTCCTTAGCTGAGATGCGGCTTTTGCTTCCCAGTATGGCCCGCTTGCCGTCAACGGCTTATAAATGAGTGGGTTCTGGTCCTCATCTGCTTGATAAAAAACATATTGCAGCGGCCAGACTGCCGCATGGCTTATGTAATAGACCCGTCCGGCGCAGGAATGTTGCCTGATACGCGGGCTGCTCTTGTGGATAACCCTATATAAAGCAAGAGCAGACGTGCGGCGGGCTGTTCAGTTAACGTTATCAAGCATTGTATTCCGGTTTTGGAGCGCGCGGCGGATAAAAACGCGTGCATCAGAAGCCAAAGTTGAGGATCGAGTTTATGAATTTCCGTGGAATTGTTGCTGGGATTGGGGTTGTATTGCTGGCAGGCGCGCAGGCGCAGGCGGAGATAACGCTGCCGAAGGTGCTGGCAAGCCACATGGTGGTGCAGCGGAACCTGCCAGTGCATGTGTGGGGCATGGCTGCTCCGAACGAGCAGGTGAGCGTGAGCTTTCGCGGAGAGACTGAGTCGACGACGGCGAGCGAACTGGGGCGGTGGAGTCTGTATCTGAAACCTGGCGCGGCAGGCGGGCCGTTCCAGATGAAGGTGTCGGGGAAAGACGGGCAACCGGTCACGCTCGACGATGTGCTGGTGGGCGATGTGTGGGTGGCGTCGGGGCAGTCGAATATGGAGTTCATGATGCACCAGGCGGAGAGTGCGGCGCAGGATTTGCCGAAGGCGGGGATTCCGGATATCCGGCTGCTGGTGGTGAAGAAGGCTGCGACGCTGTATCCGCAGGACGATGTGCAGACGGATGGATGGGCGGCTTCGACGCCGGATACGGCGAAGGATTTTTCGGCGGTGGCGTGGTACTTTGCGCGGGAGATCGAGCAGCGCGAGCACGTGCCCGTGGGTGTGATCGATTCGACGTGGGGCGGAACGCCGGGCGAGGCCTGGACGAGGATGACGGCGCTGGGCGAAGATGCGGCACTCAATCCGCTGTTTGCCTCGTGGGGGCGAATGATCGAAAAGCATAACGATGCACTGCTGCTCGAGAAAAACGAACAGCGGCTGGCGGACGAGGCCAAGGCAGCAGGCAAGCCGGAGCCGCAGTTTCCATGGGTGCCGACGCTGGAAAGCTGGGGGCCGGGGATGCTGTGGAACGGAATGATTGCGCCTCTGACGCCGATGGCGATTCGCGGAGTGATCTGGTATCAGGGCGAGAGCAATAGTGTTCTAGAACGTGCGCCGCTGTATGGGCGCGTCTTCCGCACGCTGATCGAAGACTGGCGGCATGAGTGGGGCGTTGGGGATTTTCCATTTCTCTATGTGCAGATTTCGAACTTCAAGTCGACTCCAGCAGAGGATTGGGCGGTGCTGCGCGAGCAGCAACTGAAGACGCTGGAACTGAAGAACACGGCGATGGCAGTGACGATCGATATCGGCACGCCGGATAATGTGCATCCACCGGACAAGCTGGATGTGGGGTTGCGTCTGGCGCGCGCGGCGCGGGTGCTGAGCTATGGAGAGAAGCTGGAGTATTCGGGGCCGATCTTCAGGCAGGCGACGCCAGAGGGTGCATCGATTCGTGCGTGGTTCAATCATGCGAACAGGCTGATGGCGAAAGGCGGGGCGGTGACGGGATTCGAAGTGGCGGGCGCAGACGGAAAGTTTGTGCCGGCGGCGGCGAAGATTGAGGGTGAGTCGATTGTGGCGTCGAGCCCGGATGTGGCGCAGCCGGTGTTTGTGCGGTATGGATGGGCGAACAGTCCGGATTGTGATTTGTTCAACGGAGATGGGCTGCCGGCTTCGCCGTTTACTTCGGTGCCGTAAGCGGGTGCTTGCTTTCCCAGATTCCTAAAAGCGAGGTGTCTGGAGGCTCCATTTTTGTGTTGTATATTCGTGCCGTCCCTACGGGACTGATGGATTTTGATTTGAGCTAACCCAGGGTTTTACCCTGGGCTATTTCCCGGCTCTCCCTGACGGGAGGCTGCGGTTTGTGCTTTCCCAACCCGGCGCTCGGTTTTATCGAAGCTCTAGAACGACGCCGTCCTCACTCTGCTTTCCGCCGGGACCGTGGTCCTGAATGATTTCTACAAGCCATTCGAAGACAGTCGGCCGCTTACCAGCCTTCGCATCTTGAAGCTGTGCGGCAACTGAATTTCGGTTCGAAGGGTGACAGCACTGTAACCAAAATTCCAACTGCCTGCTGTCTCGACATGTCCCAATCTTTCGCGCGAGAGGTCCGAGTACTCCCAGACTAATCGAAACCCCTCATCGGGAGTTCCGAAGCCGCCTCGGAGAATGTCATTGAATGCGTCAAGGTTACCCTGCCATCGGTACGAACCCATGAGTACTTGAGAATTGAAGTGTTCGGCGAATTCTTCAAGCGTGAAGAACTCATTACCGTTGATTATGAAATTCCTCATTGCATCCCCCGATGCCATCATCGCCGATGTGTGTGCTATGCCATTTCCGTACGCCTCGCTCAGGATGACAGAGTGAGGGAGTCGGTCAGTTTTTTGCGGGGACGATGATGGTGGTTTCGGTGACTTCGATGAGACCGGAGCCGCAGCGCTTTTCCAGCTCGGGCAGGATGGCGTCGACGGTTTGGCGGGTTTCGATGATCTCGATTTTGACGGGCAGGTAGTCTGAGATTTCGAGGATGTGCGCAGAGTGGATGCGATGAGCAGCGCCGAAGCCGGCTACGCCCTTGATAGCTGTGGCGCCGGCGATGCCGTTCTTAAAGAGGAAGTCGAGGATGCTCGAGTAGACCGGCACTCCGTGATGCTTGGCTCCGTCGCTCAGGTAGATGGTCACTTTGACGGCTTTTCCGCTGGTGAGCATGTGTTTCTCCATTGCGAGCTCCTTTGCCCGCAAACATTATGCTGCGTTTTTGAGAGTCGTGCGGACTAGATTATGTCGCCCAGGGCAGAGCCGCACCAGGTGGCGGCGAGTCCGAGGATGAGGCTGCCGACGGCGTAGAGGGCGGCGAGAAAATATGCGCCGGAACGGAGCGTGGAGAGCGTCTCCCACTCGTAGGTGGAGAAGGTGGAGTAGGCGCCGATGAATCCGATGGGGATGAGGAATCGCCAGGCGGGATTGAGGTCAGCGCGCTTGCCGAGATAGGTGAGGGTGAAGCCGATGATGACGCAGGCAGTGACGTTAACCAGCAGCGTGCCGTAAGGGAATTTGATTCCCACACGGCCGGAGACAGCGGAGCCGACCCAGTAACGGGCGATGGAGCCAAGCGCGCCACCCAAGGCGATGAACAGATATTTCTGCAAAGCGGTTCTCCTCTCGGACCGATTGCTGCGGCGCGGGCAAAGACACAGCTGCGCGGCTGGCGACGATCACTGGGTGTGTTATCAGGGGATCGAACCGGGGAGCGCGACTCCACGGCAGGACGCCCTGCCAGGAGTCATCATCTGTCCAGCCTGAACGGAGAGGACAGCGGTTAAAGGTGAACTCCTTCACCCTCAATACTGATTTCATTACACGTCGGGGAACGGGGTGATGTCAATACGGGATTGCGGGAAAGACTCAGTATTCGCAGTGTCTTCCCACCTTTGCCTCCGCGTAGAACAGGCGCAGCGGCTGAAGATTGGCGTGTATTTTCGTGCCCGCGGCGGGCTTCGCCCGGGATGACAGTGCTTTTGATGGTGGGTAGCGTTTCGATGCCGATGCAGCTTAGAGCGAGCGCATGAGGGCTTCGTAGCAGTCTGGGTCGAGCCTGGTGGGAATGTCTTTGGACATGATCTCGACAACTTGCTCGATCGGCAGGCCGGCGCGGTAGGGGCGATCTTCAGTGAGCGCGCCATAGACATCGGCGACGGCGATGATGCGGGCCTCAAGCGGCAGGCTACTGCCCATGAGGTGATCGGGGTAACCGGAGCCGTCGAGCTTTTCATGATGCGCGCCAGCGATAAGCGCGAGCCTGCCAAACTGGCGGATGCGCGACAGGATTTCGCGGGTGAGACGGGGATGGCCCTGCACGATCTGCCACTCATTTGCGTCGAGCTTGCCCTGCTTGTCGAGGATGGAGTTGGGGACGCTGAGCTTGCCCAGATCGTGGAGCAGAGCGGCCCGGTGAACAAGGCGGACGCGGTCAGAACTGAGGTTCAACTTGCAGGCGATGGCAACGGCCGCCTCGGTGACGCCCATGGAGTGGCGGTAGGTGAAGGAGGATTTGGCGTCGACGACATCAGCGAAGGCCTGGCAGATGAGGTCGATGTCAGAGGCCTCGAGCTGGTTGACCTGTTCAGGAGCGAGCTCGAGGACGCGGCTGCGGGTTTCCTGCTCGGGCGTTTCGGAGAGCGCAGACCACCAGAGCTTGTAACCTGCGTGGAGGCTCGATGCGATGCGGACGATCTCGGGATCGTACCAGCGGCCGCTGCGCTCGCGCAGGACCTCGATGGCTTTGCCGGTGCCCTCTTCAGTTGCGAAGACATCCAGATGCTGTGCGACGGCGAGGATGCGTGACTCGATGGGGATGTCGTGGCGGGTGCGGCTGTCGGGATAGCCACTGCCGTCCCAGTGCTCGTCGAGGCCGCGCACGGCCTCCGCGGCAATGTCGCCGAGGCCGAGTTTGCGCAAAATGTGTGCGCCACGGTCGCAGCGGAGGGTGATGATCTCCTTGTTGTTGCGGTGCTGCGTGAGGCCGATGTGCGCAATAGCGGCTGCGCGTTCGATGGCATTGCCGTTGGGCAGAACGGTTTCCCAGAGCAGCTTGAATGTGGATGCTTTGGGCTTGGAGGGCTGGGTCCAGTCTTCGAGCTTGACGCCGGCTTTGACGCGGCGTTCGTCACCGCCGCCGATGATCTGGCAGAGGCGCGCAGCGTTGCTGCTGCAACCCACATCTTTGAGCAGTAGCGCGTAGTAGAGGCTGGCCATGCGCGAGGAGTCCAGGCCGAGTTCTTTGCCCAGGCGCATGCCGAGCAGGCAACTGCGCAGAGCGTGGCCGGGGACTGCGCCTTCTGTCAGGTCGAGCGCGAAGGAGAGCGCGGAAAGGATTTCGGCAAGCGAAATGGCGCCTGACGCCTGGCGTTCGGGTTGCGCTCCCGCGTTGCGTGCAACGACCACAGTTGCCACGATTGCCTCCTGAAGGGTAGGACGGGCCTGGTGGATTATTCAGGCACGTTAACAAAATGCAAAATGGGCGCAACTCCCCCGAAAGTGTACGTTTTAGCGGCGCGGAAGGATTCAGTAAGCGTTTTCGAGCACTTGCATGGGAGATGGCGGTCACAGCGGCGCGCCGGCAGGGACACAGATTGCAGCGGTCAATGGCTGTTAGACTTTTCGCCTCAAGGGTTTGCGGCTGATGCCGGCGTGCTGGAGCCGTATAACACGAGGGAGGGACGGCGATGCGGAGGATTTCACAGGCAGCATTACTTTGGTTTAGCGCTTCGCTCGTGGCGCTGTGCGCGGCGGATCATGCGCAACAGGCTCAAGGGCAGGAAAGAGCAGCAGTGAGTTCGCGATTTGCGCCGGGCGTGGGGAGCGCCGCGCCGCGTTCAGCTGAGTACCAGAAGGTGCAGGAGCGGCTGGCGCGCGGATGGAATACGTGGGACGTGAACTCGGTGACGGCCGAGGTGCTGCTGCCGGAGGGACTGGCGATTCATGTGGGAATGAAGCACAACTCGACGGAGTTTCAGGATGCGTTTCTGGGCAATGTGCTGATCGGGCGGCTGGACAAGGGCGCAGAGGTGGTGACGCCGGGACCGCACGCTTGGGATGGGAGCTATACAAGCGTGGATGTGGCGTGGAAGGGTCACAAGTGGCGAGTGGAGAGCGGGTGGGATGGCGATGATGTGGTGATGCTGGTGACGCCGCTGGAGGGTAAGCCGACGTCTGCGCTCCCGCCGACGCTGGCGGTCTCTGTCGGCTTTTTATGGAACCGGATGGGGACAGTGGAGCGGCGAAGGGATTTGATTGCGACGCATGGAAGCGGCGGCGACATCGAAGTGTATTGCACGTGTGCGGCAGGCGGGCGCGACTATGCGGATATTCCGGTTGGCGGGACGTATTTTTCTGCCGACTTTGTTGCTCCGGTGGGCGTGAGCACGGGGAAGAGGCGGACGGTTGAGGAGATCCGTGCGGCGATTGAACGACAACACGAGGCGTACAAGCAGTCGATAACGGCGGCGGGGAAAGCTGCTCCGATTTTCGATGCGATTGAGACGACGCTGGGATGGGACACGATCTACGAGCCGGAGGGGGAGCGGGTGATTTCGCCGGTGAGCCGGGTGTGGAGCGTGGGCTGGGGCGGCTATGTGCTGTTCGACTGGGATACGTTCTTTGCGGCGACGATGGCGGGGATCGGCGACCGCGATCTGGCGTACGCGAATGCGATGGAGATTCTGCGCGAGGAGACGCCGCAGGGATTTGTGCCGAACTATGCGCGATCGGGTGGATGGAAGAGCTTTGACCGCTCGGAGCCACCGGTGGGCGCGATTACGGTGCTGGGGCTTTACAAGCGGTATCACGACAGGTGGTTTCTGGAAGATACATTTGAGCCGCTGCTAAGGTGGAACCGGTGGTGGGCGGCGCAGCGGAATATCGATGGGTATCTGGCGTGGGGCAGCGATGGAAGCACTGAGCCGCAGAATCTGGATGACGACTCGCGCGGGACGCGTGCGGGGGCGATTCTGGAGTCAGGTCTGGACAACAGCCCGATGTATGACAACACGACCTACGATGCGCAGAAGCATGTGCTGGAGTTTGCCGACGTGGGGCTGATGAGCATGTACATTGCCGACTGCGACGCGCTGGCAGAGATTGCCGATGCAATTGGGAAAGAAGACGAGTCGAAAGAACTGCGGGAGCGCGCGGCGAAATATCGTGCGAAGCTGGCGACGCTATGGAACGACAAGGCCGGCATCTTTCTGAACAAGGACCTGCACACTGGCGAGTGGAGCATGCGGCTTTCGCCGACGAATTTTTATCCCATGCTTGCAAAGGCGGCCACGCCGGAGCAGGCGAAGACGATGATCGAGAAGCACCTGCTGAATCCGAGCGAGTTTCAAGGGCAGTGGATGATTCCTTCGATTGCGTTCAACGATCCGGCATTTCACGACCAGAATTACTGGCGCGGCCGCATCTGGGGGCCGATGAATTATCTGGTATATCTCGGGCTGGAGAATTATGACGATGCGGATACGCGGAAGGAGTTTGCGCAGAAGTCGTATGCGTTGTTTTTGAAGGAGTGGACACAGAACGGGCATGTGCATGAGAACTACAACGCCATACTTGGCTCGGGCGACGATGTAACAAACAGCGACCGGTTCTATCACTGGGGTGCACTGCTGGGGTATGTGGAGTATCTGGAGGAGGGCGGCGGGAAGTAAGGGCTCTCGTTACTTGTCGCGCCGCCCCTACGGGGCTGAAGTCTATTGATGAGACGTATTCCCAGGGGTGCGTCCGCCTCGGCAGACTTCGCCTGGGCTATTTTCCTTCGGTCCCTCCGGGACGGATTGTTGTGGCTACAGCGATTTCATGCAAGGATGCGCGATTCGAGTTCCATGCAGAGTTGCGACAATGACGATCTTATGCGGGTGTAATGATCGCGGGCTGTTTCAGCTACGCGACATGCCGTTGTACCGACTCAGGTTTTGATCGAGAGAATAGTCCTGATGAACCATTCGGGTTTCCGCGGCGGGCAGGGGTGATGGCCTACAATGCTGCGGAGGGTTCTCCGCGATGATCTCTGATTGGAAAGTATCTTGCCGCAGCGCTGTTCGACTTCTTTTGCCGGCTGCGGTTGTGTTGTTCGCCTCCTCCACGCTTGCGCAGCGCGGCGAGTTTGCCAGAGCAACTGCGCTTTTGCCTGCCGATGCACAGACCGTGGTGAACCGGCTGGCCAGCCTGAGCCAACTGCCAGACGGGGACTGGAAGATGCACGGCGGCGATCTGGCACACGGCGAAGACGCGAATCTGGATGACAGCTCATGGCAATCCATTGCAGTTGGCGCGAAGGCGCCGAACGATGCGGTGTGGTTCCGGCAGACCTATACGGTGCCGGACACGCTGAACGGGTATGACCTGACGGGCGCGCGCATCTGGTTCCAGTTTCACGCGAATGCGAACGGGCCGATGCCGCAGATCATCTACTTCAACGGGCGGCGCACGGCGATGGGCGACGATCTGGAGCCCATTGTGCTGTTCGACAATGCGAAGCCCGGAGAACGCGTGGTGGTTGCGGTGAAGCTGCTGCACACGGTGGACGTGAAAACGTTTCGCGGCGCGACGCTGAAGATCGACTTTCCGGAGAACCGGCCGAATCCCGAGGACCTGCGTGAGGAACTGCTTTCCGCGGCTATTCTGATTCCTTCGCTGGCGCCGGGCGATGCGAGCAAGGCATCGACGCTCGACGCTGCGGTCCATGCCGTCGATCTGGGCGCGCTGGATGCGCACGACCAGAACAAGTTTGACGCGAGCCTGATTGCAGCGGAGGCACAGTTGCAGACGCTGAAGCCGATGGAGTCGCAGGCGACGTTTCATCTGACCGGCAATGCGCATATTGACGCGGCGTGGCTGTGGCCGTGGACAGAGACTGTCGACGTGGTGAAGCGCACGTTCGGCACGGCACTGCAACTGATGTATGAATATCCGCAGTACACCTACACGCAGTCGGCCGCAGCTTACAACGAGTGGATGGCGGAGAAGTATCCCGACATGAACGACGAGATCAAGCAGCGCATCAAGGAAGGGCGCTGGGAGGTTGTCGGAGGGATGTGGGTTGAGCCGGACCTGAACATGCCCGATGGCGAATCTCTGGTGCGGCAGCTGCTGGTGGGCAAGCGGTGGTACTTCAAGAACTATGGCGTCGATGTGCACGTGGGGTGGAATCCGGATTCGTTCGGGTATACGTGGCAGCTTCCGCAGATCTACAAAAAGAGCGGCGTGGACTACTTTGTGACGCAGAAGATGGCGTGGAACGACACGAACCAGCTTCCGTTCAAGCTGTTCTGGTGGGAATCTCCGGATGGGTCGAAGGTGCTGGCGTATTTCCCGCACGACTACGTGAACACGACGCTGAATCCGGTGCGGCTGTCTGAGGATTTGTCCACTGCGCGTCAGCATTCGCCGGGAATGCTGGACATGATGGACCTTTACGGCATTGGCGATCACGGCGGCGGACCGACGCGCGCGATTCTGGATGAGGGGTTCCGTCATGTGGGCTCAGGGCATGTGACGCCGAAGTATGAGTTCGGCACAGCGCAGTCGTACTTCTCGACGATCGAGAGCCAGGTTGCGCCGGACAGCCCGACGTGGAATTACCAGTCGATTGCGAAGGGCTATAAGCCGCCGCCGGCTGTGGATGGAAAGATCTCGATTCCGACATGGGATTCGGAGCTTTACTTTGAGTATCACCGGGGCGTGTTTACGACACAGGCCAACCACAAGCGCAACATGCGCACTTCGGAAGAAGAGGTGCTGAACGCGGAGAAGTGGTCTTCGCTGGCATGGCTGGATGGGCGCAACTATCCGGGTGCGGAGATTACCGAGGACTGGAAGAAGGTGCTCTTCAACCAGTTCCACGATCTTGCCGCCGGCTCAGGCATTGGGGTCATCTATAAGGACGCGCAGAAGGACTACGACGTTGTGCGCTGGTCAACCAATGAGATCAGCACGGATGCGCTGAAGACGATTGCCGAGCGCGTGAATACCAACGGCGAAGGCGTTCCGGTGATGGTCTATAACCCGCTGGGCTGGGACCGTTCTGGCGACGTACATGTAACGGTGCAGTTGCCGGAGCCGGCGAACTCGGTGGCAGTGATTGACCCGGCGGTGGGCAAGGAAGCAGAGGCACCGGAGACGGAGTCGATCGATCCCAAGACCGGCGTGGCCGAGCTGAAGTTCCACGTGGCCAATGTACCGGCGCTGGGCTACAAGGTGGTGCGCGTGGTGGCCAAGCGCAGCGGCACGGTGGATGCTGCATCGGCGAGCGACCAGGGAGCAACGCTGAAGCTGGCCGATCACGATCTGAGCGTGACGGTGGACAAGAAGACCGGCTGCATCACGAGCCTGATGGTGGCGGGCTATGAGTCGCTGGCCAAGGGCGCGTGCGGCAACGAGCTGCAGGCCTTCAAGGACACACCGAAGGACTACGACGCGTGGAATATCGATCCGGGCACGCTGGACGAGACGCCGACGCTGCTTGACGCAGCGGACAAGGTGGAGCTGGTGGGGGCGAAGTCGGCGAATCCGGCAATTCGCGTGACGCGGACCTGGCAGAGCTCGAAGTTTGTGCAGACGATCACGATTCCGCCGGGCTCGGGCTATGTGGATGTGGAGAACGACTTCGACTGGCACGAGCGGCATGTGCTGCTAAAGGCGGCGTTCCCGCTGGCGGCGACGAGCGACTTTGCTACGTACGAAGTGCCGTATGCGGAGATTCAGCGGCCGACGACGCGGAACAACAGCTGGGAGAAGGCGCAGTTCGAGGTGGAGGCGGAGCGCTGGGGCGACCTGGGCGACGACAAGCACGGCTTCAGCCTGCTGAACAAGGACAAGTACGGCTACGACGCCGTGGGCAACATGCTGCGGCTCTCGCTGCTGCGCGGGCCTACGTGGCCCGATCCTGACGCCGACCAGGGGCATCATCACTTCCACTACGCGCTGTATCCGCATAACGGCACGTGGAAGGATGCGCTCACGGTGCGGCACGGATGGGAGTACGACTATACGCTGAAGGCAGTGGCGACGACCAACCATGGCGGCGCACTGCCGGCATCGCATTCGTTCGCATCTGTGGGACCGGACGACGTGGTGCTGACGGCAGTGAAGAAGGCCGAGGATGCGAACGGGCTGATTTTCCGCGCCTATGAGTGGGCAGGGAAGGATGCGACGGCGGAGTTCCATGTGCCACCGGGCGCGACTGCGGCTACGGTGACCAACCTGATGGAGAATCCCGAGGGAAGCCCGCTGCAGATTGCTGGCGATACGGTGCGTGTGCCGATTCATCCTTTCGAGATTCTGACGATACGGGTGGACTATCCGGCGGGAAAGTAGGGACCAGGGGATAGGGAATAGTCGTCCACGACGGCTGCAAGGAACTGATCTCTAACTCTGGGCCCCGATTTGCTAATCTGTAGTGGTAGAGGAGATTGCCTGATGAGTATTACTTCCCCGTTTCTTGTGGTTCCAGTGATTATCGTCGTCTTTGCGGCTTCGATTCTGTTTTCTACAAGCAGCAAGGAAGATGGCCCTTCGCACTAGGGTTCCGGTTCTTGATCAGTATTGAACGAGCGGCCGGGGTTTCTATTGGCTGCTTAACGCGCGTATTCAAGAGAAATGCCGCTGCAGATTCAAATGCAGCGGCATTTCTTTTGGGTGCAGGGAACCATACGGCGGCGGATGGCGTATCGGAAGACGAGAGGGAGATGGGCCATGAGGCATGTCTCGATGTGGAAAAGTGCTTACGGTTCGGCATTGTTGCTCGCAGGGCTGGCGGTGGCGGCCGGGCTGGCGGGGTGCCGGGTGCAGGTGGATAAAGGCGCGAACGGAGAAGACAAGCATGTGCGGGTGGATACTCCGTTTGGCGGTGTGCACGTGAATACCGATGAGACAACGGCTGCCGACCTGGGATTGCCGGTGTATCCGGGAGCCCAGGCGATCAAGGGTGACGATCATCACAAATCGGCTGATGTGCACATGGGATTTGGCGAGTGGGAGCTGCGCGTGCGCGCGGTCTCATACGGAACGAATGACAAGCAGGACCAGGTAGAGTCCTTCTACAAGAAGGCGCTAGGACGGTATGGGGATGTGATTACCTGCCAGAACAACCGGCCTGTAGGCACGCCGACGGCAACGTCAGAGGGGTTGACCTGCGAAGACGACAAACACGGTCATATGAAGGTAGAGGCCAACGGATACCACTCGGACTCTGACGAATTGTCATTGAAGGCTGGGTCGAAACGGCATCAGCACATAGTGGCGTTTGACGAGGCGAAGGATGGACAAACGCGATTTGTGCTGGTGGCGCTCGATCTGCCGAGCGGAATGGACG
Source organism: Occallatibacter sp. (assembly GCA_035546015.1). Classification (GTDB taxonomy): domain Bacteria; phylum Acidobacteriota; class Terriglobia; order Terriglobales; family Acidobacteriaceae; genus Telmatobacter. The sequence continues at coordinate 23,848 of DASZXD010000015.1, forward strand.
GGTCAGACAAGAGCGATTAATTCTGAACCGTAGATTCTCAACCGGTCAGGCGAACAGATCGGGGCCGGGCCGCCATGTGCCATCAGCGGTGCCGTACGGGCTGGCAACCACGACGGTGTAGCCATCGGGGTCGCGCATCCAGCACTCCCAGTGGTTGGGGCCACCGTCGCCATCGGGCGGGTTACGATGGCGTGGCAGCACGATCTCGACGCTCATTTCAGCAGCGCGCTGCATCACCAGATCGAAATCCTCTACCTCAAACCAGAGCAGCACACCGTTGCCGTAGGGCCGGTCGGCACGATTGCCGATGGGACCGTGATGGTGCTCGACTTCAAAACTGTGCAACTGCAGGATGAGGTGGCCATCCTTTACCAGTTGCTCATAGTGCTTGCCGCCGTGGGCTCCACGGCAGCCTAGAAGGCGCTGATACCACAGGCTGCTGGCTTCGACATCCGTAACGCAGATGAGAGGCTGGGGACGCATGGCTTACAGGTTAGCAGAGGTGTGTCTCCGCGCGCCGGGGGCGCAGGGTAAAGCAGATGAATCGCCTACAATGCAGCAATCGGTATTCTTCAGTCATTTTCGCTCAGGGGGACCCGGTTGATGCCTTCCAAATCTCTTTCAATTCTGGCCGCGGCTGCAATGGCCGCGGCTGTATTTTCTGCGCATGCCGCGGACAAGAAAAAAGCTGCGCCCGAGCCGCAGCCTGCGGCCGTCGATCCGTATACCGAAGTGCAACCGGCAACGGAATCCGTTGACCTGAACATGTATCAGCAGATTCGAGACGAGGGGCTGAACCACTCGCACGTGATGGAGTTTGCCAGCGCGCTGATGGATGGGATTGGGCCGAGGCTGACGGGGTCGCCCAATTTGATGAAAGCCAATGAGTGGACGCGGGACACGCTGACGAAGATCGGACTGGAGAATGCGCACCTCGAAGACTGGGGCGAGTTTGGATTGGGTTGGCAGCAGATCAACACCTGGGCACGCATGGTTACGCCCGATACGGCGATTCTGATCGTGCAGGCGACTCCGTGGTCGCCTTCGACATCGGGGCCGGTGACGGGCGATGTGGTGTTCGTCAACATTCAGAACGAGAAGGATTTTGACGAGTATAAGGGCAAACTGGCCGGCAAGATTGTCCTGTTCGGCGCGATGCGCGATGTTCCGCCGGTGGATAAGCCGCTGTTTGAACGCAACACTGAGAAGGATCTGGACGAGGTTGCGGAATATGAAGTGAGCGGCAATGGGGGCGGGATTCCGCCGGATATCCAGGCACGCATGCGGGCGCGCATGGAGCGCCTGCGACTGGTCGACAAGATTGCGCAGTTCTTTGCGGATGAAAAGGTGGCTGCAGTCATTGAGCCAAGTCGCGATGGCA
>DASZXD010000016.1:0-39929 GCA_035546015.1 Occallatibacter sp.
CACGCACGCCGCGCTCAAACGTCTTGCGGAATTTATCCGGCGCGATCTGGCAGCGTATGACACAGATCGCAACCATCCTGAGAAGCAGGGCACGAGCCGCCTGTCGCCCTATCTGCACTTCGGCAACATCGGGCCGCTGACCGTTGCGCTGGCAGTCAGGAAAGCTGTGGCTGAGGGCAAGGCAAGCGCGGCCACTGAAGAACGATTCCTGGAACAGGTCATTGCGTGGCGCGAGCTCGCCGTCTTATTCGTGCGCCATGAGCCGAACTACGACAACTGGGAGTGTGCGGCAGACTGGGCGCGCAAGACGCTGCTGGAGCATACAGGCGATGCACGCGTGCGCTACAGCTTTGAGCAGCTTGACCGTGCCGAGACAGGCGATGACCTGTGGAACGCGGCGCAGCGGCAGATGGTCACCACCGGCTGGATGCACAACTACATGCGCATGTACTGGGGCAAAAAGATCCTCGAGTGGGCTCCCGACCCGGCCACGGCCTTTGACTGGGCGGTAATTCTGAACGACCGCTACGAACTCGACGGCCGCGACCCGAACGGTTATGCCGGCACCGCGTGGGCGATTGTGGGCAAACTGGACCGGCCATGGTTTAACCGGCCGGTATTCGGGCTGGTGCGTCCCATGACCGGGGCATCCATTGCAAAGAAGTTCGATGCGGAAGCCTACAAACGGCAGAACGGCGCAGACCCGGGTCTCTGAATAGCGCCGCGGGGCAAAATTCGATAGTTCTTATCTAAATTTCTGCTCCTGCCCTATAATGGGTCGCAATTTCACTCCCCGGAAATTGCACGTTGTTTCAAGCGCAATCCAGTAGATTTCGTGCTCTGAAGCCGGAACACGGATGCGCATGGCCACCGAATGTTACCGCTGAAATTGAGCCTGTCCCCGCTGCTGTGCGGAGCAGGCAAGCGCTTCCCCCCGGCGCAATGTGCAGTCTGGTCTGCCGGCACGCCTGGGGTGAAGGCCCTTGTGGCGGCGGTGTGCGTTCTTGCCGCGGCGGCCCCGGCGCAGCAGGTAGCCAAGACGCCGGTTCCTCCTCGGGTTGCAGCGGCACAGCAATTTCTGGCCGCACGCGGATGGAAGCCCGGGTATCAGCTGACCGTGCGGCATAACAGTGTGCCCGGCCGTCGAATCGTGAGCATGGGCCAGGGCCCGGCCACGCCAACCTGGCAACCGCTGGGGCCTGCGGCCGTGAGCACGCCAGCTTATGGGCTGGTGACGGGGCGCATCTCGGCGGTTGCGCTTGACCCATCCGATGCCACAGGCAACCGGCTCTATGTGGGCACAACGGGCGGCGGCGTGTGGGCTGCCAGCAACGCGGGTACAGCGAATGCGTCAAGCATCGTCTTCACGCCGCTGACGGATACGGCCTACGCGCTGGGCGGCGCGGCAGATGCGTCCATCAGCATTGGCGCGCTGACAGTGCAGCCGGGCGGCACCGGCGTGATTCTGGCCGGTACCGGCGATCCCAACGATCTGCTCGATTCCTACTACGGCGCCGGCATTCTGCGCTCCACCGACGGTGGAACCACATGGGCGCTGATTCCCGAGACCCGCGACGCCGAAGACGGTCTGAGCGGGCAGGACTTCGCATTCACTGGCGAAGGATTCGCGGGCTTTGCGTGGAGCACGGTGAATCCGCAGTTGGTGGTAGCAGCGGTTTCGCAGGCATACCAAGGCACGCTGGTGGATGCGGACCAGTCGAACCTGAGCTACGAAGGGCTCTACTACTCGACCGACAGCGGTGCCACATGGCATCTGGCGAAGATTACCGATGGCAGCGGTCATGATGTGCAGGGGCCACTCAATGCATTCGACCAGCCGGACGGAAATGCAGTGACGGCCGTGGTGTGGAACCCTGTGCGGCAGGTGTTCGTAGCTGCGGTGCGTTATCACGGCTATTACCAGTCGACGGATGGCGTGACATGGACGCGGCTTGCGGCGCAACCGGGCGCGGGGCTCACGGCAGCGGCGTGTCCCGCCAATCCGGGAACGACCGGATCTATTACTTGCCCGATCTTTCGCGGAACTCTGGCAGTGAATCCAGTGACCGGCGATACCTTCGCGTGGACTGTTGATCTGAACAACCAGGATCAGGGCCTATGGCAGGACCAGTGCGGCCTGAGCAACGGCGCGTGTGGGAACGGAGCCATCGCATTCAGCAAGCAGTGGAGCACGGCTGCTCTCGAGTCCAATACGATTGAGGGCGCGGCGACTATTGCGAACGGCAACTACAACCTTGCGCTGGCGGCAGTGCCTTCGCAACAGGACACGCTGCTCCTAGCCGGAGCGAACGATCTGTGGAAGTGCAGCCTGGCTGCGGGATGCGTATGGCGGAACACCACTAACGCAACAACCTGCATGAGCGCGCAGGTGGGCGGGTTTCAGCATGCAATTACATGGAATACTGCGAATCCGCTGGAGATTTTTGCAGGCAACGACAGCGGGCTATGGCGCTCAATGGACGCGATTGGTGAAACGGGACCTGCATGTTCGAGCTCTGACGCGAGCCACTTTCAAAACCTCAATGGCGGGCTCGGATCGCTCGCAGAAGTGGTGAGCATGTCAGCTTCAACAGACTCGCCCGATGCGATGATGGCGGGCCTTGGAGTGAATGGAACGGCGGGCGCCAGGAGCGCGGCGGCAACAGCAGACTGGCCGCAGATTCTCGCCGGCTACGGCGGGCCGGTGGCAATCGATTCTGCAGACAACGACAACTGGTATGTGAACAACGCGCCTGGCGTGTCGATCTTCAAGTGTTCGCAGTCGTCGCTGTGCACGCCAGCCGATTTTGGCGCAAGCCCGGTAGTGACCGATGCCGATGTGAATCTGCCCGCGGGTGCGATGGCTGAGCCTGCGCCCTTTCTCGTCGATCCGCTCGATGCGGCGCAGCTTCTTGTTGGCACCTGCCAGTTATGGCGCGGGCCTGCAGACGGATCGGCGTGGACCGCAAGCAATGCTGTGACACCAGTTCTGGACAGCGGCGAGCAGAGCGCCCGTTGCAAGGGCGAAGCGCTGATCCGTTCGATGTCGGCGCAGGCGTTGCCGGGCGGCGGCGAGGTGATCTATCTGGGCATGGATGGCGCCGCGGATGGAGGTGCGCAACTGGCAGGGCATGTGCTGAGCGTGACACTGAGCCAGAGCGCCGCCCCGGTTGTCACGGACCTGTCATCCAATCCTGTGATCAACGACACCAATCCTTTCAACGGCTATGGGCTGGATGTTTCAAGCGTTTATGCCGATCCGCATGACGCTACGGGGCAGACGGTCTATGTAACGGTTGCGGGGATGGCGAATCCAAAGCAGGTGCTGCGCACGATCTATCGCTCCACCGATGGTGGCGCGCACTGGACTGTCCTCACGTCGAACCTGCCGGTAGCGCCGGCGAACAGCGTGATCGTCGATCCGCAGAATGTGAGCACGGTCTATCTGGCCACAGATCTGGGTGTTTACTTCACGACGAACGTGGCCAGCTGCGGCCAGCCGGCTTCGGCTTGCTGGTCGCTGTTCGGCGCGGGGCTGCCTGAAGCTCCGGTGGTTGCGCTGAGCACTGTAGCGGGCAACGCGCCGGCGTTGATAGCGGCTACATACGGGCGTGGAATATGGCAGGCCCCGCTCTCAGGCGCGAGTGCGGGGCTGACGGCAGTCACGCCGAATCCGGCGACGCTGAGCTTTGGAAACCAAACCGTGGGAACCGCCAGCGCGGAGCAGACAATCACGCTCAACAACACAGGCATCCTGGCATTGACGGTGACCTCCATAGCCGTGAGCGGAGCTTTCAGCGAGATTGATAATTGCGTGAATGCAGCCGTTCCTGCAGGCGGGAGCTGCGCAATTCAGGTTGCGTTTGCGCCAACGGCAACAGGCGCACAGACCGGGCAGGTGGTCGTGCAAGGGAACGTGCCCGGCGGGCAGATGACCGTCGATCTGGATGGAACAGGGACCGCGGCGGGTGCGGTGAGCGTTGCGCCGCAAATCGTCAGCTTTGGATCGATCAGAGCGGGATCGACCTCTGCGATGCTCCCGCTGAGTGTGACCAACACAACCGGTGCGACCGTGCCCATCACATCCGTAGTTGTGACCGGTCCGTTTGTAATCGCCGGCAACGCCTGCGGAACAATCTCACTGTCTGCGAATGCGGCGTGCCAGATTGAGCTCGAGTTCAAGCCAACACAGGCCGGACCTGCGACCGGCACATTTGTGTTGACGGATGGTGCAGGAATACAGAGCGTGGAACTGACGGGCGTAGGCCTCGCTGCACCGACCGATACTCTGAGCCCGGCTTCGCTCACATTTCCTGCTACGGCGACGGGCCAGCTCTCCGCCGCGCAGAACCTGACGATTACCAATGCAGGCGGGCAGCCTCTTACATCGATTGCCGTATCCGTGAGCAGCGGCTTTACCATTACGAATGAGTGCACCACGCAGCTCGCGGCAAATTCGAGTTGCACCATCGGTGTGCAGTTTGCGCCAGCGCATCAGGGCAGCATCTCGGGCACGCTCACGGTGACAGATGCGCTGCGGCAGCAAACGGTCTCGCTCTCAGGAACAGCCGTGGCCCCGGCTGCGATCAGCGTGAATCCCGGGAGCCTGACGTTTACCAACCAGCAGCCGGGCATAGCAAGCGCGCCCCAGGTTGTGACGGTGACCAACAGCGGCGGCGCGCCGATGGCCAATGTAGGCTTTCAGATTACCGGGCCTGCAGCAGCCAGCTACTCGATCCAGTCAACGACCTGCGGCGCGGTTCTGAACAGCGGCGCAAACTGTACCGCGCAGATCGTCTTTACGCCCGCAGGAACAGGTGCGATTGCGGCAGCGCTCGCGGTATCTTCGTCGACAACTGGCGTGGCGCCGGCGCAGGTGCCGCTGAACGGTTCGGGGCAGCTTGCGAGTGGATTCGGAACCAATCCTGCGCAGCTCTCATTCACCGCGGTGGTGGGCGTTGGGCAGTCGAGCGCGGCGCAGACGCTGACAGTGACCAACTCAACCAGCTACGCAATTGGATCTGTGGCGCTCGCCGTCACTGCGCCCTTCCAGCTTGCGCAGAACAACTGCACCGGTGCACTGGCGGCTGGTGCCAACTGCAGCGCAGCGGTAGTATTCGCTCCCACGGCGGCAGGCGTGGCGACGGGAGCGCTGACGATTTCTTCCGCGGTAGTCGCGAATCCGGCGACGGTGTCACTCACAGGCACCGGATTCGATTTCGCGCTGTCGCCGTCAGGTGCAGCAAGCGTTACCGTATCGAGCGGGCAGACCGCCCACTTTACGCTCGTGATTACGCCCAATGGATCGTCAGGCGTGTTTGCGTTCGCATGCGGCAGCCTGCCGGCGAATGCGGAGTGCGCATTCAATCCCCCCAGCGAGACGTTGAGCACAGGCGTGCAGGGCAATGTAACGGTACAGATTGCCACCGGCCAGGGGAATGCAACCGCAAGCAGCACAGACTCCGCGGGCTGGCGAACTGCGCCGCTGGTATGCGGCGTGATCCTGCTGCCGCTCGCATTGGCATGCAGGCGCAGGGGGCTGTTGCTGGTTGTGCTTGCAATGGTCCTTGCAGCCGGCATTTCAAGTTGCACAAGTTCGAGCGGTGGCACGGGCGGAGAGCCGCTCGGCGGCAGCGAGAGCACGCCCGCAGGCACGTACACGATTCCGGTAACCATCAGCTCCACAGGTGTTTCGCACGTGATCAATGTGACTCTGACCGTCGATTGAGCATCAGACTGGCCGCGTGTGGCGGACATGCATCCACGTTCTATACTTGAGTTTCAGGAATCGTGCAAAAAACCGGTGTGGAGTCGTGTGTGCCGGGAATGGATACGGGGAATGACTGCAAAAGTAACGGTGAACGATGTGGAGCGCGTAGCAGAGCTGGCACACCTGGAGCTGACGCCGGACGAGTCCGTGCACATGTTGAAGGATCTCAACGCCATTCTGGACTACGTGGCAGAGCTGAACGAACTGGACACGGCCGCGGTTGCGCCGCTGGCGCAGGTGAGCGAACTGGGAGAGTTTGTAAGCGGCCTGCGGCAGGACGAGACTGTGCCCTCGCTGAGCCGTACCGCAGTGATGCCACAGGCGCCGGAGTCGGACGGGGCCTTTTTCAAGGTGCCCAAGGTGATTGAAAGATAGGAACGTAAGGACTGGTCGTCAAACAGGGAGTTCAGGTTGGCAAGCGAGACATTTGTAGAAAAACCGAAGACGCTGGCTGAGCTGCGCGCGGAGATTGCCGCTGGGCGCACGAAAGCCACAGATCTGGCGGCGGGTTATTACGAGCGGATCGAGAAGATCAATCCGCGGCTGAACGTGTACCTGAGCCTCACCAAAGAGCGCGCGCTAGAGCAGGCAGAGCGCGTGGATGCACTGGCAGCAAAGGGCGATCCGCTGCCGCCGCTCGCGGGCATTCCCGTCGGCATCAAGGACGTGCTGGTAATGAAGGGCGCGCCGGCCACAGCAGGCTCAAAGATTCTGCAGGGATATCATCCCCCTTACGACGCAACAGCGGTGACCAGGCTCGAAGCCGCAGGTGCGGTTCTGCTCGGCAAGATCAACTGCGACGAGTTCGCCATGGGCTCGTCGAACGAAAACTCGGCATACGGGCCTGTGCGCAACCCCGTCGACCCTGAGCGCGTGCCCGGCGGGTCGAGTGGCGGCTCGGCAGCCGCGGTGGCGGCAAATATGGCGGTGGCCACGTTGGGTACCGACACGGGCGGATCGATCCGCCAGCCGGCAAGCTTTTGCGGCGTGGTGGGCGTGCTGCCCACGTATGGGCGCGTATCGCGCTATGGGCTCATTGCCTTTGCTTCTTCGCTCGATCGCGTAGGTCCGTTTGCCGGCAATGTGCGCGATGCGGCCACGCTGCTGGGCATCATTGCCGGCCAGGACGCGCACGACGCCACCAGTTCGCCAGCGCCGGTTGAGGATTATGCCGCCGAAAGCGACAAGCCTGCCGAGGGACTGAAGATCGGTGTGCCCGACGAGTACTTCGCCGAGGGCCTTGACCCGGAGGTGCGTGCGGCCATCGAAAAGGGAATCGACGCGCTGAAGGCCGCCGGATGCACCATCAAACGCGTCTCGCTGCCGCACACAAAATATGCGATTCCAACCTATTACCTTGTGGCTACCGCGGAGGCCAGCGCGAACCTGGCCCGGTTTGACGGCGTGCGCTACGGCTACCGCTCGCCGCAGTCGGCCACGCTCTCTGACATGTACAGCCACTCGCGCGACGAGGGGTTTGGCGCAGAGGTCAAGCGGCGCATCCTGCTCGGCACCTACGCGCTTTCAGCAGGCTACTACGACGCCTACTACCTCAAAGCCCAGCAGGTGCGCCGTCTGCTGGCCGAGGAGTTCCTGCGCGCATTCAATGAAGTCGACGCGATCGTGACGCCCACTTCGCCCGTGCCTGCGTTCAAATTGGGCGAGAAGAGCGGCGATCCGCTTGCGATGTACCTGGCAGACATCTATACCGTGACGGCCAGCCTTGCAGGACTGTGCGGCGTAACCGTGCCGTGCGGCGCCACATCGGCCGGACTGCCAGTGGGCATGCAGGTGCTCGGCGCGCACTTCAAGGAGGCGAACGCGTTTCGCGTGGCCCGTGCGGTTGAGGCGGCAAAGATTTAAGCCTCTGGTCTGCTTGACTTGATTATCGAAATCTCCGGCTTTGCTATAAAGTTTGTGTCTGTTGAAAGAATGCTCCCCCGTTGAGATGTATAGGTTTCTTATGTTTTTGACGGGGGGACGAGATGAATCGCCGGGCCAGATTTTGCCTCTTGGCTTTCGCTGCATTGTTAATCCTGCCTTTGCCAGTTTCAGCCGCTCCGCGCAAGGCGCACAGCGTCGTTCTCGGCGCAGTGAAGAGTGTGCACTACTCCAAAGAAGCAGACCCTGCCGGCAATGCCGCAGGCGAAGACACGCTCAAAATCCGCGCGCTGCTTGTCGATGGCGCCCTGAAGGAGTGGACCACCGGCGATGCGCATGACGTGACCGACCGCAGCTTCGTGGTGCGTCGCGCCATCAGGCTCAACGATAGTCTGCCGGGCGACAAGCCAACCGCCGCGGGCCAGTGGGTATGGCAGCGCGGGCCGTGGCTCATGGTTGACCGCGTAACCGGCCGCATCGCCGCGCTTAGGCTGCCCGACTATGACCCCGGCGTGAGCCAGGTGCAGTGGTTTCGCGACTATGGCGCTTATTGCGGCCTGACTCCAAGCGGCAAGAGCCTGTTTGCCGTGGTAGCGCAGATTGCCGTGCGCAGGCCGGTTCTGGCCAAAAAGCTCTCGGTGTGGGACGCCGAAAATCACGCCGATCCTGCATGTGCGCCGGCAGAGTGGCAGCGTGAGCCGATGCGCATCACCTTTCATCCCGCCGGAAAAGATGCAGTAAGCTTCGACGTGGTGCCGGGCTCGGCGGTGCTGGTAGAGGATTCTGACGACGAAACGGAGACGCCGGATACTGCACCGGCCAAGTAGCAGAAGCGTAAGTCAGCCAGCGGGTGCCAGCTAACCTCGGGCGGTTCGTTCCAGTGGCCGGGTCATTGCCGCGCTCCTCGAGTAGCGCAGGTCGCGGGCTTCGGCTCGAGACAGGGAGCCGTCCCGATCGTGTGTGGACACGAGGAGATGCGGCTGTGCCGCGCGCGCATTTTCGCGATGTTTTCTATCGTCTTTCCAGAAGTTCCAGAGAGCCCAGAGCAAAAAAACAACGGCCAGAAGAGGCGGAATCAGCCAGATCGCATCGGGATGACGGATGTCCATAAAATCGGCTCCGCAGAGGATGTCGCGGCTCGGACCGGCGGGTGCGAGCCGGATGGCCCTGCAATCCTAAGTAAAGATCTGAAGAGATAAGAGTGGAGTAGGCGATCTGTAAAGGCTTTATAAGGCCCTCGTGAGCCGAATGAAGAGTCTGTCAAAGGTAAGAAGATGGCCGCGAAATGGCTCTAAAAGCCGCTTCTGCAACCTTGACACGCAACCGGGCGCGCGTATCTTATCTTTACTAGGCAATCTTTTGGGGATCCGGACCAGGCAGGCTATCTCAATGTGAGCGGCTGGCCGGCGCCGGAGACCGAAAAGAGAGCTGTGTCGAACAGGAAGCAGACGGCAGCAGGGTCTTCAGAGGCTGTACGTGGCATCAGGTCAAGCCGCGCGGCCAGCAGGTCCTCTTCCAGAGCCTGGACCGGGTATCGAACTGGATGTTGGATGCTCAGGACCGTTCCCGGAGACAAATTTTCCTGAAGGATCAGGCTCACGCCACGGCGGGTGTGCCTGTGCCCCGAATGGCGCGTGAGAGGCCATCAGGGGCGAGCAAAGGATGAGAGTGGCAACAAGTTTGGCATTCCTGGCGGGAACACCCGCCCCGGCAGGCGGAGGACTGGGTATGATCCTCCCACTGCTGCTGATGATTCCGCTGTTCTATCTGTTCCTGATGCGTCCCCAGCAGAAAAAACAGAAGCAGTGGCAGGAGATGCTGGCCAGCATCAAGGCCGGCGATCGCGTAACAACCGCAGGCGGTATTCGGGGCATCATTTTATCCATTAAGGATGATTCGATCATCATCCGCGTGGCTCCCGACAACCTGAAACTCGAGGTGGTCAAGAACGCCATCGCCTCGGTGACCCAACAGGAAGCCAACTCCGGTTCCTAACCGCTATTTTTTGACAGGCTTTTCGATCTACAGGACTCGAGAAACGAAACAATGAAGAAGAATCTCAAGAGCAGGGTTGCCCTCATCATCGGAATCCTGCTGATCTTTACCTACGGCATCTTTGGAGTTCCGTCGGGCGTTACCGGCAAAGATCTTGCTGCGGCGCTGACCAAGCGCATTCACCTCGGCCTCGATCTGCAGGGCGGCGTGCACCTCATCCTGCAGGTTCAGGTTCAGGAGGCAGTGAGCGATGAGACTGACAGCACCGTGGCCCGCATCAAGCAGGACCTGAAAGACGCTCACCTGAATTACTCGCAGGTCTACAAGCCCGATCCTTCCAAGCCCGAGCTGGTAAAGGTTGAAGGCATCAGTGCGGCCAGTTCCAATGCCGTTCGTTCGCTGCTCGACTCGAAGTACTCGAACGAATTTGACATGAACGGCGCCGACAATGACACGGCCGTAACGCTGACCATGAAGACGCCCTTCGAGCAGTCGCTCGAAGAGAAGACCGTTGAGCAGGCGATTGAGACTATCAACGACCGCGTCAATTCGCTCGGTGTGAGCGAGCCGAGGGTTGCACCCTACAGCCTGGGCGCAAATCAGATTCTCGTGGAGCTGCCCGGCATCAGCGACCTCGATCAGGTCAAAAGAGCCATCCAGTCGACAGCGCGGCTTGAGATTCACGCTGTGGAGGGCGGTCCGTATCAGGACGAGCAGGCTGCCCTGGCTGCCAATAACGGAGCGATTCCTCCGGATGAGATGATGGCGCATTACTCAGGCATGTCCGGCTCTGAGGCGGACAGCATCTATGTTCTCGCCCGTGCTCCAATCGTTTCCGGCAGCGACTTCCGCTCGGCCGATCCCGGCACCAACCAGAACACCGGCCAGCGGATTGTGCAGTTCACGCTGACAGACGAGGCCGGCAATCGTTTCTGGGACTACACCAGCGCCAATGTAGGCAAGTACATGGCTGTGGTGATGGGTGGCCATGTGCGTGAAGTGGCCAGCATCCGCGAGCCGATCCGTGATACCGGCGAGATCGAAGGCGCCTTCAGTCAGGACGAAGTTACGATGCTCTCCAAGCTGCTGCGCACGGGTGCTCTTCCGGCATCGCTCACCTTCCTTGAAGACCGCACCGTGGGTGCATCGCTGGGCGCTGATTCAATTCGCGAGGGCGTAACTGCGGCGATTGTGGGCGTGCTGCTCGTTATGGCCTTCATGCTGGTCTACTACCGCGGCTCGGGCGTGAATGCCGATCTGGCGCTGTTTCTGAACCTGGTGATCCTGCTCGGGTTTATGGGCTTCTCCGGGGCGACGCTCACTCTGCCTGGCATAGCCGGCGTGATTCTGACTATCGGTATGGGCGTGGACTCAAACGTGCTGATCTTTGAGCGCATCCGCGAAGAGATTCGCGCTGGCAAGGCTGCTTCGGCGGCCGTGGATCAGGGCTTTGCCCATGCGTGGATCACCATCGTGGATACGCACGTCACCACCATTGTTTCGGCGGCCATTCTGTTCCTGTTCGGCACCGGACCGGTGAAGGGATTTGCCGTAACGCTCACCTTCGGTCTGGCGGCGAACCTGTTCACTGCGGTCTATGTTTCAAGGGTGATCTTTGAGGCGCACTTGGACAGGCTCAAGGCCGGAGAGATGGTCTCGATCTAGAGGTGCTGCACGGCGCTTTCGCGCCAGGGCAGAGAAGAATATTGAACGCCGTGGCCCAAGAGCCGCGGCCCCTGGAAGGGAAGAGAATCAGTGGAACTGTTTCATGACGTAAAGGTGGACTGGCTGGGGAAGAAGTGGTACTTCCTCGCCTTTTCAATGATCTTCAGCGTTGCCGGCATCGTAAAGATGAGCTACAACTGGGTGCACACTGTGAACGGCATGCACACACCGGTGCCGCTGGGCGTGGACTTCCGCGGCGGCACGGAAGTGCAGGTGCAGTTCCAGCAGCCGCCCGACATCAATGCTATTCGCACCGCCATCGATCAGTCCGGCGTCCACGGCGAAAGCGTCACCACGTTCGGTGATCCCTCGAATCATGAAGTGCTCATCAGCCTGCCCGAGCAGATGAATGAGAGCGCGCTCGACACCGGCCGCGAGCAGGTTGTCAATGCATTGCGCGCGCACTACAACAACCCATTCAACGACGCCGGTATCCAGGTTGCCGTTGTCGGCCCCACAGTGGGCAAGCAGCTCGAGCGTCAGGCCGGACTGGCCACGCTCTACTCCATGTTCGGCATGCTGGTCTACCTGTGGTTTCGTTTCCAGTTCATCTATGGCGTGGCCGCGGTCGTGGCCTGTTTTCACGACACGCTGATTACCGTGGGCGCCTTTGCTCTGACGGGGCAGGAGATCAGCCTGACGGTCATCGCGGCCATCCTCACGCTGGTCGGCTACTCGATGAACGACACCATCGTCGTCTTCGACCGCATCCGCGAAAATCTGCGCATCAGCCGCCGTGAGCCGCTGCCCGATCTGGTGAATCGCAGCATCAATCAAACGCTGAGCCGGACGGTCCTTACCTCAGGCCTGACGTTTCTGACCGTCCTTTCTCTCTACATCTTCGGAGGCGAGGTTCTTAAGGGCTTTTCATTTGCGCTGGTCGTGGGTATTCTTATCGGTACATACTCATCGATCGCGGTCGCCGCACCTATGCTGGTGGCTTGGCAGGAGTACCGCGCGGAAAAAGGCAAGGCAGTTACACTGCCGGCTGCACGCCGTTCCCGGGCATAGCATCTAATTATCTCGTCAAGCGTTTGACACAAGCGCTTGACGGAGATAAGGTAACGTTTTCTTGATCTCGAGGCCATTTGGAAGAAGGATGTTTGGCGCAAGCAAGAAACAGCTTTGAATATACGAGCGCCTATGGTTTGCACCGCTTTTGCAGCACTCTTTGCACCTGTAGCGTAGTTCTGATAAGGTTGACACGCTTCTATGGGACGAATTTCATACTCGGGAACAATCGGCGTTCTCGCGGTGTCTAAGTAGAGGTAACCAACACCCGAATTCGAGGCTGGCTATGTTTGAAGATTCCACATTTGAATCCTCGGGCAAGATCAGGAAGGCGACCAAGAGCGGTCGATGGATGATGTTCACGTTCATCGTGAACGGCTCTATCCTTCTGCTGCTGATTCTTATCCCGCTGATCTACCCCGAAGCGCTTCCTAAGGAAGCGATGGCGACCCTGCTGATTGCGCCGCCACCTCCGCCTCCCCCGCCACCGCCGCCACCTCCGCCTGAGGTGGTTCACGTTGTGCATGTGCAGTCGGAGATGATGAACAATCAGCTCACGGCTCCCACCAAGATTCCCAAGAACATTGCGATGGTGACCGAGAAGGAAGCTCCTCCGAGCAACTTCGGTGTGGCCGGCAGCATGGGCGGCAGCGACAGCGGCGTGATGGGCAGCATCTTTGGCAGCGGCAGCGGGCCTCAAGTGAAGGCTGCACCGCCCAAGAAGGTAAACATCTCGGCCGGTGTGGCCGTGGGTATGTTGCTGCAGAAGACGCAGCCGATCTACCCGCCGATCGCCAAGGCCGCACGCGTCTCCGGCACCGTGGTGCTGCAGGCGATGATCTCCAAGCAGGGGACGATCGAGGATCTGCATGTTGTGAGCGGTCCTGCCATGCTGCAGCAGGCAGCGATTGAAGCTGTGAAGACCTGGCGCTATCGTCCTTACCTGCTGAACAATGAACCGGTCGAAGTGGAAACCACAATCAATGTGATCTTCACGTTAGGCGGATGAACTCTGTGGCTCCCTGCTGCGTCATTGGCAGGGAGTTAATCTTTTGACCTGAATGCGAATCCCCCAAGAGCCGCATTCTCAGCACGTCCGCCGCGCGGACATCCTCAGTCCAACAACTCCTTAGGAGGAACGATTCAGTGATTCTCGCTCAGCTCACGCACTTTGCTTCGCACTCGGTCACCAGCCTGGCCATGTTCTTTCAGGATCAAGAGCAGACTGTCAGCTTCAGCCCGATGGGTCTGTGGCAGCACATGGGCTATCTGGCCAAGGCGGTTGCCGTCATTCTCTTCATCGAGTCGATCTGGTCTCTGGCCGTGATGATCGACCGCTACCTCTACTTCTCGGCAGCCCGCAAGCAGTCCCGCGAGTTTGCTCCCAAGGTCGCCGGCGCGCTGAAGGACAGCAAGCTGGAAGAAGCGATCAAGATCGCCGACCGCAACAAGAAGTCGCACCTGGCCGAAGTGGTGACGGCCGGTCTGCAGGAGTTCCGCTCCTCGGCAGGCGTTGCCAACGAAGAGACCATCGCCAGCTCGGGCCGCGCTCTGGAGCGCGCTGAAGCGATTGTTCACGCCAAGCTGAAGAGAGGCCTCTCGGTATTGGCGACCATCGGCGCAACGGCTCCCTTCGTGGGCCTGTTCGGCACCGTCGTCGGCATTCTGAACGCCTTCCAGCAGATCGCAACGCAGAAGACCTCCGGCATCGGCGCAGTCGCCGGCGGTATCTCTGAGGCGCTGGTGACCACCGCATTCGGACTTCTCGTGGCCATCCCCGCCGTTATGGCGTTCAACTACTTCACCGGCCGTGTCGAAGCGTTCGACGTCGAGATGGATAACTCCTCGAGCGAGCTGATCGACTACTTCATCAAGCAGAGCCACAAGCGCTAAGCAATTGGCTCCTGGCTGGTGCGAGAATCGCTTGCCGGGTGAAGGAACCGAAGCTCCTTCACCCGGCGAATTGAACTTCACGCGTGCAGCCTGAGTTCTTGGAAAGCCGGATTGGTTCCGGATCAAATTTCAAACGCACGGAGCCCCATACCATGGGTATTGCAGTTCGCAACGAAGGTTCCAAGGTCAACTCCAACATCAACGTGACTCCGATGGTGGACGTGATGCTGGTCCTGCTGATCATCTTCATGGTCATTACCCCCATGCTCCAGAACAAAGTCCAGATCGACATGGCCAAGGTGGAAAATGCCGTGGCAATGCCGGATGCGGACAAGGACGATGCCATCGTAGTTGCGGTGACCCGCGATGGAGGCGTCTTCCTGGGGCAGAACAGGGTCGATCCCAGCCAGCTCGGCAGCCTGGTACGCGACAAGCTGGCAGACAAGACCGACAAGACGATCTATGTCCGCGCCGATGCACGCGCCCAGTTCCGCGCGGTTGAGGACGCCATCGATGATGTGCGCACAGCAGGTGTCGAAGAGGTTGGTCTGCTGACCCAGCGCAGAGAAGGAAATCTCGCCGGCGGCGAATAATGCCGCGCTGGTGCGGCCTTTTCATTTTGTGGAATCAAGACGAGGAGTTTAAGCCATGGCATTTTCAATGGGCGGCAGCGGCAGCATGGCCGACATCAATGTCACGCCGATGATCGACATTCTCTTGGTGCTGCTGATCATCTTCATGGTCATCGTGCCGGTTACCCCACGCGGCCTCGATGCGCTGGTGCCTCAGCCCCCGAAGAATCCGCAGCAGCAGCAGCAGCCGAACGACCGCACGATCGTGGTGCAGGTTCTTTATCGGCCGGGCTCTGCTCCTGCATACAAGATCAATGAGACAGACGTGGCGCACGGCGATCTGCAGGCGCAGCTTACCAACATCTATGCCAACCGCGCAGAGCGCGTGATGTTTGTGAGAGGCGACGACGACGTGGACTTCCGCTATATCGCGGATGTAATCGACATTGGCAAGTCTGCCAACGTCGATCACATCGGTCTGATGACACCCAAGATTCAGGCCGGTCAGTAGATCGGCTGACCCAGCTTTTGTCCTGAGCGGAAAGGGGGAATTCGCCATGACGATGAATCAGAGTGCGCCTGAGACAATATCGTCGGAGATCAATGTGACTCCGATGATCGATGTGTTGCTTGTGCTTCTCATCATCTTCATGCTGATTGTTCCAACCATTTCCAGCGGCGAGTCGGCTCTGCTCCCGAAGCCCGCGAAAACCGATGCACTCGTGAACAGTGCAGTGGTTCTCGAGGTGCTGAAGGGAAGCGGTCAGGAAGATGGGTACAGAATCAACCAGCAGAATGTCTCGCTCAAAGAGCTGCCCGGCAGGCTTGAAGCAATCCATGCCAATCGCGCCGACCGCATTCTCTTTGTGAAGGCAGACGATGCGCTGGCATTTGCAAAGGTGGCAGGAGTCATCGACATGGCGCACGCTGTTGGCGTGGACCGCGTCGGCCTGCTGACACCGAGGGTCGAAGCCGGATTGTAGGAGTTCAGGCCGCACCCCGGCCAATCGGCATTTCGGGATGCGGCAAGTCCGGAGGGCGGCGGAAGTACAATTTTTTCACCCTGGCTTCCGGCCAGTTGCAATTTATTTAAGGCGAGGCCGCGAAACCGAAGCCTGAAGGAGAAGAAAACGAACATGAACGGACCCGCACGTTTTTCGGCGATCGCGGTGACTCTGGCCGGTATGGTGCTTTCCATGAGCGGGTGCAGCCAGCTCGAAGCCCGTGACCAGTTGAACAAGGGCGTGGATGCTTACAAGAGCGCCCGCTATGAAGAGGCGATCGACCACTTCCAGAAGGCGACCGAGCTTGATCCCTCTCTGCCGATGGCCAAAACCTATCTGGCGACAGCTCTGGCACAGAACGTGGTGCCTGGCCTCACCACACCGGAGAACCTGAAGACGGCCAATCAGGCTATCGATATCTTCAAGCAGGTGCTGGCCAAAGACCCGAACGATGTGAACAGCATGAAGCAGATCGCCGGCATCTACTTCAGCCTGAAAAATATGGATCAGGCCGAGGAGTGGCAGAAAAAGGTTCTTGCCGCCGATCCAAAAGATCCTGAAGCGGCGTACACCATCGGCGTGATCGACTGGACCAAGGCCCACGAGAACAAGCTCAAGGCCCTGCAGGAAGCCGGTCTGAACGACGACGGCAAGGGCAACGTGAAGGCGCCGAAGAAGCTGATGGAAGATCTCGCCAAGCAGAACGCGCCGCTGGTGGAAGAAGGTCTGCAATATCTGAACCAGGCGGTGGCGAACCGGCCCAACTACGACGACGCCATGCAATACCTGAACCTGATCTATCGCAACAAGGCCGACGTGGATTACGGTAATAAAGAGGCGGTTGATCAGGACCTGGCTCAGGCGCAGGACTGGACCACCAAGGCGATGAGCACCCGCAAGCAGAATGAAGCCAAGAAGAACGCCGGTCCTGGCGGCATCACCATGGACGCAAACGGCAACCTGAAATAGATATCGTCATGCGCTCTGCAACGAAACGGCCTCTGCGATGAGCAGAGGCCGTTTCTCTTTGTGTGCCATTTTTCGCAACTCTCGAAAAGTCGACGTTCATTCGGGAACTGCTCTGGCGAGGTGAATCTTGAATTGCTCCGTACGTAAGATCTGTATGCTTTTTCCTTTGGCTGCTCTATGTGGATTGCTCGCCGTTTCGGCTCCGGACGCAATCGGGCAGCTTGTCGACGGTGAGGTGCCGCATCCTTCGGCAATGCAGGTTGAGAAAACCGCGACTGGTTTCACTGCAAAGAACGATCTGGAGACGCTGGAGGTAACAGTCTGCAGCGACTCGGCAGTCCATGTGACTGCCCGGCCGGTATCGGCGCAACCAGCGCATGAGCAGCAGCCGTGGATGCTGCCTGCGGCGCAGGCCTGTCCCGGCGCGGCGTTCGAGTTTGCTCAGGCTGAGCAGCAGACACCCATGGGACCTGCATCTGTGGTAACGCTCACCACCGCAAATCTGGCCGTGTCCTTGTCGCTGCGCAGCGGCAATCTCACGTTCAAGTCGGCACAGGGCGAGATGCTGATGCATGAGATGGCCAATTTGCCGCGCACCTATCTGCCTTCTGAAGCCTCGGGGCTCTATCACGTTGAAGACCGGTTCGGACCGGATGCTACGGAAGCGATCTATGGGCTGGGGCAGCACCAGAGCGGCATGTTCAACTATCGCGGCAGCACCGTGGAACTGGGCCAGAACAACACCGACATTGCGATTCCGCTGCTGGTCTCAAGCAAGGGCTACGCAATCCTGTGGAACACGGCCTCCTTCAGCTATGTGGACAATCGCTTTCCGCTCAATCTGAACTTCGAGTCAATGGCTGCCCCTCAGGTGGACTACTACTTTCTCTACGGGCCGCGGCTCGACAGCGTCATTCACGAGTACCGCTCGATGACCGGCCGCGTGCCGCTGTTTCCCGAGTGGGCCTACGGATTCTGGCAGTCGAAGGACCGCTACAGGACTCAGGACGAGATTCTCTCTGTCGCTCGCGAGTACCGTTCGCGGCACATTCCCATGGATGCGATCGTGCAGGACTGGTACTGGTGGAAGGAGGGCGGCAAAGGGGACCCGGTCTTCAACTCGGGATACACCGATATTCCCGCGGAACTGAAGATGCTGCACGACGAGCATGTGCACGCGATGATCTCAGCATGGGCCATGATGGATGCCACCGCCGAGAACTTCAAAACGATGGTTGCCAGGGGGTACGAAGTGCCCGGCGCGCATGTCTACGATCCCACCAATCCGGCGGCGCGGGACTTCTTCTGGAACGACTTTGTCGGTAAGCTCTTCGCGCAGGGATGGGATGCCTTCTGGCTCGACAGCTCGGAGCCGGAAGAATACTGGCCGCATCTGGGCGATGCGATCCTGCGCTACAAGCAGATGCACATCGGCAGCGGTCTTGAGTACACCAATATCTTTCCGTTTGCGCATACGGCCGGAGTGCAGGAGCACTGGCAGCAGGCCAATCCGGACAAGCGCGTCTTTCTGCTCACAAGATCGGCCTTTCTGGGCGAGCAGCGCAACGGAGCCGCCGTGTGGTCGGGCGACGTATACAGCACGTGGTGGGCGCTGCGTCACCAGGTGCCTGCGGGGCTGAACTTCGCGCTTTCAGGGTACCCATACTGGACGACGGATATCGGCGGCTACCATCTGCCCTATCCGAGTGCGGCCAGCGAGCCGGGTTATCAGGAGCTGTATGCGCGGTGGTTCGAATACGGCGCGTTCTGCCCGATATTCCGCACTCATGGCCATCGCGACCACAACGAGATGTGGACTTATGACCGGGTCTTTCCCACGCTGCTGGCCGTGGACAAGCTTCGCTACCGGCTGATGCCCTATGTCTACTCGCTGGCGTGGAAGGTGACCAATGACGATTACACCATCCAGCGGCCGCTGGTAATGGATTTCCGTGAAGACAAGGCCACGTGGGAGATTGGCGACCAGTTCCTCTTCGGCCCCGCAATCCTCGTGAGCCCGGTGCTGACAGAACACGCGACTTCGCGCAGTGTTTATCTGCCCGCCGGTACGGTCTGGTACGACTTCTGGACCGGCGAGCGGACCAATGGCGGCACCACAATCACTGCTTCAGCGCCGCTCGACCGGATTCCGCTCGATGTGCGCGCCGGCTCGATTGTGCCGATGGGCCCGGCGATCGAGTACGCGGGCCAGGCGACCGATCCCATTGAGCTGCGCGTGTATCCAGGCGCAAATGGCAGCTTCAGTCTGTATGAGGACTCAGGAGACGGGCACGGCTACGAGAAGGGCGAGCACTCAACCATCCCAATCCACTGGGACGATGCAGCGCGTACGCTGACCATCGGCGCGCGGCAGGGAAGCTTTCCCGGTATGACCCCAGGCCACACCTTCGATGTGGTGATTGTTAAGCCGGGGCATGGAGTTGGAGGAGACCCTACAGCGAAGGCGGATAAAACAATCCGGTATTCCGGTGCGGAGGCGCAGGTGAAGTTCTAAACCTTCGCTGCCTGTTTGGCTTTATTCCGTGCCGCCGTTCTTCAGGATATTTTCGGCCAGGTAGTTGCGGACCTTGGCGTCGTCCTGCAGCATCTCGAAATAGGCATTCTGTAGAAGTTGTTTCTGGCCTTCGTGCAGAGTCTGATGAATGGTCTGCTGCACGTTGGGGTCGTTCAACTCGCGCTGCCCCGCGGGCTCGCGGGCGATGAGTTTGTAAATCACGTAGCCTATGATCTTGTGGCTGGTGCCGTTGTTGTAGACGGGCAGCACATCCGTGAACTGATCCGGCTTGAGCTTGCTCACGGCGTCAAAGACCTCGGGCTCGGTACGCAGTTGCGACTCGGGAATGAAGCCCACATCGCCTCCGTTCGAAGCGGTGTTCGAATCTTCTGAGAAATTCATCGCCAGCGAGCCGA
The DNA here is from genome assembly GCA_035546015.1 of Occallatibacter sp. GTDB lineage: Bacteria > Acidobacteriota > Terriglobia > Terriglobales > Acidobacteriaceae > Telmatobacter. Next base: position 19,752 of record DASZXD010000016.1, read on the forward strand.
AGTCGTCGCCGCTCTCGAGGCGATTGTGCAGCGTATCGATCTTCTTTTTGGCGTCAGCCTCGCCTGAGGCCTTGTTGTTCTGTAGATTACTGGTCTGCTGTGCGGGCGCAGTAGTGACGGCAATCTCTGCCAGATGATACTGCGGCTCAACAACGTTGAATTCCGACTTGTGCTGGTTATAGAAAGCCGTGATCTGCGAGTCTGTGATGTTGATCTTGGACTCGATCTCTTTGTTGAGCAGCTTTTCCTTGGTCAGAGAGCGGCGGATGTCGCGCTTGAAGTCATCCAGCGTGAGGTTGCGAGCCTTGAGCTGCTTGTCGAACTCCTCTTCGGTGTAGGGAGCCTTGTATTCGGTAAGCTTGGCGTTCACATCGTCGTCGGTGGCCGCCAAATTGAGCTTGGCCGCGCGCTGCTGCAGAATCTCGTCGTCTATCAGGCCGTGGAGGATCGACAGGCGGCGGATGTTAGCCTCAACGGGCGAGGGCTGCTGCGGGTTATTGCTCAGGCTGGCCTTATAGAGGCGCTCGAGATCGGAGCGAAGGATCTCCTTGCCGTTGACGGTGGCTACAACGTCAGCCCCGGGGGTGCGATGACAACCGGCAATGCCAGGCAGGAGGGCCCCACCGATGAGAAGAAGAGCAGGCAAAGAAAAATGAGCCCTGTGTGAACGTGCCCTTAAGATCGAATTGGCTTGCAACTTGGTTACTCCCTGTGAAACCGTTCACTCATTTTGGCAATCAAGGATAAATCGCGGTGGTCGGGCGCGGAAAGCCTCAACTGCTTTTATTTATCGCTGGCTGCAGGCGCCGACGCTGCTGACGGTGGAAACACCGTAGCGGCCGACGGAGGCTGCTCACCCACGGCGCGCAGTGCGCGATCGATTGCGGCCCACAGCTGATCCTGCGGCACGGCTCCGTTGATCCGCTCGCCGTTGACATAAAGCTCAGGCGTGCCTTCAAGCCCCAGTGCCTCGGCTTCCTTGGTTGAGGCTACGATCTTTGTGTCATCCTGCTTGGCCAGGCATGCGTTCAACTGTGTTTCATCGAGCTTGCCCAGCGTGCCTTCCTGACGCGCAATGCGGTCGAGGGCCTCATAGCTCTTTTGCAGATTCCGGTCCGGACCGGTGATCTCTTCTCCGTGAGAGTGTACGTAATCAACGAAGCTCCAGTAGACCGTGCCGTTCTGCGCCGCAAGACAGTTTGCATCAACCGATGCGTGAACAGCCCAGGGATGCAGCTCGGCGATGGGATCGTCTTTGTAGATCACGCGGATTTTGTCCCCATAGTGCGCCAGCGTAGCCGGAAAGAGCTCCTGGTGCATGCGCGCGCAGTAGGGGCACTCGAGATCGTCGAAGTTGATGACCGTGACCTTGGCGTCGGGGTTTCCGCGAATGGGCCTGCCGTCAAGGTTGATGGAGTCACCGGGCGTACTGGTCAGGTCCAGCGTAGTGAGGTGGACCAGCTTTTTGTTGTCGTCGGAGATCAGGAAGTCGATCTCCTGAGTCTTGGCGCCGTGAGAGAGCATCACGGGCAGGGTCTGGTAGCCGGAGAACTGGCTTGGCTTGCGAGCGCCGATACTGACGTTCACATCGTTGGGCAGCCCGTACTCCGAGCGGACCTGGAGCTCGATGCGCCGGTTCAAAACGGGATCGGAGCTGGCGGTTGTGCTGGTCTGGGCCTTGCAGCCTGCAGTAAGACCGAGCACAAGAAGCCCGGCCAGTAAGCGAATACGCAACAATGTCAAGTCCTCTCAAGAAAAGGATACCCCAGGCGGCCTCCGAAAGGCCTGCGTAGATTCACCCTTTTCCCGTCCCTGAGGCATGGACGCACCGCAGGCCGAAAGGCAATCAGGGGTGGATCAGTACGGCGGGGGCAGGGTCGGGTCGTGGAAGACAGTGGAGGCGCGGCGGATGTCGCCGACCGAGCCGAAGTTGGCCAGGGTGAAGCCGTAGAGCCACTCGTGCTCGTTGCGGCCAGTTCCCTCGATGGAGCCAAGCTCGAATCGGCGGTAGCCAAGGGAGAGGCCGCAGCAGTCCCAGTTATAGACGGCCTGCACGCCGCCGTACTGAATCTGGTGAGACTCGAAGTCGTAACTGCCGTTGGCTGCGAGGTTGAATCCGCCGTTGCCCGGTTTGCCGAACTCGAGAAACGGCTGCACGATCTGGCTCTTGAGCGTGGGTGAAGCGGAGCCCGGATTCTCCTCTACGGCGTTAAGCATGGCATGTCCCACGCCCACGGTAGTGCGGCCAAAGCTGTAGCCGGCAAACAGATTGTCGGCGTCCATCATGCCGCGCTTGGGGTCGTAATCAAAGTCCCACTGAATGCGCAGGTTGTCGATGGCGTCGAAGCGCAGGCGCGAAATGAGCGGCGATACGTTGCGGGGTGCGGTCAGGAAAGCGGCTCCGGTGAGATCGAGAGTGGACTCGAAGATATTCCGCCGGCCGGGAATGAGTGCGCCTCCAAAACGCGGATCGATGTAGAACTCCTGCGCGAGCTGCCAGCTTGCCCACTCGCGTTGCTGTACAGGACACAGGCCGCTGGCGTCCTTGTCCTCAGGGGCACAGTCTTTGGGGTGGATGGGGCGCGCATAGAGACGCTGGGTGAGCGAGAAGCCGGCTTCATTGGTATCCGTCACAGTGTCGGCAATGTCGAAATGGAGCACATCGCGGGCGTTCTGGCCAATCCCGCCGACGTAGCGGTAGGTGAGCTCGGGCTCGATGACATGCCGCAGCTCCCGGTTCCAGAAGGGCAGTTCGAAGTCGCGCTCAAGCGCAGGCGGGCGGATATCGACTGAGGCCTCGAGGTCCTGCCGGTTGAGTGGATCATGGCTGATCGTGGGGATGCCCCCGTTGGTTGAAATGCGGTTGGGCGTCTGGCTGATGGTGTAGAAGGTTTCGCGGAAGGCCGCCTCCGGAACAAAGCTCCATCCATCTGCAGAAAAGGGCAATGCGATATGCGGATACACATCCATGCGGCCTACGTTGCGCACGTGAAACTCCGGCTCGGAGCGATTCAGGTAGCTGAGCGACGATCCCAGCCCCCACATCAGCGGCGAACTGCCCAGCGGACGGTCGAGCACGTCGTAACGCAGCATGGGCAGATGAAGGATCTTGGCTTCGTTGCCGTTGGCCGTGCTGGCAAAGGTCTGAAAGCGGTCGAGTGAGACCGATGGCATGAAGCCGTTGTGGTTATGGATGAGGCCAACATCGCTCGCAACCTGTGAGCTGGTGGCCTGGGCGTAGTTGTCGTTGAAGACCAGCCGGTAGGCATAGCTCGACAGATAGTCGGCGATGCCGGTGAGTCGGGTATTAGGAGAAAAGTCCTTGCGGCCGCTTGCACTCACGTCCACTCCGCCCTGGTTCACGGGCTGGGCTGTGCCGGTCTCTGCCAACTCTTCTGTGCCGCGGTCCAGCAGTGCATTCCAGCGGGCGATAAGGTGATCTTCTCCGGGGCCTTTGTAGCGGAAGTCGCCGTTGGGCGCCCAGCCCCGTTTGCTGAAGTACTCTGCGCCAACCACCATGTCCATGCTGCGGTTGATGGCCCAGTAAACCTGCTCGCCAAAGGTAAATCCCCGGATAGAGGAGCCGTTGCTGATGACCGGCGTGAGAAAGCCGCTGGTGCGTCCGGTCTCATCGACGGGATGGCGCAGATAAGGCAGATAGAAGATGGGGACGCCGAGAAACTCGAAGCCGGCGTTTTTGGTCGACGCTTCGCCGTTTTCGAGCGCGATGGAACGGGCAATGACCCGCCAGTCAGGATGCGGCAGACGGCAGTTGGTAATCGAGCCGTCGACGATGCGATAACTGTCCTCGCCGGTCTGGAGCAGCACGCGGCCTGAAAAGAGCAGTGGGTTGGTGGTCGAGTAGACCACCGTGCGGCCTGCGCGGCGAATGCCCTGCGATCCATTGACGTTGTAGAAGCGCGCGGTGTGCATGTTCAGGCGCATGTCGCCGTGTGTTGCCGTAAGCGAGATGTCGTTGGGGCCGCCGGTAAGCTGCAGATGGCCGTCTGCTTCAATCTCTGAGGTCGACTGGTGATAGACGATGCTGTCGGCGCGCAGAATGTAGCTACGATAGTGGACCACGACGTTGCCGTTGAGAGTCCATACATCGCCCACTCGGCTCTGTTGTTGCGCCTGCCACTCGATGGGCGTGCCGGTCGAGGGCAGAGGCTCAGGCTGTGCGATGGGCACGATCTCCTGGCCGGGATCGTCCGGCAGTTGCGGCTGCGTCTGACTTGAGTCCGCTGCAGGCTGCGACGGGGGTAACCCGCTAGATAACCCTTGTGCCCCAACGCGAAGGCCATAGGCAGCGAGCAGCGTGATAATTACGAATGTACGAGGACGCATCCTGCAACCAAGACTGGTCTAAGGGCAAGCATAGCAAACCCCGGTCATCACTGGATGGGACGCGCACCGAGTGGCTCTGGCAGCAGATAAAAGTCGGGACGATTTTGCCGGTCGCCGGTTCACGTACACGATACGTGAAGGGCAGCGCCCGTCTTGTTTCGCGATTCCTCCGCCTCACAAGTTAGAACAGCGTCTGCGCCGGGCCGGAGGGGCTTTGGTGCAGGCACACATTGCGGCAGACCGCATAGAAGGGATATAGCAGCTTTGAGTACATCGCCCAGCCCCGTATGGAAGCAGGAAGTGAATCGCCGAGTTGCTGCGCACATGAGTCGCAAGGCTCCTTCTGCGGGCGAACTTGCAGCCGAACAGGAACCCAGGCCGAATCCGGCCAGCCGGGCGGCGCAGGCTGCGGCGCGCGTGGCCGCGCGCTACAAAAACGCGCCCAGCTATAGCGAGATGCTGGCCGTCGAGGCGCGGGCAGCCGTCGCAGCGGCTGAGGCTGCATCGCGTGCGGCGCTTGAGGCGCAGGCCGCCGCCGAGTCAGTGCTGGCGAGTATCGAGGCGGCTTCAGTGGCCGAAGAGGCTCCGCGTTCGGTGCTGCATGTGGTTCCTGCCGAGCCGATGCAGGAACGTCCGAGCGTGCTATCTGAAAAAGAGCGCGATGAGTTCTTTACCGAGCCGGCGCTCGAACTGACACCTGAGCCGGTGAGGGCGGAGGTCATGCTGCCTGCTCCCGTGACCGACGGGCAGGGCTTCGCAATTCGCTGGGAGCCGGACATGCCCGCCCTGCGCCGCGATCCGGAGGTTGGGCGCGTAACGCATGCCTCGGGGTACTTCGACTTTGCAAATCCAGATTGGCGCGGGCCCGAGGAAGTCAGTTTTCAGGAGCCGGAGATCGGTGTCATCGAGCCGGCGCAGCCCATCTACGCCAATCTGATCGAGTTTCCGCGCGAACTGATAGCGGCGCGCAAGGTGCGTCCACGGCTGGCGGAGGGGCCGCTGGCGACGGCAGGGCAAGAGGCCCAGTTGAGCATCTTTGAAGTCGACCCGGCGGTTGTGTCGACCGAGCCTGAAGTGGAAACTGTGGCTGTCGAGACGGCTGTCTCTGCATGGGCAGAGCCTGAGTGGTCAGGAATCAAGCTCGGCGCGGAGCCGGAAGAGGAACTTCATCTTGTGCCCGAGCCGGTGCCGCAGGTGCAGCAGGAGCCGGCACTCAAACTGGCGCCATTGAGCCGGCGTGCGCTGTCGATTGCATTCGATATGGGGCTGATTGGAGCGGCATTTGTAACCGCCGCGATGGTTGCGGCGACAAAAACCGCGGTGCTGCCGGCATTGCGAACGGTGGAGATCGGTTCGGCGATTGCGCTGCTGCTGGTGGCAGCGTTTTATCTGGCTTTGTTCTTTACTCTGGGCAAGGCGACACCGGGAATGCGCTATGCGCAGATCGGGCTCTGCACCTTCGACGGCCAGATTCCGACGCGAGCGCAGCGCACCACACGGCTGATTGCAATGCTCATCTCCGTGCTGCCTATGGGGCTGGGAATCATGTGGGCGGTCTTCGATGACGACCATCTCACCTGGCACGACCGGCTGTCGAAGACCTATCTGCGCAGGTACTAGACTATGTAGGTGAAGATAGCCATTCTCGGAATCGATGCCGCCTGGACTCCGCATAAGCCAAGCGGCATCGCGCTTATACGCCAGACAGAGGCCGAGAAATGGGAATGTGTTGCGGTAGAAGATAGTTATCAGGATTTCTTGAATCGATCCGGAATCGGCTTCAACAGTAAGGCTACGGGCAACGTGCCTGTTGCCGAACTGCTTGAAGCTGTAAAAATCCTATCCGAAGCTGAATTAAAGCTGGTTGTGGCAGATATTCCGCTTGCAAAAGGTTTGATCGTCGGCCGACGCCGTGCAGACAACGAGATTTCCAGACTCTTTGGCAGGAAAGGCTGTTCAACTCACACGCCTTCGCAGACTCGTCCGGGGCCGATTAGTGAAGAAATTCGCGATGGCTTCGAGAAGCACGGATATACCCTTGCCACTGCAAGCGCAGACCGTTTACCCGGCCGCGCATTGATCGAAACTTATCCGCATCCAGCTCTGCTGTTATTAATGAACAAGAACTATCGCGTGCCATATAAGATCAGCAAGGCTGGAAAATATTTCCCGACTCTTTCATCAGTCGATAGACGAGCAGCGATTGCTCAGAAGCTGCAGGACGTCCATACCGCATTGTCGCAATCGATTTCCAGGATCGATATTGCCATCTCAGAGGAGCCACAGAGCCTACGGGGCCTGAAATCGATTGAAGATCGAATCGATGCCCTGGTCTGCGCTTGGGTCGGAATTCATGTGTTGCAAGGAAATGCGCAAGCGATTGGAGATGGCGAAGCCGCAATCTGGCTACCGTCAAAGTTATTCCAACCTACCGATTGGTCTGCTCTTCTGGCTCCGGAAGCCAGAGCTTCAGAAGAATTTATGCTGGGAATTGAAGAACTTCCCTTGGAACATCGCGCTTTTGAGTCCAGATAAACTCGTGTGGCCCTACCCCGCCACCGACCGCATTGCACTCACACCCGCACCCAGAAGCGCCGTCTCGTCGTCGGGCGGCAGCACCTCCAGCGAGAAGCTCTGCAGCGGGGTCATTCTGACCATGGTTTCAAGATGGCTGCGCAGCAAAGGCAGTTCAAGGAAGCGTACGTTGGAGCCGGTGAAGTAGAACTTGCCGGGACCGGCGAGATGGATGAATGAGGCCGTGGCCGCGGCCAGTGCACGATGCCACAGGTCGACAAAGTCGCGGCAGCGCTGGTCGCCCTTCTTGGCATTGGCAAAGATCTCTTCGGGTTCCAGATCGAGGAAGCGCAGGCGCATGGCGCGCGAGCCCATAATGCCTTCGAGATGGCCAACCCCGCCGCATCCGCAAAATCTCTCCTTCGGATCGAGGGTGACGGTAATGTGGCCGCCCTCCCACACGCCTTCCACATAAGGCCAGCGGCCGTAGCCGATGCCGTTGCCGAGAGTCCAGACCCGGGTGAGCTTGTTGAAGCGGCCATGTGTGGCGGCTATGCTGGCCGCGATCGCGTCCGCGTCGTTGACCGCATGGACCGGCACTTCAATGCCCCGATCCGCAAGCTTCTTGCCTAGTTCTTCTGCAAGGCGCAGGCCCTTGGTTTGCGGCAGATTGGGCGAGTCTTCGATAACTCCATGGCGCACAATGCCGGGAACTGCCACGCCGATAGCATCGATGAGCAGCTCTGCCCCGCCGGCAAGCGTGGCAGCCAGGTCGGCGAGGATATCAACCAGCTCGCCGTGTGGAATAGCGACGAGCTCTGCCGGGGTCTCCGGGTCTTCAGGATAGCGCAGGATTTTGCCGACAAGCTTCTGGTCTTCCAGCTTTCCGGCCACGATGTGATCCGTAATCACGATGCCGATCGAGACTGTCATGGGAGCCCCTCCCAGGGAGCCGGAGAGATTTTTTGCCGTGGCATGAGCGAGGGCCGCGGCCGTTATGCAGGGCTACGCCTGGTACCGGTGCAGCCGCCCCAGGCCATTGAACGCAGCTACCTTGTAGCACTCGGCGAGCGTGGGGTAGTTGAACACAGTATCGATGAAGTAGTCCATCGTGCCGTCCAGAGTCATCACCGCCTGGCCAATGTGTACGAGTTCGCTTGCACCCTCGCCAATGATATGGACGCCGAGCACCTTGCGAGTGTCACGATGGAAGATAAGCTTCAGCCGTCCAGTGGTGTCGCCGCGAATCTGGCCTCGAGCTACTTCGCGGTAGTAAGCCATGCCTACTTCGTAGGGAACGTCCTCGTCGGTGAGCTGCTCCTCCGTCTTGCCGATGAAGCTGATCTCGGGAATGGTGTAGATGCCGTAGGGATAGAAGCTGGGATTGCTGCAGATGTTGGGGTCGTTGAAGGCCGCGCCGGCAGCGATGCGTCCCTGCTCCATCGAAACGGAAGCCAGAGACGGGAAGCCGACCACATCGCCCACGGCGTAGATGTGATCGGCCTTGGTCTTGAAGTGCTCATCGACGGCGATGCGGCCGCGATTATCGGCATCGAGGCCGGCGGCGGCCAGGTTCAGGTCATCCACGGCGCCCTGCCGGCCGATGGCGTAGAGCAGTGCGTCGCCTGAGACCTTCTTCTTGCTCATCAGATTGGCGACGACAGTGCCCGGCGTGGGTTCTTCCACGCTTTCCAGCTCCTCGCCCAGGCGCATCGTCACGCGGCTGTCGCGCAGGTGGTAGCTCAGTGCCTCGATGATCTCGCGGTCGGCAAATTCGAGCAGCCGGTCGCGTTTTTCAATCAGCGTGACGCGTACGCCAAGCACCGCGAACATGCAGGTGTACTCGACGCCGATCACGCCGCCGCCTACGACGATCAGTGTGCGCGGCAGGTCGTGCAGGTCCAGAATCTGGTCGCTGTTGACGATCGTGCGCCCATTGATGGGCACCTTGGGCGAGGAGGCCGGCCTGGTGCCCACGGCGACGATGATGCGGTCAGCCTCAAGGGTGGTGTCGGCCTGCGGACCCTCCACGTGAATCTTGTTCGGATCGACGAAGCGCGCGATGCCGTGCACCACGTCCACTCCGTTGCGTGAGAGCTGGGCCTCGGTCACATCGACCTCGGTCTTGATGACCGCCTGGACGCGAAAGGCCAGGTCGGCCATGGTGATCTTTTCCTTGACCCGGTAGTTGATTCCATACAGCGAGCGGTAGTTATAGCCCGACAGATGCAGCACTGCCTCGCGCATGGTCTTCGAAGGGATGGTGCCGGTATTGATGCACACGCCACCCACAACGGACCGCGCCTCCACCACCGCCACGCGTTTGTTCATCTTGGACGCAGCCACGGCGGCGCGCTGGCCGGCGGGCCCGGAGCCGATGACAACCAGGTCATACTTAAGGGCGCTCATGCGAGTGTGTCTCCCATAGGTTGTTGAAGTTCCGGCCGGATACTGCCCGAACTCCTGCCAGGATCCCCACTCCCCGGCTCAAGCCGGGAAGATGTCTACCCGGAGGCTAACATAGCACTCTTTGGTTCGATACCGCATGAAAGCACAAGGATTTGCGCAACCAGGAAAAATCGGCCGGCAATCGGCGCACGTGGAACAAAAAATCCCGGCAGCGGAGACGAATCCGGCTGCCGGGTTCTCCAGTTGCTTTGGACCGAAGACTTACGAGTGAGCTGTGCGCAGGCCCTGACGAACTGGAGCTTTTGCTCTGCCCGCGATCCTTCCGCCGCGCTGGCCTTCGTCATCGAGCTGGAACTGGCGAATCATGCCGTCCAGATCGCTGGCAAGCTGTGCCAGATTCTTGAGCACCTCCACTGCTTCCTCAGCACCCTGCGAGTTTTCCGTAGCCAGCTGTGAAATCTGCCCTGCAGACTCTGAGATCTCGCCCGCAGCCGCGGTTTGTTCCGTAGCGGCGGTCGCAATCAGGTTGATCTGCTGTTCCACCTGCCGTGAGGACTCGATCGTCGCCTCCAGGCTGGAGCGGACGTTGGCCGTCTCTTCCATGCCGCTTTGAACTGCAGAACGGCTTTCCTGCATTACATCCATGGTCTCGCGCGTCTCATCCTGAATGCTGCGGATGGTTCCGGCAATCTCTTCCGTCGCGCCCTTGGTGCGCTCGGCCAGGCGGCGAACCTCTCCGGCAACCACGGCGAAGCCGCGGCCATGCTCGCCCGCGCGCGCAGCTTCGATGGCAGCGTTCAAAGCCAGCAGGTTGGTCTGCTCGCTGATCTCCTGAATGACATTGACGACCTTGCCGATCTCCTCGGAGCGCATCGCGAGCGAGGACATCTTTTCAGAAACAGTGTGCGAGGCCGATGCAATCTTCTCCATTGTGGTTGCGGCGGCCTGCATCACTACCCCGCCGCGCTGCGCGGTCTCAGCCGACGCGCGGCTGGCCGTAGTCGCGCTCGCGGCGTTGTGGCTGATCTCGCCGATGGTCGCCGTCATCTCCTGCACGGCAGCTGCAATCTGGTTGATCTTGCTCGACTCGGTACGCGCGTTGCCGGCGGTCTGCACAGAGCGTGCGCTCACTTCAGTCGTAGCTGAGGACAGAGTCTCAGCGCTCTTGGCCACAGACTGCAGCAGCGAGCGCAGCTCATAAACGCTGGTATTCAGCGCTTCGCCCATGCGCCCAATCTCGTCGGTGCCGGAAACGTCCATGCTGACGGTAAGGTCTTTGTTCGCCACTTGCTCAAGTGCAGCCGTGGCTGCTGCAAGACGCGGCGCAATGGCCTTGGTAAGCGCGACACCGATGAGCGCGCAGAGACCGATCAGAACAACCGTAACGATGAGATTGATCCATGTCGCATGGGTACTTGTATCTACGGTCTCCTGCGCGCTCACATCGCCGCCCTTTACGTTGAGTGCAAAGTCGTCGTCGACGGCGCCGAGAGCAGTTGTGAACGTATCAAGAGAGCTCTGGCTGCCGATCAGCTGCTGTGCATCGCGTGCCTTGCCAGCAGTCACCAGAGCCGCTGACCGGTTACTGATATCGAGATACTGCGCGTACGCTGCCGTCAGCTTTTCGTAAAGCTCTTTTTCTCCGGGATAACTGATGAGCGGCTCGTATTTCTTGGTGGCGGTCTGGTAGTCGATAAGAGCCTTCTCGCGCTGCGAGGTACGCGTATTCAGACATTCCTGCGTCGGGCAAAGCGCCAGGCCCAGATCGTGCCGGCGCAGTGAATTCATGGCGGTGCGCACATCGGAGATTGCCACAAGCGAAGGAAGCGAGTTTTCTCTGACGTCGCGGGCCTCAGACGAAATCTGGCGGAAGGCAAAAAAAGTGTAAGCGCCAAGCACAATGCACAGTGTGCACACAGCGCCAAAGGCAAACAGGAATTTCCTGGCTATCGGTAAGTTACGGAGGAAAGACATGCAGCGATCCTTTCTTGATCGGTTCGCTCGTGTTATCGGCGGCATGCCACATGTCTTGAGCGGAATTGTCTTTTTTGCGAAGACTTTGGTCCTCTTGCACTTTTAGCGCGCAAGACTGCGCTGTTTTGCAGCAGTAGCGCCGCTGCATGAGAAGAGCAGGGGTGTAGGGGTAAATGCAGCAGAGTGGAACCCGCCGCTTATGGCGCAGAGAGTTTGAGCCGGGCCGAGTCGCGCCGCCAGCGGGTGAGCAGCAGCAACGCAATGACAATCAGCGCAACCGTGAGGCCGATCCACAGCCCGCGGAGTCCCAGCTTGAGACCGAAGCAGAGAAAGATCCCAAGCGGCAGCCCAAGAGCCCAGTATCCAAGCAGGTTAGCCAGCATCGGGATGCGCGTCTCGCCCAGCCCGCGCAGCGCGCCGGTAGAGACGGACTGGACAGCGTCGAAGACCTCAAATGTTGCCACAATCAGCAGCAATCCGGGACCCACGGCCAGCACCTGCGGATCGTGCGTATAGAGCTTGATAAGCGGGCCGGGAATGGCGAGCAGCACGATGGCCGCGAGAAGCATGAAACTCGTTCCCAGGCCGAGAGCCAGCCATCCTGCGCGGCGCGCTCGTGCCGGATCGCCCGCGCCAACGGCATGGCCCACGCTCACGGCTGCGGCTGCAGAAACACCCAGCGGGACCATGTAGGTGACGCTGGCATAGTTGAGCACAATCTGATGTGTGGCCAGTGCCACGGGCGTGAGATAGCCGACCGAGAAGGTAGCCAGGTTCCATGCGCCCACTTCAAGCACGATCTGCCCGGCGGCAGGCGCTCCCAGCCTCACCAGGCCGCGAAGCCGCTCAATCTGAGGCCTGGCCCAATGTCGGAAGAGCGGATGGCCGCGCTTGCGTTCATAACGCCACGCAAAGCCGATCAGTGCCACAGCCATCATCACCCGCGAGGCCAGCGTGGAGTAAGCCGAACCGCTCACTTCCAGCGCAGGCAGGCCCAGCTTGCCATAGATCAGCACCCAGTTGCCGAACCAGTTCACGAGGTTGGCCAGCACATAGGTCACGGTGACCACGCGCACCTGCCCCACTCCCTGCAGATAGCGGCGGCTGCACTGGTAGAGCAGCAGCGGCAGCGTGCCCCAGTTGAGGATGCGCAGATATATGCCGGCCGGCCCGGCAACCTCTGGTGTAATGCCGAAACGCAGAAGCCCGAAGCTCGCCAGCAGAATCAGCGCCATGATCAGCGGTGCGACAATGCAGGCCAGGTACACGCTCTGCGCCAGCCAGCGATGGCACTCGTCGTGATCCTCCCGGCCATAAGCCTGCGATACCAGCGTGTCGAGGCCCAGCATGAGCCCCACGCCGAAGAGCGAAGGTGTGTAGCAGATGGCGTTGCCCAGAGCCACAGCGCCAATGGCCGCCGGACCCAGTTTACCCACCATGATGGTGTCCACCACGCCCTGCGCCATCCAGCCCAGCTCACTGAGCACCACCGGCACGGCCAGCGTAACCATGGCGCGAAGCTCCCGACCCCACGCAGGGGAGGCTTCTGGCTGTACGGCTGCAATGGGCGCAGGCATAGCCTCACTCTAATGGAGGCCGGAGCCGAGTCCAAATACGGCGCTCGGGATCAATGTATTTGGATCATTTTCTTTTCGGCAGTGAATAAAAATCAATATAAAATGATCTTATATGCTATATTAGCATTTTAATCAATCTAAATTGACTTATTTCAAAAAACTTCAAAATTAAGATCAATTTAAATTGAATATTTATTTATTTATATAGTGCAAATCAGCTAATATTGATCATGGCTGAACTGCTCTACGGATATATCTACTATCAGGACCGTCTTGCCGGGCTGCTCCGGCAGGAAACGGGCGATCGCTGCTCGTTTACCTATGACGGCGCCTATCTCAGCCAGTCCATGCCAGCCATTGCCTTTTCACTGCCGCTGCAGGCCGAGCCGCACCTGCATACGGGCAGGCTCCATCCCTACTTCGACAACCTGCTCGCCGAAGGACGGCAGGCAGCAATCCAGGCGCGGTGGCTTGGTGTTCCGGCCGAGGATCGGTTTTCCCGGTTGCTGGCCTTTGGCGGAGACTGCATCGGTGCGGTCAGCGTCCGCGATCCGCGGCCCCGCGCGGCGACCGGTGAGATGCCACAGGCTGCCGAGGAGATCGCAGCCCTGAACAGCCGTGCCTCGATCTCCGGTGTTCAGGCCAAGCTGCTGGCGGTCGAGACCGGGACCGGCTTCCGCCCGGCGCGGGAGGGTGAGCTGAGCACACACATCGCCAAGCTGCCTGGAGGGAATTTGCGGGAGATCGTTCCGCTCGAATACCTGTCTACGCTGGCAGCGCGGACTCTGTTGCCTGACGACGAGATCGCCGAGACACAGATCGCGCCGGTTGAAAGCATCGCCGGGGAGTGTCTGCTGATCCGCCGTTTCGACCGGATGCGCCAGGGAGGAACAACCATCAAGCGGCACTTCGAGGAGTTCAATCAGATCCTCCAGCAGCCGAGCGAAGACAAGTACGAGGGCTCGTATGCGGCGATGGCGCGGATCATGCGTGAGAATCCGCGCTGCTCGCTGCTCGATGTGGAGCGGCTCTTCCGGCGGATACTGGTTTCGATCCTGCTGGGCAACAACGACGCGCACCTGAAGAACTTCGGGCTGCTTTCTCTGGATAGCCGTCTGCGGCTGGCGCCGTTTTACGACATCCTGGCGGTCGCTCTCTATCCCGACTTCAGCCAGACGCCGATGGCTCTGCGCCTGGGGCAGGGGCAGAATCCGGGCACGCTCGCCGGGATCGGCCGGTCGCATCTGGAGGCGCTGACCAAATCCTTCGGGCTCAAGAAGGCTGCATTGCGCGAAGCCGCGCGCGATCTGGGCCGAAGGCTCGCTGCTGCGCAGCAGGCGGTCCGGGACGACTCGCGCGGATCGGAGAGCATCCGCACGCAACTTGCCGAATACATGAGGAAACGATGGAACGGAACCTTTCAATCGATTACCAGCTCGACTGGCCGGAAATCGTAGCGCAGGCCAGGCTCCGGCGCCGTGCGATGAAGCTCACCCAGCGCCGGCTGGCCGTGGTGGCGGGCGTGAGCCTGCCCACCGTGGTCAAGTTTGAGGCCGGCGAAGACGTGCGCATCTCCTCGGCGCTGGCCATTCTCAAAGTGCTGGACATGGTAGCAGAGCCGGTGGAGGGGTTGCTCCGGCTCTCTACCGCTGCAGGTGGCGCAAAGGGACCGTTCCAGGCGTCTTTTGCGCCCTACGGCGGCAGCGACGGCGGACTCAAACCGCACGTCCTTGCCGACCGCGCTGCGCTCGACAGCTTTCTGAGTACGTTGCGCATCGACAGCGAACGGCGGCAGCAGGCCATCGCATCGCTGACTGGTAACTACACAGCAGAGATCGGCGGTGTGCAGATTGCGCCGGCAGCGCTGCGCCACTACTGGCCGGAACAATTTGCGGCAGCAGGAGCATGACCTCTCCGCTCAGGCCGCCCCGGCCATGATGCCTCGCTCCTTCAGCATTGCCATGATGTCCTGATGGGCCAGATAAAAGACGATCTTGAGCCCGCTGTCGCTGTCATCCACAATGAACGTGGAATCGGCCAGAACCTCCTCTTCAGCCGCACCTTGCGCACGGTCGAAAACCATCTGCCACCGCGTTCGAACGAGCGTGTAGCGCCCGTCAAGTGCAACGGGCTCGAATGAGACAAGCGATGTGGACCGGCAGCCGAGGCTGTCAAAAAGCTGCTTGCGCTTGGGCAATGCAACCGCAAAGTCGACCGCGCGCACAGGCTGCGCCCCCTGTGCGCCGGCGGCCAGGAACGCGTCAGAGAATTGGGCTACGAGTGCCGGAATGTCTCCTGAGTTGATGCGCTGTTCATAGGTCTTGAAGAAGAGTTCGATGTCTATGACGGCGTGTGGCATCCTGATTCTCCATTTCTGCGTGCAGAAGATAGGTTCCGTGCTGAAAAGCACTTTAGTATTATATCAAATATCTCCAAATAAGTCAATGTATTTCTATGGCTTGCGGAAATCCTGCGCATAAAAAGGGCGGCTCGCAAGGCCCCTGTTGAGGCTTTGCGAGCCGCCCTCGGCTTCTTAAAAAGGAGTGAACTTACTTGCCGGTGTAAACCACGCGCCACACGCTGCGCGAGCCGTCGTCGGTGACATAAAGCGCGCCGTCGTGGCCAACCGTGACGCCGACCGGTCTTCCCCACACCTGGCCGTCGGCCGTGACAAAGCCGGTCAGGAAGTCCTCATATTCGCCCAGTGCCTTGCCGTCCTTCATCGGGAACATGATCACTTCATAGCCGCCGCGGCGCGCGCGGTTCCACGAGCCGTGCTCGGCGGCAAAGCCATCGCCTTCATACTCAGCCGGGAAGTTAGCCGAGTGGCCGGGATAGAAAGTCATGCCCAGCGACGCCATGTGCGGCTGCACCAGCACATCGGGAGTCAGCACCTTCGAGCCGATATCGATGCGCTTGCAGCTTGCCGCGTCGAGCGCAGAGAGCGGCGCGGTGATCTGCGGATTCGGGCCGGAGCCATTGGCGCAGGGCAGCGGCAAACGCGGATCCTTGTGGTCGCCGATGTAATACCAGGGCCAGCCATAGAAGCCGCCCTCTTCGATATGCGTTACGTAGTCGGGCGGCAGATTGCTGCCCAGCTGGTCGCGCTCATTGGTGGAGCACCAGAGCTGTTTGGTAACTGGGTTGATGGCCTCGCCCACGCAGTTGCGGATGCCGCTTGCGTAGACCTCGACGAACTTGCCCTCGGGCGTGTACTCGAGCACATCGGCGCGGTGGAACTCGCGCGGGTGCGTGTCCGGATCGTCGATGTTGGAGCCGCTGCCCACCGAGATGAGCATGTGCTTGTCGTCGGCGGTGAAGATAACGTCGCGTGTCCAGTGGCCGCCGCCGCGCAGCTGCGCGTAGCCCGGGATGTCCGGAATGATGACTTGCGGCGTATTGCTTTCGGCTTTCAGGTCGCCCGGCTTGTAGGCGAACCGAACAATCTGTGTGGCCGTGCCGACATAGATCCACTTCGGATCGGAGCCCGCCGGATAGAACGCGATGCCGAAGGGGTGGTCGAGGCCGCTGGCGAACTGGCTGACGGTCTGTACCTTGCCGTCTGCAGTCACGCCGCGCAGCACAAAGATCGATCCGGCCTGCGAGTCCGAGACGAACAGATCGCCGTTGGGCGCGGTATGAATGATGCGCGGCATGACGAATGTGCCTGAGGTAGGCCCGTAGATCTTGCGTACATCGTCTGCGCGCTGCATCGGTGTGGCCGCATCGCCGCCGGCATAGAGTTCAACCTTGAATCCCGGCGGTGCAATGGGCCAGGCGTCTTTGGGCCGGCTGATCACCGTAGGGCCGTTGTCCACCGATTCTGTCTTGAACGGCGCGGGCAGATCGGCCGCAGTAATCTTGCGCAGGGTGCCCGGCTTCTGCTGGCTCCAGTCGGCAAACGCGGCGGGCCCGGTGATGACCTGCTGTGCAGAGAGCAATCCGGCAGGCAGCAGCACGCCGGCCACAGCAGTACAAACGACAAGGGAAGCATGGAGTTTCATGGGAAGATGCCTCGGAATTTTTTGGATTTCAGGCGAACGGGCAAGCAGCCGTTACACCGATGATACTTGATGGAAATTGCAGACCGCGCCCAACGATTCAGAGCGGCCAAATAGCGTCTTTCTCTGTGAATTTATAGTGAATCGTTCATCTGCGTCTACCGTTGAGATTTTCTGCGGCAAGCGTTTGGCGCACGTGTAGTTGGTACCCTCACTTCTTATCTCTGCCCCTCGGTAGACAGGCAGTGTCCTGACCAGATGATCTCATCAGCCATACAGTGGTCCTTTTGTGTCGGTACGGCTCAGCGTCTTGCGGAGATTATGCAGGATTTTTCTTTCTGCCTGCGCCGAACAGATTTCGTATTACTATCCCGGTATGCGTTCCACTGCTGTTGTGCGTTTTGCCTGGGTCCTCTCGGTTCTTCCTCTGGCCTGTCTTGCGCAGACACCGTCTGCGCCGCCTGCTGCACAGCCTGCCGCCGACAACTACCGCAATGAAGCGCTGGTCTTCGAGCGGTATGAAACCACCTATCGCATGAATGCGGACGGAACAGGCGAACGCGACCTGCATGTGCGGATGCGGGTGCAATCAGAAGGTGCTGCTCAGCAGTTCGGGGTGCTGTCGTTCTCCTATGCCTCGGCCAATGAGACGCCGCTGATCAAGTTTGTGCGCGTGCACAAGGCCGACGGCACAACAGTAGACACGCCTGCGGCTGACGCGATTGACATGTCTGCCGATGTGACGCGTGAAGCGCCGCTTTACAGCGATCTCAAGGAGAAGCATCTGCCGGTGAGGTCGCTGTCTCCGGGAGATACGCTCGAGTACGAAGTCGACACTACGATCAACAAGGCTGAAGCGCCGGGCGAGTTCTGGGGTGCGGATCACTTTACGGCACCGGGCACTCTGGTGGTGCTTGCAGAGGTGCTTACGCTTGATGTTCCGGCTGACCAGTATGTGCAGGTATGGAGCCCAAACCATAAGCCCGCGGTGACCGAGCAGAACGGCCGCAAAATTTATAGCTGGAACGTGGCGCAGCTTGTAACCGCGCCCAAAAGAACGGCCGATGACGCAACACCGCCACCAGCGCCGAAAGATCCGGACGAAGATGCCGACGGGCGCAAGCTGCCTTCCGTGGCATGGACGACATTCCATAGCTGGGCCGAGGTCGGGGATTGGTACAGGAGCCTGGCGCTGTCGCAGTCGGAACCCAACGATGCGCTGCGCGCCAAAGCTGATGAACTAACAAGCGCGGCGAAAACCCCTGAAGATCAGGTGCGCGCGATTTACGAATATGTTTCGGGCAAGACGCGCTATGTAGGCATCGATTTTGGCATTGGCCGCTACAAGCCCCATGCGGCCGCAGAGGTGATGGCCGACCAGTACGGCGACTGCAAAGACAAAGACACCCTTCTCGAGGCGTTACTGCGCGCAAAGGGATTTTCGACTGCTCCGGCCCTCATCGGCGCGGGGATTGCGCCGGTGCCCGATGTGCCGTCGCCCGCAGTCTTCAACCACGTAATTACCACCGTAAATCTGCCCAGCGGGCGCATCTGGCTTGACAGCACGCCTCTCGGCGCGCCTTACCAGTATCTGAGCGCCGTGATCCGCGACCAGAAGGCACTGGTTGTGCCGTCGAGCGGAGCAGCGGAACTGGTGGCCACACCAGCCAATGCGCCATATCCGTTTTCTGCCCGGTTTGAGGCCGTTGGGACTCTGGACGCCGAGGGCAAGATGACGGCAAAGATGACGGCTACCTATCGCGACGACGATGAGGTAGCAGTCCGCGCCGCAGCGCGCAGCATCGCCCCGGCAGATTGGGATAAGGCCTCGCAGTATCTGTCTTCGGCCATGGGCTTTGGCGGAACGACCAGCAATACGCAGTTCAAGAATGCGGATAACTCCGCTGTGCCGCTGGTAATGACCTACGACTATTCACGGCATCCCTTCGGAGACTGGGACGACAAGCTCATCGTTCCGCTGTTTCCGGCGCTCGAGTTCCCGGCGCTGGAGAGCGATACAACTGCCCCTGAGGAGGATATTCAACTGGGCGCGCCGCGTACGCTCACGGCAATCTCACGCATTCAACTGCCGGACGGATTCCGGCCCGATCTGCCCGATCCGATCCACGTGAAGACGGATTTTGCCACCTTTGACAAGACGTATCGTTACGAGGGCAAAGAGATCGTGGTTGAGCGGGATATTACTGTGCTCAAGAGCAAGCTGCCCAAGGCGGACTGGAAGAAGTACCAGAGCTTCACCAAAGACATCAGCCTGACCTCCGAGGCGTGGGTCCGCCTGCTGCAGGCGCCGAAACAGAGTGTGACAGTGACGAAGTCAGTTCCTCTGACGCCTGGCCAGACCTCCAGTCACACAATACAAACAGACAAGGGGCCAGTGACCATTACTTTGCAGGCCGAGCCATCTTCCAGTGCGCCCAAAACTGAGCCCAGCACAGATACGCCCGCCGATGCCTCGGCCGACGACTTGATGAAGCTCGCCATGCAGCGCATGATGGCGCGTGACTGGGGCGGCGCGAAGGAAATCCTCGACAAGACTAAGGCAAAGAACCCAGAAGAAGAAAATCTGTGGACTGTCTACGGAGCGATTGCAGACGCAGAAGATCACGACTTTGATCAGGCCAAGGCTGACTTCCGCAAAGAACTCTCCCTGCACCCGGATAATCAGCCAGCCGTGGCCGCGCTGGCTGAAGTTCAACAGCGCACCGGCGACTCAGTGGGCGCACGACAGACGCTCGAACAGTTTCTTGACCATCACGCCGGCAGCCTGCGGCTGACGATGTTTCTGGTGAATCTTGAAACTAGAGCCGACGACTACAACGCGGCGCTTAAGACTCTGCAGAAAGCCGCCGACCAGAATCCCGACAACCGCAGCATCCAGTTGCAGATCAGTGATGCGCTCATCCACCTGCACCGTAACGACGAAGCCGTTGCGGCGGCCAAAAGCGTGCTCGACGGAACAGATGATCCCGGCTTGCTGAACGATGCTGCATACATGCTGAGCGAAGCAGGCACTGACCTGGAGCTGGCTGAAGACGCATCGCGCAAGAGCATTGCAAAGCTGGAAGAGGCAAGTGCCACGATTACGACGGATCAGGCGAACAGCAACGCCTTTGCCCGCGCAAATCTGCTGGTTGCCGCGTGGGACACATTGGGCTGGATTCTCTTCAAGGAGGGTAAGCTCGACAAGGCCAAAGCGTTGCTGGACGCCGCCTGGCACGCTTCGCTGAACGCTGAGAACGCCGACCATCTTGGCCAGGTTTACGAAGCGATGGGCCACAAAGACGAGGCTCTGACCGCTTACGGATATGCGCGAACCGCCTGTAACAGCAATACGC
>DASZXD010000017.1:0-11224 GCA_035546015.1 Occallatibacter sp.
CGTTATCAAAAAAGAATGCGGTGAAGTGGATCTCAATAAGAAGCCAGCCGAGAAGCCAGAGCCCTGAAACGGCCGTGAAGCCGCGCCGCGCTACCGACGCAAAGGCGCACGTCAGCAGCGCTATCGCTCCAACATCTGGAAGTTTGCCCCAATCCAAACTTAGCCCACCTTGGCGCAATGAAACCGCTCAAGAATAGAATCGCCGAATTGCGCGCGAATTCCATGGCGCTTTTGTAGCACATCCGGGACACCGGAGTAAACTTCAGTAATACAAGTGCTGCGGCTGGCAAGGTACGTTTTTGCGTACGTTTAGAGATTACCGGCGTTCTTGAGAAATCCTCAATGGACCGCGCGCGCCAACTCCGGCGCCCTTTTGTTTTCAACACATCGGTAATAGAAATTTCTGAAGAAAATTTTGGAAACAGCCGATATATGAGTCCACATGGCGTTTGCGCCGGAGCCACTCCCCCCGGCGGTGCTTTTGAGGGAAAATGATCTCACTGAAAAAGTACCTGGATTCAGATCGGGCCGTCCTCACACGCGAGGATGGCGAAAGCCTTTTGCCGGTCACCATGGCTGCCTACGGCGCTGCGTTGGAAGAGATTGGTGAATCGGCGCCTATGGCCAGTCCAGCCATAGGAGACGCACTCAGGCGCAGCCTGGCCAAGTTGCGCGCCATGCTTTCGCCTAGAATGGACCGCGAAAGGCTGCTTGCGATTGACGCCGACGTGCGCGACGAACTGCGCAACTGGGGCAAGCGTTCCACCGAACACAATCAGCAAAAGGCCAACGAGGTCAAAGAGTTGCTTCTGGTGATGGCGCGGACTGCCGAATCAGTGGGCGAACGCGACCAGCGTTGCGCCGGCCAGATTCACGAGGTCACCCGGCGGCTCCAGGAGATCGCCAGCCTGGACGATATCACTCAGATCCGCGTCACCATTGAAAAAAGCGCTGTCGAACTCAGAAGCTCGATCGACCGCATGGCCGCCGAGGGCAAGGCCGCGCTGGATCAGCTCCGCGCACAGGTCTCAACCTATCAGGCCAGGCTGGAACATGCTGAGGAGATCGCCGCACGCGATGCGCTGACCGGTCTGCGCAGCCGCCTGAATGTGGAAAACCTCATCGAAGCCCGCATGTGCGCCGGCGGCAAGTTTTGCGTCGCGATTGTCGACATCAATGACTTCAAGCTGGTCAATGACGACTTTGGCCACGTTGTTGGCGATGAACTTCTCAAGCAGTTTGCCTCAGAGCTTCGCTCTGTCTGCCATTCCTCTGACGTCATTGGCCGCTGGGGCGGAGACGAGTTCATGATTCTCTTCAATCGCGATCTGTCGGATGCTGTCGTACAGCGCGACCGGCTGCAAAAGTGGGTGTGCGGAAACTATTCGCTCCAGAGCGGTGCTGGGACAGTCAAGGTCAACGTGGAAGCATCCATTGGGCTGGCCGAGTATCGTCCCGGTGAGCAGTTGCGCGACCTCTTCGCACGCGCAGATGCAGCCATGTATGAGAACAAAGCTCTCGCCCGTGCCAGCAGCATCGCCCGACGCTAAACCTTCTCTCTTCCTGCGCAAGTCGAAGAGAGGATCGGCAGTGACAGCTGCCCCAGAAACTGCCGCCCAGCGCTGCAGGCCAAGCGCGGCATCTGAAGGGCAAATCGTCCGTTCCCGCTCACAAGGCCACTAGGGTTTCAGATATCCGTTTCCTGACTCCGTTTTGGGAACTCTTTATCTAAACTCCCGTTCCCGGAACGGAATCTGTATCTTTTCTCACCACAATCTTGAGTTCCTTTCAGCCGCAGGGGAATGTGGAGGTGTGCCCATCCTTAGCACGCGCTAAGGGCAGGCTGCCGGGGCGGGTTTTGAAAAGCAGTGTCCAAAGCCGATGCAGTGCGCAGAGTCTCAGACTCATTGTGCATTCACGGCTCGATTCAGGGCACAGCTTTTGCCGCGGCCCATTCAGACGCTCGCGCGCAGAGAGGCTGCTCATGAGGTTACTGATCGCCGAAGACGACAAAGCGCTCGCCATGTTTTTAAGCCGCGGCCTGGAGACCGACGGACATCGTGTCCGCGTGGCCTACGACGGCGGAACCGCTGTGGAGGCATTCCGCCAGGAGATGCCTGACCTGACCATCCTCGATCTCAACATGCCGGTCAAGGATGGCGAGCGCGTTCTGGAGGAGGTGCGCGCGCTCGACGCCGAATTGCCCATCCTGATTCTTACCGGACGGCAGGAGGTAGACACACGCGTGCGTTGCTTCGATCTTGGCGCCGACGATCTGATGCTGAAGCCCTTCAGCCTGCACGAACTGCGCGCCCGCTGCCGTGCGCTGCTGCGGCGCAAGCGCGAGGCGCGTCTGCAACTGCGCGCAGGCGATCTCGAACTGGACCGGCTCGAACACACCGCACGCCGCGCCGGCCAGCCGATCATTCTAACCAATAAAGAGTTTGCGCTGCTCGAGCACCTGATGCTCAATCGCGGCCAGTGCGTTACGCGTGTGGAACTGCTGGACTCAGTGTGGAATCTCGAGCCCGCGCAGACTACGAACATTGTCGACGTCTACGTAAATTATCTGCGCCGCAAGCTCAAAGATCCGCCGCCGGGGCAGTTGATCTGCACGGTGCGCGGGCGCGGTTACATGGTGCCGTCGGAGGCGGAGCTTGCCGCGGCGCTGAACCTGCCTGCGGTGCGCAACAGCGCGACGCAGGACTCCCCGTCGAGTTTTGATGTGCACTCAATCTGATCATTTATTGCACTGGAGGACATACCTTATGCAGTCTGCTTCCGTCACTGTGCTTCCATCTCCAGCCCGCATCCGTCCGCGTACGGCACTTGTTGCAAGCGCCGATCGCAGCTTCCGGCAGCGGCTTACACATATACTCACCGGCCTGCGCTGGCAGGTGCGCGAGGCCGAAGGCGGCGCACAGGCCTGGGCCGAGGCAGAGAACTCGCCCGTTGAAGCCGTGATTGTGGACAGCTGGCTGCCCGATCTTGATGTGAACGAATTTCTGCGGGATTTCCGCGGCAGCTTTCCCAACGTCGATCTGTTAACCGCCAGCGGCGCGGCGCAGCAGGACAGCCCGCGCGGCCCCTATCGGCAAGAGCTGCTTTACGCCATGCGCCGCAGCCAGGACACGGATACAGCTGCATGGAATACAGCACCGGCGCTCAACCATCAGGCTGGGCAGACCGTTGCACAGAGCGATCGCTGGTCATTTCAGCCACAGGCTATGCAATCAAATGGAACCACGGCACTGCGCGAGCCGGTTGTCGCCGAGGCCGCCAAATCCTCGACGCTTATGCCCATCCGTGTTGAATCTTCTGCGCGGAGCGACTCAGCCGCGGCCGAGCGGCTGCCGGAAATGATCGGCAACGCGCAGTGCATGCTTGAGGTCAGCCGGCGGGTGCGGCTTGTGGCTCCGCGCATTACGCCGGTGCTTATCGAAGGGCCGACCGGCTCGGGCAAGGAACTTGTTGCCGAGGCTGTTCACCGGCTTTCGGCGCGCAGCCGCAAGCCATTCATCGCCATCAACTGTGCGGCGATTCCAGAATCGCTGCTCGAGGCTGAGCTGTTCGGACACACACGTGGCGCATTCACCGGAGCAGTGCAGGGAAGAACCGGGCGGATCGAAGCCGCGGATGGCGGGACGTTGTTTCTCGATGAGATCGGAGAGATGCCGCTGGCCCTGCAGTCCAAGCTGCTGCGATTTGTGGAGTGCGGCGAGTTGCAGCGTGTGGGCGATAACGAAACCGTCAAGGTGGATGTGCGCATCATTGCGGCCACACACCGGCCGCTTGCCGAGCACGCGCATACGGGCAGCTTCCGCTCCGACCTCTATTACCGACTCGCAGTGTTTCTCATCCGCACTCCGGCACTCTCGGAACATTCTGAGGATCTGTCGCTGCTTGTGGAACACTTCATGCAAAAGATGGGCCGTGAGATGCCGGTGAAGCGGCTGGATGAGACAGCGATGGCCAAACTGGCGGCGCACGACTGGCCGGGGAACGTCCGCGAACTTGAGCATGTGCTCGAACGCGGCATCATCCTGGCCGGCGAGGAGCCGGTGCTAACCGCCAACGAGATCGACTTCGGGCGGCTTCCAAACTGAGCGAGGAACAGGAGCAGATGCATGCAGATTGAAACGCGGCTGAGCGACCAGATTGCGCGTTATCTCGACCTTGCGTCCGATGAAGCAAAACTCACGGCGGCCAACATGGCCAACATCGATACGCCAGGCTACCGCGCGGTGGGCATGGACTTTGAAACCGAGATGCGCGAGGCGATGCAGGAAGTGGACGATGATGGTGCAGCACGACCGGTGCGCGTGAAGGATGTGGATGGGCTCATTGCGCGGCCTGACGGCAACGATGTGTCGATGGACCGCGAAAGCATGAATCTTGCCGGGGCGCAGTTGAAGTACAAGACCGGCATTGCGCTGCTGCACATCGAATATCAGAAGGTGATGGACGCAATACACGCCGACAAATAAAGAAAATCAGCTTTCAGCTGAAACATAGGAGAGCGTGCCAGATTCAGGAACTGATAGCTGAAAGCTGATCGTTGTTGTTGGAGCATGGATGCTATGAACCTTTTCGGGATGATGGACGCCTCCGGCGAGGCGATGCAGGCTGAGCGGATTCGCGCGGAGGTGGTTGCGGCCAACATGGCCAACGCCGAGACCACACGCACCGAAGCCGGCGGACCCTATCACCGGCAGATGGTTGTCTTTGCCGCCGGCCGTGGCGATGCAAACTTTCTCAACTCGATGGACGCCGCCGCCAATACCATCGCGCAGCCCTCCCTGCTTCCGGCCATGCACATGCCGCCGATGCCCGGCTCGGGTGAAGTGGCACCAAGCGTTGAGATCGCGCAGGTGATTCAGGACCCGTCGCCTCCGCTCAAACGCTATGATCCGGGCCATCCAGATGCGGGTCCCGACGGCTACGTCGCGTATCCAGACATTAACCCGCTTACAGAGATGGTGGACCTGATGGGCGCGACGCGTGCATACGGGCTCAATGGCTCCGCTGTACAGGCGGAGAAGAGCATGATCGTCTCGGCGCTCGATATCGCCAAGGCCTGAGCGTCTCAAAGAAATTCATGGAGGAACAATGGCAAGCGCAGTCAATCCGTTGCATGATGCACTCTCAGTAGCCTCCGGTGTGGGCGCCAGTGCAACAAGCATCTCCGAAACGCCAGAGAGTGGTGCGCCATTCTCCGATCTCTTCACGGATGCCGTTAGCCAGGTAAATCAGCTTGAGGGCCAGGCTCGCACAGCCGTCGACGGGCTCATGAACGGCAATGGGGTCGACGTGCATCAGGCGATGATTGCGACCGAGAAAGCAGACATGGCTTTCGAGTTCGCACTGGCGGTGCGCAACAAGGCGGTGCAGGCTTATCAGACTGTGATCGGCATGCAGTTTTAAAGACAGGAAATACAGGCGAACGCATAGAGTATGGCCACAGCAACACAACTGGAGAAGAGCCCTCACCTGATCGCCGGCCAACCGCAGTGGACCGACCGTCTGGCCGGACTGTGGGGACGCTTGCGCATGCTCTGGGCGCAGATGAGTCCCGCACAGCGCCGCGGCGCGATCGTCATCGTGGTTCTGCTGGCCGCGCTCGCAGGCGGCCTCGCATGGTATGGGCTGCGCACTGACTGGCGCACTCTCTATACCGGCCTCGATCCGGATGAGGCGCGCCAGATTGCCGACACACTCACGCAGGCGCAGATTCCCTTTGACCTTTCGCCGGATGGCACGATCATGCGCGTGCCCGCCGCGCAACTCGACAAGGCGCGGCTCGCAGCTTCAGCCAAAGGCGGGCTAAAGACCGGACGGCTAGGCTTTGAAATATTCGATAAGCCGAACTGGGTGGGCTCGGAGTTCGACGAACAGGTGAACTATCAGCGCGCGCTTGAAGGCGAGCTCGAGCACACCATTGCCACACTCTCGGATATTGAATCGGCGCGTGTGCATCTGGTGCTGCCGCACGATTCGCTCTTTCGTGAAGACCAGCGTCCGGCCAAGGCCTCGGTTGTGCTCAAGCTGCGCCGCGGCACGCTCTCCGACGGCGAGCCCGACGCAATCCGCAATCTCGTTGCTTCGGCTGTCGACGGACTTGCGCCCGATCGCGTGACTCTGGTTGATGCGGACGGGCATCTGCCGCTCGGCCCCAAAACCAGCGACGCTTTCGAAGCCAGCGCCGAGCAGGCACTTGAAGACAAGATCATCGCCGAGCTTGAGCCGGTCACTGGTCCGGGCAATGTGCGCGCCTCGGTCACGCTGGAGTACAACGGAGCCGACACAGATGTGACCCAGGAGACCTACGATCCAACACAGACGGTCACGCTCTCCATGCAGCGCTCAGAACAGACGGCAGGTTCGCAGCCGGTGCAGTCCGGCGTCCCCGGCGCGGCCTCGAATGCGCCCAACACCCAGGCACAGCCCGTCTATCCGAAGCAGAACACCGGGCCCGAGACGGCCAAGACCGAGTCCGGCACCTACGCAGCTTCGAAGACGGTCAAGCACATCACAGAGGGCTCCGGGCAGGTGCGGCGCATGACGGCGGCGATCGTCGTCAACGACCGCCTTGTGACTCCGGCTACGAAAGGCAAGGCCGCAGTGTGGCAGTCTCTCTCAGTGGATGAGATCCGGCGGCTCACGGCGCTGGCGCAAGCCGCAACGGGTTTCGATCCAGCGCGCGGCGATACGCTTACGGTTGAAGACATGGCCTTTGCCTCGAATCGACCTGCACCTCCGGCTCCCATTGCGCAGCAGGCGATGAGCGCCGTCCGCAGCTCTCCTGAGCTGGTCAGGTACGCGCTCGTGTTTCTCGGCGTTGTAGTTGTGCTGCTCTTCGGCGTGCGTCCCGCACTGCGTCATGCGGGCACACTGCTGCAGCAGACCGGCAGCGGAGCGCATGCGCTACCTGCTGCAGCGGCGTCAGGCGCGGCGCTTGGGCCTGCAAGTTCACCCGAGGCGGAGGCTGAGCGGGTACGGGCGCAGGCTGTCTTTGACCGCGTAACCGATCACCTGAAGCGCGAACCTACGCAGAGTTCGCGCCTGCTCCAGAGCTGGATTCACTCCGACTGAGTTTGATAAAAGGGGAACTTCATCATGGCCGAAGAGGTTGTTGCGGAGAGCGCTCCGATACGCAAGCGGCAGCCAGTCGGTCTGTCCGGTACACGCAAAGCGGCCATACTGCTGGTTGCCGTAGGCGAAGAACTGGCCAAAGAGATTCTGCGGGTGCTTCCCGACAACGATGTGCAGAGAATCACCGAAGAACTCGCGGATCTGCGGGGTGTTACGCCCGATGTGTCGGGCGAAGTTCTTGATGAGTTCTGGGAGCTGATCGAGACGCAGAATTTCATGGTGCACGGCGGGCTGGACTACGCCAGCCGCCTGCTGGTTGAGACCTTCGGCGCCGAGCGTGCAGAAGATCTGCTGGCGCTGGTGCGGCGCTCGCAGGAGGCCGCACAGGGCAATCTGGCCAAGCTGCAGCGCACCGATCCGCAGCAGCTGGGCAAACTGCTCGACGCCGAGCATCCGCAGACCATCGCGCTGGTGCTAGCACATCTTGATCCGCGCAAGGCCTCGCAGGTGCTGGACAACCTGAGCGAGGATCACAAGGTCGTTTCCATTCAGCGGCTGGCAGAGATGCGCCAGTTTTCGCCGGAGATGGCGCAGAAGGTAGCGTATATTCTTCATCGCCGTCTTGAGAACGTAGGCGACACCCAGCGCAAGAGCTACTCCGGCTTCAAGGCCGTGGCCGATCTGCTCAACCGGCTCAACGCAGAGGAGTCGAAGAGGATTCTCGAGGCAATTGAAGAACAGGAGCCCGAGCTGGCGCTTAACATCCGCAACCTGATGTTCACGTTTGAAGATCTGGTCACCGTGCCGCCGGCCACCATCCGTGAGATTGTCTCAGGCGTAGACAAGCGGCAGCTTGCACTGGCGCTGCGCGGCGCAAACGAGGAGCTGCGCGCGCAGATATTCAAGGCCATGAGTTCGCGCGCCGTGGAGATGCTCAAGGAAGACATGGAAGTCCTGGGCCCGGTGCGCTCACGCGAAGTGGCGCAGGCGCAGCAGGAGATTCTCAATCTGGCACGGCGTCTTGAGGCCGAGGGCAAGGTTGTTCTCAAGCTCGAGACCGGTGACGAGATGCTGGCCTGAGCCGCGGGTGCGAGGTGGTCATGCAACGAGGGGCAGTGACTGAAAAAACGGCTACGCCGCGCGCAACCGCCGAGCGCATCGAGATCTTCGAATATCCGGCCGATCCCAATGCTCCCGCCGAACATGACTGGAGCGGCCTTATGACGAGCGAGGACGAGGAAGTGCACGCATCCGCGGAGTCCGATCTCGCATTCGAACAAAAGCTGGCCGAAGAAACGAAGCGCGCCTTTGAGCAAGGCCGCGAGCGCGGACACCAGGAGGGCCGCCAGACCGAGCGCGAGTCGATAGCGGTATCGCTTAAGGCTGCGCAGGAGAACCAGCTTCACCAGATGGCGAGCCTTGCCGAGAGCTTTGCCGGCGCGCGGGACCGCTATCTGCGCGACGCGGAGCATGAGGTCGTCAAGCTGGCGCTCGCGATTGCTGCGCGCATTTTACGCCGAGAAGCACAGATGGACCCATTGCTGCTTACCGGGGCGGCGCGCGTGGCTCTCGGACAGCTCTCCTCCACTACAGAGGTCAAACTCCGTGTGCCACCGGGCGATCTCGATCTCTGGACCGAGGCCATACACCTTATCCCCAACCTGCCGCTTAAACCAACCGTGATGGCAGGCGAGGGAATGCGCATCGGAGACTGCATCATTGAAACCAGTCTTGGCACAGTCGACCTCGGCATCCGGGCACAGCTTGCAGAAATCGAACGCGGCTTTTTTGACCGGGCAAACGCGGGCCGCCCTCCGTCCACACCTGACGCTGCCGCACACACGGTTTCTCATCGGGACCGGCGCGCATGACCGCGTTGCTCTCGCGCTACTTTACGCGCCTGGAACGCAGCCAGCCCTGGCGATGGACGGGGGAGGTTGTTGAATCGGTGGGTCAGACCATTGAGTCCATCGGGCCGCTCTCGACTGTCGGGGAGTGCTGCGAGATCGTCGATCAATATGGGCAAAGGCACCTTGCCGAGGTCATCGGCTTCCGCGGATCCCATGTTCTTTCCATGCCAGTTGAAACGACAGATGGCATTCGCTATGGCGACGCGGTGGCAGCGCTCGGCAATGGACCCGAGATCGAAGTTGGCCCGGCGCTGATGGGCCGTGTGCTCAATGCACTTGGTACACCGATCGACGAGGGACCGCTGCCGATGCTGCCCGTTTCGCTTCCGCTTGAAGGCGCGGTGCGCTCGCCGCTGGAACGCGTGCCCATCCGCGTGCCGCTTGGCAGCGGCATCCGCGTAATTGATGCGTTGCTTACTGTTGGCCGCGGCCAGCGTGTGGGCATCTTCGGCGGATCGGGGGTGGGCAAGAGCACGCTGATCGGCATGATGACCCGCAATACCGAGGCCGATGTCACCGTGGTTGGACTCGTGGGCGAACGCGGACGCGAGGTCGGCGAGTTTCTCGAAGAGTCACTCGGCGAAGAAGGCCGCGCGCGCTCGGTGGTTCTTGTTTCCACATCCGACGAGTCGCCAATCAAGCGCATGCGCGCTGCACTGGCCGCCACCACCGTTGCCGAGTTCTTTGCCGCGCAGGGCAAGCATGTTCTTCTGGTGCTGGACTCGCTTACGCGATTCGCCATGGCCGCGCGCGAGATCGGGCTTGCGGCCGGCGAGCCGCCTACCGCCAAGGGCTACACGCCTTCGGTCTTCAACCGCCTAGCAAAGCTTGTCGAGCGCACCGGACAGTTCCGCACCGGCTCCATTACGGCTTTCTATACGGTGCTCATGGAAGGCGACGATCAGCAGGACCCGCTCGTCGATGCGGTGCGATCGCTGCTTGACGGACACATCGTCCTCTCACGCTCGCTGGCTGCGGAGGGTTGGTACCCGCCAGTGGAGGTGCTGGACTCGATCAGCCGGCTCATGCCACAGGTGACGCAGCCCGCGCACCGCGAGCAGGCTGCACTGGTGCGTAAACTGCTCGCTGTCTACGCACACTCAGAGGATCTGGTGCGCATCGGCGCCTACAAGCCCGGAGCCGATCCGGATCTGGACCGTGCTCTGGCTGCGCGCAATGCGCTGCGCGGCTTCATGACCCAGGGCGCAGCCGAGCAGGTCGACTTTGCCGGCTGCCTTGAGCGTCTGGATGCGCTGACAGCGGAGATATAAATTCATGGCAGTCTCACGCGCCTTGCGCCGCCTGCTGCGCGTTCTCGATATTCAGGAAGAACAGAGCCGCGCCGCGCTTGAAACCGCTCTTGCCGAAGTTCACCGGCTTGAGCGCGCACAGGCCTCTGCTGCTAATCGGGAGCGTGGAGGGCGGCAGCTTATTGCAGCCAGTGCGATGACCAACGAGCTCATCGATCAGCTCATTGACCGGATCGCCGGGATCGAAGAGTCGCTTGCTGCTTTGCGTGCTGCCACTGTTCTCGCTGAGCGGACTGTCGATGCGGAGGAAAATGCTGCGCTCTGCCGCGAGGAGTTTCTTGCCAAGCGTGTTGAGCGCCGCCAGGCCGAGTTGCTTGTGCGCAGAGCCGAGGCTGCAGATGCACTCGAGGCAACGCGGCGCGGCCAGCAGTCCCTTGACGACTGGTACCTGAACCGCATGCATCGTCAACGGCCGGGCTTGACGCGCGGAAAAGATGAGTGAAAATCTGCCGTTGGCCTTTTGATCCGTTCCGGAATGGAATCGATTTTCATTCCTGACAACCTTCTAACCTGCTCTGTCTGGATTTGGCACATCATCTGCACTCTTTCAGAACATGACAGTTGCTGCAGGACTCGAAGTTGAGCCGTCGGGTGCACAAGCGGCCGTGGGGTTAAAGACTGTGCCCAAACGTGCTACGGACTCCGCGGGCACAGCAAGCTTTCAGTCGGGCTGGCAGTCGCTGCTTGCCTCGCTCGGCACAGAACTCAGTACGAGCGCAGCCCAGAAGCAGGAATCAGGCACGATGCAGAGCAATGTGCCGGGAACAACAGGCGAGAAGAGCGCACAACTGCCGACTCCATCGGACCCCATCGCAGAAGACTCTCAGATTTCTCAAACCCGGGTCCGGCCGGATGCCGTCGCACTTCTTCAGCACGAGGGCGCAGGTGCGGCAACAGCGCAGCAGGAAGTTG
>DASZXD010000018.1:0-24122 GCA_035546015.1 Occallatibacter sp.
CCAGCGCTGGTTTATCATCGTAGAGGCTGTGGGCTCATGCGCCCGCAGACCTACTCCTGCCCGTGCGTCGCACCTTATCGACTGCTACGCCGGGCTGTTTTGCGGAAGCGGACCAACATGCGAGCAAAGACGGCTGTAGTACTGGGCGCCCAGTGGGGTGACGAAGGCAAGGGAAAGATCGTAGACGTACTCAGCGAACGGTTCTCCGCCGTGGCGCGCTACGCCGGCGGCCACAACGCCGGCCATACCGTCATCATCGGTGGCCAGAAGATTGTCCTTCAGCTCATTCCCTGCGGCGTCCTGCGCCCCGCATGCAAAGGCGTCATTGGCAACGGTGTAGTCCTCGATCCGCTGGCCTTTCTGAAAGAAGTCGAACGCCTCCGCGAATACGGTGTCGACGTCGACTCGCAGCTCTTTGTCTCCAACCGCGCACAGGTCATTCTGCCTTATCACCGCATGATCGAACTCGCCGCCGAAAGTGCCCCTGGCCGCCAGAAGATTGGCACCACCAGCCGCGGCATCGGTCCCGCCTATGAAGACAAGATGGCCCGCAGCGGCCTGCGGGTAGTCGACCTGCTCCACCCCGCACTGCTCAAGACCCACATTGAGGCCGCCTGCGCCGAGAAAAACGCCATTGCGCACGCACTTTTCGGCACCGATCCGCTCGATCCAGCCGCGATGTACGACGAGTACGCCGCTGCCGCGGAAAAAGTCCGCCCCTTCGTCGCTGACACCGGCCGCATTCTCAACAACATTCTTGCCGGGGGCGGCAGCGTGATGTTCGAGGGCGCGCAAGGCACCATGCTCGACATCGACCACGGGACCTATCCCTTCGTCACATCGTCATCAGCCACCGCGGGCGGTGCAGCCACTGGAACCGGCGTCGGGCCCACCGCCATCGGTACAGTCATCTCCGTCACCAAGGCCTATGTAACCCGCGTGGGTGAGGGCCCGTTCCCAACCGAGATTCACGACGCATCGGGTGAAGTCCTGCGCGCACGCGGAAATGAGTACGGCGCAGTTACTGGCCGTCCGCGCCGCTGCGGCTGGCTTGATATGCCGCTCCTCCGCTACTCCAATCAGGTCAATGGCGCAGAGTGGCTCGTTGTCACCAAGCTCGATGTTCTCGACGAGCTCGACGAGATTCCCATCTGCGTTGGCTATGAGATTAACGGCAAAGTCACAGACGAAATCCCTGCCGACGTGCATGGCCTTGAGCTCATCAAACCTCGTTACACTACGCTCAAAGGCTGGCGTCAATCGACTGAGGGCATCACCGAATTCGACAAGCTGCCTCAGGCCGCGCGCGACTACCTTCGTTTTCAGGAGCGCGAAAGCGGTGCCCGCATCGGCATGGTTTCCACCGGCCCCGATCGCGAACAGACTATGTTGCTGCCCGAATTTGCTCAGGCGCTCGATAATATGCAAGCTTAAATCTGTACTCACGGTACACTTGAGAAACCTTCTCCAGTCCGCCACGGCGGGCATAAAGGAACATACTCTATGGTCAGCTTTGTGGTCTGGTTCAAGTTTGCTCCTGAAGATCGTACCGAAGTGGCAGAGATGCTCCGCAAGCTCGCCGATGCCTCGCGCAAGGAACCAGGCTGCATCAGCTACATTCCGCACCAGCTGCAGGATGATCCTGACACCGTCATGATCTACGAGCAGTACCACGACGACCAGGCGCTGGCCGCGCATCGTGAGTCTCCTCACTTCAAGCAGTACGGCGTCGGCGGCATCTTTCAAAAGATGCGCGAGCGCAAGCTCGAAAACCTCACTGCTCTCGTTTGATCCATTCCACTCGTCCAAGAGCTGCCTGTGCATGCACGACCTGTTCGCGTGCAAAAAAACGCAGCTCATATGAGGTGGATGGATTTTGCCTGAATAGCATTGACCGCAATACCGGTCTAGGGCTACCATCCGTTACGCCTATGACGGGTTCGGCAAGTTCTTCATGGAATCCTCGCCGGCGGCTTTATGCCGGCCGGATGATCGTCACAGCGTTTCTGCTTGCAGTGTGCGCTATTCCGCTTGTTGGAATGCCCATAGCCCAACGCCACGAACGCCGTCACGAGATCGATCGCCTCGAAGACTTGTGGCGCAACGCGGTGCTGAAAAACGACACTGCCGCCATGAACTCGCTTCTCTCTGAGGACTACATCGCCATCACTCCCACTGGCACGCTTCAAACCAAAGACGAGGCGCTTGCCAATCTCCGCTCCGGCCACGTTCACTTCACAACTCTCGAAATCAACGATCGCAAAGTCCGCTTCTACGGTTCCACGGCAATTGTCACCTCAACTGCCGACGTGCAGGCCACCACGAATGACGGAGATCTCTCGGGCAGCTACCGTTATACCCGCGTCTATGCCCGGGATGCGAAGGGCGTATGGAAGATCGTCAGCTTTGAAGCCAACCGTATCCTCGACCCCGATGAACATCATTAAGGCACGAGTGTTCGTCTCGCGCTCATGCCGTCGAAAAGAAATTCTGCTCTCCTATATCCTGCGATACGATAGTTCTGCTCCATTGAGGTCGCCGTGTGAAGCCTCTCACCTTCACGGTTCTTAAGTTTGCAGCGCTCCTGTTTCTGCTGCCCGGCCTCGGCGCGCTCGTGCTCAATGCCTCGCTTTCAACCCGCGACTACTCCTCCATGCCCGCCAATCCCGACCCCGACACGGGCCATATTGTTCCGCGCATCGTCCACGACCGCACCATTTACATCACTGAGGCGCAGAACCGGCAGCTCAACTTCCTTCACCACTATGGTTCCTGGGCGTTTGCCATTGGTATCGGACTCGGCGTGCTCTATCTCGGCTCGCTCGCCTTTCAGCTCGAAAAGAACTATGTCTCCGGCGGCGACGACGACGCTCCTCAATAGTTCGGCCTTTTAAGCCCTCCATTTAAAATGGGTCTATGCCCGAACTGCCTGAAGTGGAAACCATTGCCCGTGGCGTCCACGAGCGGGTCCGTGGCGACCGCATCGTCCAGGCCTGGTTCAGCAGTGTCCCTCAGACCTTTAAAACCCCCACCGCACGCCAGTCCAGGGGCCTCGAGAGCCGCACCATCCTTGCTGTGCACCGCACTGGCAAGCACATCGTCTGCGAGCTCGGCGCCTCCGGCGCTACTGAGCCTGACGCACAGTGGATCGTCCACCTTGGCATGACCGGTCGTCTGCTCGTCACCGTACCCGACGCACCTGTTGCCCCGCACACCCATGCCCGACTCACCCTTGCCAGCAACCGCGAACTGCGTTTCGTAGATCCACGCCGCTTTGGCCGTCTTGAATTTCGCGCTCTTAAGTCGGGCAATGCCTTTTGTGCTCCGGGTGCCGATCCGTTGTCGATCGGCTCCGAAGACTTCGCCGCACTCTTCCGCGGCCGCAAACTTGCCATCAAGGCGGCGCTCCTCAATCAAACCCTTCTCGCCGGCGTTGGCAATATCTATGCGGACGAAAGCCTCTTTCACGCCGGCATTCGCCCACGCCGCGCCGCAGGCCGTCTCACCCGCGACGAACTCGAGCGTCTTCGCCGGGCGCTCCAGACTGTCCTCCAGCATGCCATCCGCCTCGGCGGCTCTTCGGTATCCGATTACGTCGACGCCAGCGGTGTTCGCGGCTTCTTTCAGCTCGAGCACTGTGTCTACCTCCGCACCGGCGAACCCTGCCGCCGCTGTCAGACCCCCATCCGCCGCATTCTCCTCGCAGGCCGCGGAACTCATTTCTGCCCCAAATGCCAACGCTGAATCAGAGCTGATTCACCCAGGCCCTGTGGAAAAAAGGGTGCTTTATGATTTTTGGAAGCACCTTTCACGAATAAACTCCCATAATCGAGAAGTGCGCTCGAAAGCTTACAGTTAAGTTCTTTAATTCCAATACGTTTGAAACGGCACAGCGATTGCTATTTAAAGTGCGCCAGTGATGTTACGGCTGCCCGAAAAATAGAGGTGGCCAAAGCACAGCAGGTGCCCGGCAAGAGCAACCGCTATAAGCGGCCCTAACAAAGGGAAAGCCGGTCGGGCAAACCTGTAAAAGGTGCGATGGAACAAACCATCGCCCACACCTGCCGGGGAGGCCAGTGACCGGTGCAGGGCAGTTAAACGCCACTCCTTAGGAGTGGCGTTTCGCACGTATGGCCGTTTTTTCGCCGTCCGTCCGACTTTCAGCCCTCTGCTATCCGACTACAGTTAGTCGACAAACACCCCCTTGCCAGCCGTCACCCTTCGCTGTACTATCAAAGTTGCCTATCAGGCGGCTGACGCGGGCCCCCCTGTGAGTGGGGGAGAGCAAGCTCGCCGCTGAGCCAGCAAGTCTCGCCGACATGCTCAACGTCTTATCAGGCTGCGCGCGGCGAAAGCTCACATAGGAAGGGCATTACCTGCGAAAAGCACCGGTCGCCGCGTATCAGTCCGTTTCTTCGGATGGCTGTTGCGCAGTTTGCGGCAAGGGATTTTTCCAGAGAGTTGAAGGCGCGGGACTTAAAGAAAGCATTGCCGGTTTGCCGCCGGCGGGAGAATTTTGCTGCGCAAGTACGAGCTGAAGCAGAACGGCTATTCAATGCACCGATTCGCTAGCGGTATCGGACATTCTAGCGTGCCTCTGTGTTCCTCGCTGTTGAGTGCAGCCACAGTTTGCAACACGTTGAAAAGGCTCCCCCAGACAGGGCATAGCACGTCTTGAGTCAAACGCACTATATTGCAATGCACCAGGAAGTACACGCATGACCACAGAATCGACGCAGCCTCAGCCGGAGCTGGGGCCCGCACCTGACAATGGCCAGGTGCAGTCGCAAGGACACCGGCGCCGCCGGCGTCGCCGCAAGAACAAATCCAGCCAGCAGCAGGGCGCACCGCAGAACCAGCAGGCGCAGCAGTCTCAACCGCAGCCCGTGCAGCAGAAGCCTGCCCACCAGGGTCAGGGTGGCCGCAAGAAGAAGAAATTCTTCCAGAAAAACCAGGGTCCGCAACCACAGCCAGGCAATGGCGTCACCCAGCAGTCTCAGGGCAAGCGCAAAAACAAGCAGAAAGGCCCGCGCGAGTTTGTCGGCCCCATGGACCACAGTTATCGCGCCGTCAACGGCAACGTCGCCGACGGTCCGCCTTCGACCATTCCCGTCTCTGGCGGCAACAGTCACAGCGGCTACTATGACGCCTATCCCGCCGCCCCGGCCCCGCCGGTTCGCCATGATGCGCCCACACGGATTTTCTGCTTCATTGAGGATCTTTTCTTCCTCGCCAAGATTCAGGAAACAGCCCGTAAGCTCGGCGTCAAGGTGGAGTTCGCCAAAGGCGACAAGGACGTCGTCCAGCGCATCCTGGATGCGTCTGAAGCCGAGCGCCCTGCGCTGCTGGTCTTCGACCTCAACAACCTCAATGCCAAGCCCATGACTCTGATCCCCAAGTTCAAGGCCAAGTTCAAGAAGTCCGTCTCGATCATCGGCTTCCTGAGCCATGTCCAGGGCGATCTCAAGCTGAAGGGCATAGAGGCCGGCTGCGACGTCGTCATGCCTCGCTCCGCTTTCTCACAGAGCCTCCCCAATCTCCTGCGCCGCTACGGCGTGGAAGAGGAAGAGGAATACGAGCCACAGCCCGTTTAACCCGTCGGCGAACTACGATCACAAAGAAGAGGCGCCCGGTAGGCGCCTCTCTTCTTACCCACCGAACAGTAGACGCTCAATTCAAGCTTTTCGGACACTTCCCAAACGCCGCCGCATCCGTCCAACCCATACCGCAAGCGCCGCTCGGGTTGGCCCTTCTGCGCTCCCGCCGGATACAATAGATTTCTACGCATCGCAGCAGTGAGATACGCAATTTTCTTGTGAGTTTGGAGCAGGTCTACGTGAGAGGTAAGAACCTAGCATGGGTTGCCGGACTGGGCATGGCGCTGGCCAGCGCTGCGCTGCCCGCAGTCGCAGCCACAACGCAGAACGTCGCCACCGAAACAGCGTTGAACGTCACCGCGAGCGGCACCGCGCAGGCTACCGCAACCGTCAACGTCACTGACGAATCCGGCCTCCCCGCTGCAGGCGTCGTAAGCATCGTCGAAGGTGACCGCACGCTCGCCCAGACCCTGCTCAACAGCTCGGGCCAGGCCACTGCGGCTGTTACTCTTGCGGCCGGCAGCCACGAGCTGCGCGCTGTTTACTCCGGCGACGCCACCCGTCAGGCCTCCTCTTCTCCCATCGTTGAAGCGCAAAGCGATTCTGGCACAACTCCCGGCTTCGTAATCAGCCTTACGCCCATCTCGCCAACCTCGTTCCCCATGGTGCTTAAGCAGGGAACCTCCGGAACCGCGCAGGTGACCGTCACGCCACAGAACAACGCCTCGCTCACCGCGCCCATGTTCGTAACTCTCTCCTGCTCTGGACTGCCTAACCAGTCCTCCTGCACCTTCACGCCGGCAACCGTCGAGATTCTGCCCACAACGCCCGCAACCTGTCCCACCGGATCGCCTGCCTCCGCCTGCCCCCCCATCAGCTCCATGCTCCTGCAGACGCAGTCCGGCGGCACTACGGGCCGGTCGGCAATCGAGCGCAACGGCGGTTCGATTGCCTGGGCATTTCTCCTCCCCGGAGTGCTTGGCCTCGGTGGAGTTGCTTGGGGCGCCCGCCGCCGTTCATGGTTGAGCCATCTCTCGCTTATTCTTCTGCTTGGCCTGGTCACCACGCTGGGCGCCTCCGGCTGCTCTTCCCTCTATTGGTACTATCAGCACGGCCCGGGCGATACGCCGGCTACTCCCGCAGGCACATACACGGTCACCGTCACCGCGCAATCCAGCAACGGTGTCACTGCGCTCACCACCAACACAACCATGGTGCTGACGGTCCAGTAAACAAGCCCTGAGCCAGCATGAGGCGCCGGCACTCTCTTCCCGCCGCAGTCTACTCTCTGGTAGACCACACGCCAGCTACAGTGCTGCTCGAAGGTGCCAGTTCAAAATGGGCACGCCTGTTCACGGCTCCCGTGCGTATATGCGTCGCATATCGACCGGCAGAACTACACGCACTCTTCCGTGAGATAGAAACCGCGCTTCAATCCGGCTACTCCGCAGCCGGATTTTTCTCTTACGAGTGCGCGGCCAGCTTCGAACCCAAAGCAACCACGCACGCCAATCCCGAAGCGCCGCTCGCATGGATCGGCATCTACAACAGCAGCTACGTGTTCAATTACGAAACCGGCAGTTTCATCGACGGCGATCCACCTGGACTCGAGCCCTTCCGTCGCGGCAACGATCCTGACGAGTTCAACATCGACATCCACGCTGAATTCTCACTCACTGAAGATCAACACGCCGCCAGCATTGCCGCAATTCACGACTGGATTCGCGCCGGCGATGTTTACCAGCTCAACTTCACCGCTCCCTGGCGCATCTATACCGCTGCGAATGCCGCACAACTCTACGCGCATCTCCGCACACGCCAGCCCGCGCGATACGGCGCATTCCTCCACTGCGAAGCAGACCTCCGCATTCTCTCCTTCTCACCCGAGCTCTTCTTCCGCATCGACAGCGAGCACGGTGCGCGCCGCATCGTCACGCGTCCCATGAAAGGTACTGCGCCTCGCGCCCGCACAACAGCCGAAGACCGCGAGCGCGCAGAGTGGCTCCGCAATGACCCCAAGAACCGCAGTGAAAACGTGATGATCGTCGATCTGCTGCGCAACGACCTTGGCCGCGTCGCCCGCTTCGGCACCGTTCACGTAGAAGAACTGTTCGCGGTCGAGCGCTACCCAACCCTCTGGCAGATGACCTCCACCATCGCTGCTGAGTTGCGTGACGACGTCGATCACGAAGCTGTCTTCCGCGCGCTCTTCCCCTGCGGCTCCGTCACCGGCGCACCCAAGGTGCGAGCGATGCAGCTCATCTCTCAACTCGAAGATCATCCGCGCGGCGTCTATACCGGAGCCATCGGCTACTTCTCACCTGAATGCACGATCTTCAACGTCGCCATCCGCACCCTCTCGCTCAACGGCAATAGCGGAACCATGGGCGCAGGCAGCGGCATCGTCATCGACTCCAGCCCCGCCGAAGAGTACAGAGAGTGTCTTCTCAAAGCCAGCTTTCTCACCCAGGCCACCGATCGATCTCCGCAGGAGTTCTCGCTCATCGAAACCATGCTCTGGAATGGCGCATACCCGCTCCTTGATCTGCATCTCGATCGCCTCACTGACTCTGCCGACTACTTCGACTTCCTCTGCGACCGAACGCAAATCCGCCGCGCACTCGAAGACCACGCGCGCTCCTTCGCTGATACCGCGCCGCGCAAAGTCCGCCTTCTTCTCGACCGCGATGGAAATCCAACCCTCGCAGATGAACTACTCCCCACATCCACAATAATTAATCACGTAGGCCGCGTCCGCATTGCCTCCGAACGCACCGATCCCTCCGACGCCTTCCTGTTCCATAAAACTACGCACCGCCCGCTCTACGCCGCAGCATTCCAGCAGGCGGTGCGCGAAGGTTTCGACGACGTGCTCTTCTTCAATCGCCGCGGGGAACTCACTGAGGGCGCCATCAGCAACGTATTCGTCGAGAAAGACGGCCGCCTCTTCACCCCGCCAATAAGCTGTGGCCTGCTCCCCGGCGTCCATCGCCGCTATCTTCTCGCAACCCGCAAAGACATCGAGGAACGCATCCTCTGCGAAGACGATGTGCGCAATGCAGACGCAATCCACCTTTCCAATGCCGTCCGTGGCCTGCGTCAAGTTCACATCGACTGGTAAAACTAAATCCCCTTTCCACCCGCACTCTCCGCAAGGTGATACAAAGTTAGCGGGGGCCGAGATGACAAAAACCGCATTATCTGTGCTGCGAAGAAAAATCGCTTTTTCAGGACGATTTCTCTATGCTTTGCTCTTCGCTTCAACTGCTCTCCATGCGCAATCTCCCGGTCCCGCCTGGCTGCGCTATGCGCCCGTTTCGGGTCATGCTCCTATCCCCTCCGGCGTTCGCGTACTTGGCGGCAGCCCGATAGAACAAACCGCGGCGCAGGAACTGAAGCGCGCATTCCCGCTGCTCGGTAGTAACGCAGACTCTTCAGACGAGCAAGTTGTCCTGGGCACAATCGCCGAGGTCCACAAAGTATTCCCCGCGCTCACCGTTCCTCATGCCTTAGCCCCCGAGGGCTACTGGCTCACTCAAAGCAGCTCCAGCGGCCATCCGCTCATCGTCATCGCCGGAGCAGATGACCGGGGCGCGCTCTACGGCGCATTCGACCTGCTCCGCCGCATTGCAAGCGGCAGCGATCTTACATCTCTCAACGCTGTTGAAAACCCTGCCATGCCCATCCGATGGGTCGACGAGTGGGACAATGCCAGCGGTACGGTTGAGCGCGGCTACGGCGGCAGGTCGATATTTTTTGAGAATGGCAAAGTCCGCGACGATCTCACCCTCGTCAACGACTACGCACGCCTGCTCGCCTCCGTTGGCATCAACGCCTGCAACGTAAACAACGTGAATGGAGCCGCGCCTTTTCTCGAGCCCGAGATGCTGCGGGGTCTCAAGCGCATCGCAGATACAATGCGCCCCTGGGGCGTGCGCCTCGCCATGAGCGTTGACATCGCCAGCCCGCAAAAGATCGGCGGCCTCAACACCTTCGACCCGCTCGATCCGCAGGTCAAAGCCTGGTGGGCCGCGAAGGTCGACGAGATCTACACACTCATCCCCGACCTCGCCGGATTCACCGTCAAGGCTGACTCTGAAGGTCAGCCCGGCCCCGCCAGCTATGGTCGCAGTCCCGCAGACGCAGCCAACGTTCTCGCCAATGCGCTCGCACCGCACCATGGCGTCGTTCTTTATCGCGCCTTCGTCTACAACAACCACCTCGACTACAACGACCTCAAAGCCGACCGCGCCCGCGCCGCCTACGACATCTTTCATCCACTCGACGGCAAGTTCGCGCCCAACGTCATTGTGCAGATCAAAGAAGGCCCCATCGACTTCCAGGCGCTCGAACCCGTATCGCCGCTCTTCGCCGGCCTGCGCCAAACCAACGAAGCCATGGAGCTCCAGATCACGCAGGAGTATCTCGGCCAGCAGCGCCACCTCGTCTACACAGGGCCCATGTGGAAATGGGTCCTCGACTTCGACCTGCGCGCAGATAGTCGCGCAACACCTGTGAAGCAAATCATCGAAGGCAAAACTTTCCATCGCCCGCTCGGTGGCATGGTCGGCGTCTCTGATGTCGGCCGCGACAGCTGGCTTGGTGCTCCTGTAGCCATGGCCAATCTCTACGCATTCGGCCGACTCGCGTGGGACCCCGATCTCTCCGCCGAAGCCATCGCAGGGGAATGGACCCGCCAGACCATCAGCAATAACCCCACAGTCGTCGCCACAGTAGACAGGATGCTCATGCAGTCCTGGCCCACGTATGTCGACTACACCGGGTTCCTCGGTTCGCAGACACTCACCGACATCACCGGCAGCCACTATGGTCCCAACATCGAGTCCAGCGAGCGCAACGGATGGGGCCAGTGGCACCGCGACGACGCACAGGGCATCGGCATGGACCGCACCGTTGCCACCGGCACTGGCTACATTGGCCAGTACCCGCCTGCCATCGCAAAACTCTACGACTCGGTCGCCAGCTGCCCAGACGATCTGCTCCTCTTCTTCCACCATGTCCCGTGGACTTACAAACTTCACTCCGGTAAAACCGTCATCCAATACGTCTACGACAGCCACTACAACGGTGCAGAAGAAGCTGCGCAGCTCGTCACCGAGTGGCAATCGCTCAAAGGCAAGATCGATCCTGCGCTCTATAGCGACGAGCTCGCACGGCTCCAGTACCAGGCCGGTCACGCCATCGTCTGGCGCGATGCCATTGTGCAGTACTTCTTCAAGGAAAGCGGCATACCCGACGCCAAAGGCCGCGCCGGCCATTATCCCGGCCGCATGGAAGCTGAAGACGCGCGCCTCAGCGGCTACACGGTCATCGACGTAAACCCGTGGGAAGACGCTTCGCACGGTAAAGCCGTCACCTGTGCGGAAAAATCCTGCTCCGCCGAATGGACCTACTCCGGCGAGCCCGGCCGCTTCAACATCGCCGTGCAGTACTTCGACCTCGCAGGCGGCACAGCCCACTTCACGCTCGCCGTCAACGGCAATACCTTCGCTGCATGGCCCGCAGACGCCACATTCCCATCGCACCGTCCCAACGGAGACAACTCAACTCGCTACACCGCAACCGGTGTTAATCTCAAGCAGGGCGATGTCATCCGCATCGAAGGCATGACAGACAGCACCGATCCTGCCGCCCTCGATTACATCGAGATCCAATGAAATCTAGCGTGAAATATGTGATAGTTCGTTAACCAATCACACTAACTCTCGTCTAACCTTCCGACTTATCAGAAAAATTGTCGAGCGAAATCCCGACGCAGGCGTCTTTGTCTTCAGAAGAAGCCTGGCAGTCCTCCGCGGAACCGCGCCGCTCTCTTCCACAAATCACTTTGAGAGGCAAGACATGAAACTGAATCCTGTCCGTATGGGCAGACGAGCAATCACGTCTGTCTTATCCATGATTGTCTTGGCAATCGCATTTTGCGCTTTTACGCAGTCAGCAACCGCACACGCTCAATCCCCAGAATCCAAACCAGCGGATGAAGGAACTTATCAGACGATTCCCTTGACCTACGTAACGGGAAAGCAAGACGCGTTCGACGTAGTTACCGATCTCCGCAACATGCTGCCGCACGCCAAGACATATTTTGTTGAATCGCAAAACGCCATCTCCATACGCGGATCGGCAGACAACATTCAGGCCGCACAAAAGATACTCGCCGACATTGATCGTCCGCGCAAGGTCTATCGGCTCACATACTCGCTTACCGAACTTGATGGAGATAAACCAGTCAGCGTGCAAAAGGTCTCTCTCATCGCGCTCGATTCGGGAGATCGGGTGACTCTTAAGCAAGGCGGAAAATTGCCCATCATCACCGGCACTACCGGGGGAGACAACTCTGCGCACAATTCGCAGGTGCAATACATTGACACAGGGTTAACCATCGAGGCAACTGTCGAAGGTTCTGCCGACGCCCTGCGTCTCCGCACCAAGATTGAGCAGTCCAGCGTTGCCGATCAACGCGCCGCCTCCGGCGTAGCAGACCCCACCTTCCGGCAGACTGTGCTTGATGGAATAACGACTCTTGTGCCCGGCAAACCGCTCGTTCTCGGCTCTCTTGACATTCCCGGCACCACGCACCGCGAAGAAGTCTCGGTTGTGTCGGAGTTAGTTCACTAAGGCAGCGTCGTTGTAACCCGCATGCAACTCAGTCTCTGGCTACTTCCACCAGTGTTGAGTAAAACGTCGCGCCTGCGCCAATATCCGTGACCCTCTCGCTCGTCAACGCATTCACGTTCGCGCCGTCGGGATGCAGCTTCGCCCAGTCGAGCTGCGCAGCTACCACACCCGCAGGCAGGCTGGCATTGATCGCCGCTGTCAGATGCAGCGATCCACGATCGTTGAAAATTCGCACCCGGTCGCCCTCGGCAATGGCGCGCCGCTCCGCATCGGCCGGGTGCATCTCCAGCTTCTGCGTCTTCTTGGCTTCCATCCTGCGATGTCCGTCCAGATGCGCCAGCGTCGTATTCATGTAGTTGTCGGCCTTGCGGCTCAAAAACTCCAGCGGATACCGCCCCGCACCCTCGCCCCATCGCGATTCCACAGGAGGCACAAAATCCGGCAGGGGATCGAGCCCCGCTGCAGCCAGCGTCTCCGAGTAGAACTCTATCTTGCCTGAAGGCGTAGCAAACGGCCCGGCAGTGTAAGGCAGAAATGGCTCCGCGTCGGGAGCACGATGAAATCCGAGCGGAATGTGCCC
The DNA here is from genome assembly GCA_035546015.1 of Occallatibacter sp. Classification (GTDB taxonomy): domain Bacteria; phylum Acidobacteriota; class Terriglobia; order Terriglobales; family Acidobacteriaceae; genus Telmatobacter. Next base: position 12,817 of record DASZXD010000018.1, read on the forward strand.
CTGCTCTTCGAGATCTTCAAAGGTGATATGCTCCATTTCCTTGTTCGTCGAGTGCCCATCTTCGCCAATAGCTAACGCCTGCCTGATAATCTCTTCCGGCGTATCGCGGAAGCACGGCTCGGTGAATCCCATCCGCTGTGCAAGCTCGCCAAATAGCTGCACATTCGAGCGCGCCTCGCCCAGCGGCTCTATTGCCTGCTTTGAGAGCTGCACAAAGTAGTGCCCATACGCGCCCTGAATATCTGTCTGCTCCAGAAACGTCGTCGCCGGCAGAATGTAGTCCGCATAATCTGTCGTGTCCGTAAAGAACAGATCGTGCACAACCGTGAACAAATCCTCGCGCGCCAGCCCGCGCCTCACCGCATTCTGGTTCGGCGCTACCGCCCCAGGATTCGAGTTGTAAACAAACAGCGCGTGGACGCGCGGCCCTTCATCGCGCTCTTCTCCGTCAGATTTTCTATTTCCCAGCTCAGTAAGCGCATGCCCCAGCCGGCTCATATTCACTAGCCGCGCCTCGCGCCCAGTCGGCGAAGCCAGCGCAAGCTCCGGCCGCTCGACTGCAGCCTTGTTCCATGCAAACGCGCCTGAAGTGGAAAGCACTCCACCGCCGCCGCGATGCTTCCACGCACCCGTGAGCGCAGGCAGCATTGCGATCGCCCTCGCCGCGGCGCCGCCGTTCTCGCACCGCTGCACGCCATAGTTCATACGCAGCGCCGCCGGCCGCGTCGTGGCATACTCGCGTGCAAGCCGCTCCACCTCTGCCGCCGTCAGCCCTGTGTAGTGCGCAACCTTCTCGGGCGTGTAATTACGCACACGCTCGGCCAGCCGCTCAAAGCCATGCGTAAATGCATCGATGTACGCGCGATCCTCAAGCCCTTCGTTGAGAATCACGTGCATCAATCCCAGCGCCAGCGCCGCATCTGTTCCCGGCCGGATCGCAATGTGCCAGTCTGCCAGCGCCGCCGTCCGGGTGCGATACGGATCGATCACAATCAGCCGCGCGCCGTTGCGTCGCGCCTGCTCAATCATTGGCCACAGATGAATGTTGTTGCCGTGAATGTTCGCGCCCCATGCAAGAATCAGCCGCGCCAGACGAAAGTCTTCCGTCGGTGTGCCAAACTTTTTGCCATAGACCAGATTCCACGCCTGCCCCCCCGCCTCAGCACAGATCGTCCGATCCAGGCGGCTTGCGCCCAGCCGATGAAAAAATCTCCGGTCCATCGAACCGTATCCCAGCACTCCGATCGTGCCCGCATAGCTGTAAGGCAAAATCGATTCGGGCCCATACATGTCGCTGATCTGCTGGAGCCGCGACGCAATTGCATCCAGCGCCTCATCCCAGCTCACACGCTCAAAGGCATCGTGCTCGCGGCCGCGCGCCAGCGGCTGCTTTGCCACACCCGCTCTGCGCCGCAGCGGATACAGAATCCGTTCCGGCGAGTACACGCGATCCAGATACTTCGCCACCTTGCCGCACAAAAATCCTTGCGTGACAGGCTGCGACGGATCGCCCTGCACCTTCACCGCACGCCCTTGTTCGTTCACCGTGACCAGCACGGCACACGAGTCCGGGCAGTCGTGCGAGCAAACGGTATGAACCACGCGAAACGGCGAAGCCATGGCCTCATTGTAAGCTGATCGCTGAGGCATAAGCATGCGGCGTTTTCTCTTTGTATTGGCAATCCTTTGTGCGTCTGCAGCTTTGCATGCGCAGGACGCAGACGAAACAGCCATCCGCGCTGTCCTGGCCGCGCAGGCAATGGCCTGGAACCACGGCGACATTACAACGTTCATGCAGGGCTACGAAGACTCGCCCGACACAACCTTCGTAGGTGCAGGCACTGCACAAAAAGGTTTTCAGGTCATACTCGGCCGTTACCAGAAGGCCTATGCCAACAAAGCGCAGATGGGTACGCTGACCTTCACCAACATCGAAATTCGCCTGCTCCCCGTATCCTGCAGCGCAACCGAGTACGCACTGGTCACTGGCAACTTTCATCTCGCGCGCACACAGCACGGCAAGGCGAAAAAAGACAGTGGCATCTTTTCACTCGTCTGGCGCAAAACTCCGCAGGGATGGAAGATCATCCTCGACCACACAAGTTAATCTGCCATCTTGTACACTGATTGCGCTAGAGCGGTTCCAGAGTTGCCATACTCCGGAGCCATCTAAGCTGAGTGGCTTTTGCCTGTTGGAGAAAGCCACCTGCGCAACTCAACAAAGGACGCTGTTACTCTGGAATCGCTCTATGAGCTGCATCTTCTGCAAAATCGTCGCCGGTGAAATTCCCTCTACCGCCGTCTATCAGGACGACCGCGTCTATGCCTTCGCCGACATAGGCCCCAAGGCTCCCACGCACATTCTCGTTGTGCCGCGCGAGCACATTGGCTCCGTCGCTGAAGCCGGCGCAAGCCACAGCGCTCTGCTCGGCCACCTGCTTCTCACCGCTGCGCAGATCGCGCGCACCAGAGGCCTGCATAACGGCTACCGCCTCGTCATCAACAACGGCCCTGACGGAGGACAGACTGTCGACCACCTTCACGTACATCTGCTCGGCGGCCGTGCGCTCACCTGGCCTCCTGGATAGGACCACACGAAGAGCCGCTGCATCAATTTCAACCAAGCGTCGGTCGCCACGGGCTCAAGCGCCAGCCAGGAACTCCGCAACCTTCAGTCTGGCTTTTTTCGCGCATTCATCCGCATCCCATCCACGCACAATCTCGTGAATCTCCCGCGGCGTCAGGTGCCAGGAGAGCGGTGCGTCCTGTTTTTGCAGCTCAAAGGTCGTTGTCTTGATCGCAATGCCTCGCGCTGTCCACTTCTCGCATAGCAGCTTGAACTCAATGTCCCGGTGAGAAACCTGTCCGGCCGTACGCACATTCGCCAGCGCCAGCACCGGAGCCGCCAGCTGCAGCACCCATCCAGCACTGCTTTTTCCCGCTGCAGGCAGCGCGCAATCCGCTGGTGGAAAGCCGTTGATCTGGATCACCAGCACACGCTTTACCTGCTCTTTGCCCGGCATCTCTTCAGCCTGTTTCTCCAGCGCCTGATCCAGCCATTCGCTCAGTGTCGCCATGCCATAGTTGTCGTAAAGACCGCCATCGATCATGTGCGGCTGATGTTTCGCCTTCGCAGGCCGCGCCACTGGAGTCACATAAGGAAATGTAGCCGAAAGCCGCGCCGCGCGGCCCACGGGAATATCCTTGTGCGCCTTTCCGCTCACCGGATGCTCTTCCACATGCAGATCTTCGGCGTCTGTCCAGATGCTCGAAGGTCTGTCATCGTTGATCACATCCGACGTCCCCAGCAGCAGCGGTCCGCCCTGCTCCACCATCGTGGAATTCATGATCAGTGCAGGCAGTTTTCCTTCTGCTGTCTTCTGGTTCCACTCACTCAATGGCCGGGTAAGTTGCGAACGCGGATTCTCGGAATCTGCCGAACTGTTTCCTGTCCACGCCCTCTCCATCGCATGCGCCCTGTCTATCAAAAACAATCCCAGCGGGAAGGGCAGCAGCATTCGTATCAGGTCGGGCCACGCGAGTCCCCACGCCACCTCGTCCAGGCTGCTGGCCGATGCCGCTCGGAACGGCGTAGGCATGCTTGCATCGCAGCCCTTATCCAGCCAGTTCACGTAGCACGCGCTGCCCATGCTCCCGCCGGAAATCGAGCTGATGCAGCTAAGCGCGCGGTCAAACGCAGTTCCATGTTCATCGTGCAGCCCCTGCAGCACCTTCGTCGTCCACGCAGCGGCCTGAATGCCGCCGCCCGCGGCCGCCACCACAATCGCGCATTCCTTGCCGCCAGCTGTCAGCACCTCCATCGGCCTTGGCGCCTTCACATTGCAGCGCTCCACCATCTCGTAGGTGTGATCCGCGCCCGGCAGCTTGCCGTTGATCGCCGCCACCAGCGCCACCACCAGCAACAGCGGAATGTGCCACCGCGCCAGAAAGAAGTCCAGCCCGGCGCCCGCCCAGCCCAGAATCAGCGCCAGCATCAGCGGCGCAACCACTGCGGGAATCGTGCGCGGCTTGCCAAGAGAAGCGCGCCCGTACCACCCCAGAATGATGTAAAGCACAAACGCAAGCAGGAAGGCGAAAGACGCAAACAGATTGTCCTCCCATGCTGTGCCACTGTAGCCGGGACCGAGCCACCGCACCAGGCAGGAGCCCTCCGTTTTGGCCGCAAGCGCAGCGATCCAGCCTCCACTGGTGCACACCAGCGCCAGTACAGCTGCCACTCCCACGGCAATGCCTGCCACAGCACCTGCAATCATCATCGGCAGCGAGCGCTTTTTGTCTGACTGCCGCGAATGCAGAATCGCAAAGAATGCCAGATATGCCGCAAGAATCGTCGGCGCAGCCGCTATTCTCCACGCCTCGCCTGTCGAGTGGTGCGTTCCGGCATACACCCACGCCTGGATCCAGCACCACAGATGCGGCTGTGGAATGCCATAGCGTGCCGCGCCGTCCCTCAGCTCCAGCCGCGCAATTGCCGAGGCAGACGCACCCACTGCAAAGGCGGAGAGCGCCACTGCAAAGTGCCGGACTGGCAGCTGAGCCCTCGGCGAGAGATCGAGATCGAAGAGGCCATGAAACAGTGTGCTTTTCAACGCCACCGCATACGCTGGAAACCCCAGCAGAAACGCCGCCATCAACGACGGAATCCAGAGCATCTCGAGCAGTTGCAGATGCGCAATCAGCCCCAGGTAGTAGAAGACTGCGCCGCCCAGCGCAATCACAATGAGAGTCTTTCGTTGCATCACTTGCCTCCCATGCGAACCGGGAATCGCAGAAAGCGTGTGGAATGGAATGGCCTGATAGTCTGCGCCGCAAGACCGCCTGTCAAGCGAAAAGACGTTCAATAATCGCGGGACTGCTCAACCACTCCTCTATGGTGCGGCCGGCGGGGTAAGCGTATCTCCACAAGGCATCCATTGCGCTGCCCACGCCGGGCATAGACAATCAATGCAATGATCGCTCACCTCCGCTGCAAGCTCATTCACAAGGAACCCGGCCAGGCCATCGTCGAGGCCGCCGGCGTCGGCTACGACGTCGTCATCTCTGTGCCCACTTTCACCGCTCTGCCCTCGCTCGGCGCAGAGACTGCGCTGCACATTCACACTCAGGTCAGCGAAGACCAGATCGCGCTCTTCGGTTTTCTCGACCGCGAAGAAAAACGCCTCTTTGAGCGCCTCATTACCGTCTCCGGCGTCGGCCCCAAACTCGCCATCAAAATCCTGAGCGGCCTGTCCAATGAAAGGACTGTGCAGGCCATCCGCTCGCAGGACCACGCGCAGCTTGTTCGCATTCCCGGCGTCGGGAAAAAACTCGCCGAGCGCCTCGTCGTTGAACTTAAGGACAAACTCGACGACTTTGCCGTAGCCCCCGTACAGACCGCCGTCCAGGGCCCCGCGGTGGACGACGTCCTCTCCGCACTCATCAATCTCGGCTACCAGCGTCCTGCGGCAGAAAAGGCCATCGAGCAGGCCATCGCCAAAGAAAAATCCCTCGCTGCAGATTTCGACGGCCTTTTTCGTGGCGCGCTCAAGGTAATCCGGTAAACTGGCAGCAGTACTTCGGACAAACCAGAAAAGACCCTCGATTCTATGAATTTTGCAAATAGTTCATGGAATCGGCCAGGCTTTGTAACCTCTTGTCCGATAGATCAGTTCTAATCAGCAGAAGCCACCGGAATTTTCCCCCTGAATGAAACCTCCGTCCCGGTAAAGGATGGTTCGATTGCGTTTTGTTGTCGTTTTAGCCGGCGTCAGTCTGGCCCTTTGCAGCTATGCTCAGTCGGGGCAATCCCCCCACCCGCCTCAGCCTGTAGATGGCGATCTCCTCGCCAGTGTCTCCGTGCCTGATTTCGGCATTCTGTCACCTGCCGAGAGTCTCGTGGGGCCCGGCGTCTTGTCCCCTTATGCCGACGGCTCGCAGACCAGCCAGCCTGCGGTAGGTCAGACAGGTTCGCGCCCCGAATCCATTCCCAATGTTCCCGTTGACGCCAATGGCAACCCGATTCCGCTCGAGCGCCAGCAGCCGCAGCGTATTCTCGGCTTCATGCCCAACTTCCGTTCTGTCTCCGGCGGAGCCAAACCGCATCCTCCCGGCTGGAAGTACAACTTCACCGTCGCCACGCATCAGGCCACCGACTATTCCTCGTTTATCTTTCTCGGCCTCACCTCTATCACTGCCGAAGGCATGAATATGCACCCGGCGCTTGGCAAGGGCCTCGACGGCTTCTACGCCTATTCATGGCGTGGCTTCCTCGACAAGTCTGACAATACCTATCTCTCCGCGTGGATGCTGCCATCGCTTTTGCACGAGGACACGCGCTTTTACGCGCTCGGCGCCGGACACAGCATCCCTATCCGCGCTCTTTACGTCATCAGTCGTCAGGGCGTGGCGCGCACCTATGGTGGCCGTCAGACGCCCAACATCGCCGGACTCGGCGGCAAGGTTATGACACAGGTCGTTTCGCGCACCTATTACCCACCCAGCGCCACCAGCTTCTCCGTCCTCGCCAGTAAATTCGGTTATTCGGTCATGCGCGACGTCATATTCTCCTCCATTCGCGAGTTCTATCCCGACATTGCCGCGCACTATATTCGCAAACACCGCACAAAACTGGCCCGTCTGGCGGCGCAGTCCAACGCTCCTACGCAGTAGAGCGGTTCGCATCATGCGGTACACGTCTTCGTAACAGGACATGGGCGATAATATTCCTTCGGCGTCTTGCGATCAGAGGAACCGGCAATGCCCATCGTCCGAAACTGCCCCTCCTGCGGAAAAGCAAATCGAATCCCGGCCAAACACATTGCCGACACCGGCAGATGCGGCGCCTGCAAATCGCCCCTGCCACCTATGGATAGGCCCATCGCCGTCGGCCCCGCGGAGTTCGACGAGATCGTCCGCGACAGCAAGGTTCCCGTGCTGGTTGACTTCTGGGCATCCTGGTGCGGCCCCTGCCGTATGGCCGCGCCTCATGTTGCGCAGGTAGCGCGCGATCTTGCAGGCCAGGCCGTCGTGCTCAAGGTGGATACAGAAGCGCACCCGCAACTCGCCGCGCGTTTCAATGTGCAGGGCATTCCCAACTTCGCCGTCTTCGCCCACGGCGAGCTGCATTTCCAGCAGGCAGGTTTGGTCGATGCAAACACCATGAAGAGCTGGCTTGCGCAGGCAGCATCGGCCTAGAGTTGCTACAGGTTTTGTTACACAGCCCTCCGCGATACACTTCACTTTGCTATGGCTCTCAAGCAAAAATCAGCTCCGGCCGCAGTTCAGCCGTATTTCCGCCCCGAAGCCCTGACCTTTCTGCGCAACCTCGCCAAGAACAATGATCGCGAATGGTTCCAGCCGCGCAAGCCGCAGTTTGAGGCCGATCTCAAAGAGCCTATGCTCGCCGTCGTTCGCAAAGTGACAGACGCCATGCTCGACTTCGCGCCCAACTTCGTGCGCCCTGCTGAAAAATCCCTCTTCCGCATCTATCGCGACACGCGCTTCTCCAACGACAAGCGTCCCTACAAAACCCACATCGCAGCATGGTGGTCGCATCAGGGACTCGCCAAGACCTCCGGCGCAGGCTACTACTTCCACGTGAGCGCGAAAGAAGTCATCATCGCCGCCGGGGCCTACATGCCTGAGAAAGATCAGCTCTCGCAGATTCGTCACTGGCTCCTCGATCATCACGAAGAGTTCCGCAAGCTGCTCAAGAGCGCAGCCGTGCGCAAAACATTTACTGAATTCGAAGGCGCAGCGCTCACCCGCCCGCCCAAAGGCTTCCCCGCCGAGCATCCCGGCATGGATCTGATCCGCTGCAAGCAGTGGGGACTCGCCGCCACACTGCTAACTTCAGTCGCGCTCAAGCCTGACTTCGCGGCCGCCGTCATCCGTCATTTCAAGATCGCCACACCCATCGTTGATGCACTCAACACGCCCATCGCCGCTGCACAGGCTCCAAAGAAAAAAGTGCTCTTCGGCCTGCATTAGCCAGCAATGTCGCGCTACACGACACAAACAAAAATCGCTTTGCAGGCCGCTGTTTTCGTACTCGCATCCTGGAAAAACCGCAAAAATACGGCAAAATATGGCTAATTTGGGGCAAAACCCAAAGAAAACCTGTGGAAATCCGGCTTTTCGCCTTGACTTTGGCTGCCTCAAAGCCGCATTGTAACCATCGGCAGGGTTCTTCAAGAACCGCATGAATACAGGTGTTTTGCACTGAGGCAGCCCCTCGTCGTACTCCCTCCCATGCGGTGAAAGCCCGTCAACAAGGCAGCCCCGAGGGCTGGCCCAGAAGGAGAACATCACATGGCAACTGGTTTGACCAAGACCGCCCTTACACGGCACCTGGCAGAGAAGCTCGAACTCACCAACAAGCAATCCGGCGCATTCCTCGATCTGCTCGCTGAGACCGCTATCAAGGAGACCAAGAAGAACGGTGTCTTCGTGATCCCCGGCATCGGCCGCCTCGTGAAGGCAGAGCGCAAAGCCCGCATGGGCCGCAACCCGCAGACCGGTCAGGCCATCAAGATCAAGGCCAAGACCGTCGTCAAGTTCCGCGTCGCCAAAGCTGCGAAGGACATGATCGCTCCTCCGAAGAAGTAGTTATCCGGACTGGCAACATTAAAAGGGGGAGAAGACGGCGTGCTTCTCCCCTTTGTGTTTTACAAAACAATTTCTAGCAGTCCTGCGCGAAAGATTCTGCACTCCGTGGCCTGTCTCGCTCATCCATGAGACATGGCAACTGCATCCGCCACTCCGGATCCTGGTCGTTCCGCGCCTCAGCGCATCTCCTCCGTAATCCTGCTGCAGCGTCTTGAAGGCTTCGCCGCGGCCGCAGCAGCAGCTGCGCTCTACGCACGCACCGGTGCAAGCTGGTGGCTCTTTGCCGTTCTGTGGCTCGTCCCCGATCTTTCAATGCTTGGCTATCTGGCCTCGCCCTGCAATGGCGCACGGCTCTATAACGCCTATCACAACTACTTCGTACCCATCGTCCTGGCGCTCGGCGCGGTGTTCTTCCAACTGCACGGCCTCTGGCTGCCCATCGCACTTATCTGGATCAACCACATCGGCGTCGACCGCATGTTAGGCTACGGACTCAAATACGGCGAAGGCTTCGGCTACACGCATCTCGGTAGACTTGGCAAGAGGCGCGCTTGATTATTCGACGCTCGAAGTCGCTTGTCCGCGCGGCAGCAGCGCACGCACAATCAGCGAAATCCCAAAGCTCACCAGGATGCTCTTGATCATCAGTTCGTTGTCATACCACCACGACACGACCGCCAGCGTCACGAACACCCCGATCGGATTCAGTTCCCCGGCAATCCCTGCGATCCAATGCGGCTTGTGTCTCGCGCTTGGCGGCGCGCCGCGCAGTCGCGGAAACAGCCGCGGCACCTTGCTTCGGTACTCGCGATAAGCATCGCCCAGCGCGGCCGCCAGAAATGCCTCTTCGCCCAGAATCAGCCGCAGCAGAAACACCGTAATCAGCGCCATCGTGAACAGCGCACCCGTCGGCGGCATCAGGAACGCCATCGCCCCGATCATGCACCACGAGCCCAGATACAGCGGATTCCGCACATACCGATAAGGCCCATCCGCCATCACGCCGCCGGCTTTCATCTCTGCGTGCTGCACCGTGCCATAGCCCAGATACGCGGTACCCCACACACGCAGCACCACCGCTGCAAGCGCCAGCAGTGACCCAGCCACAATCACCGCCGGTGTTGCATACGTAAACCGCAAAATCTCCGCGCGGCTCGCCGTCAGCGCCAGCCACTCCAGCAGGGAAATGCGCTTGCCTAAATCAAGTTTTTCGATCCACGGCGACCAGAAACCCACCGCGATAATCGCGACCATAATCAGCATTCGCAGTCGAAACTCTATCGCGCTTGCACGCATTCACACGCTCCCCGCTTGCCGGAGTGTACCATCCGTCCCTGTGCAAATACGTGCTCGCTGCAGCGCAGGTTCCTTGTGAAACCGCGCAACGGAACTGTCACTCCGTGCGCAGTGTCTGCATTGGATCAACCAGTGCTGCACGCCGCGCCGGAACCCAGCATGCCGCCAGCGCAATGGCAACCAGAAGCAGCGGTACGCAGGTGAATGTCACTGCATCGTGCGGCTGCACGCCGTAGAGCAAACTCGCAGCAATCCTCGCCAGCATCCACGACACAGGCCAGCCGAGCGCAACAGCAATGAATGCCAGTACAAGCCCCTGCCGCAGAAACAGCTTCTCCACCGCGCCGGGCCGCGCGCCCAACGCGATGCGGATGCCGATCTCCCGTGTGCGCCGGCTCACCGAGTAACTCATCACGCCGTAGAGCCCTATGGCCGCAAGTGTCACGCCAATGCTGCCAAAAACACCGAATAGAGCAGCCGCAAGATCGGGAAGCACGTATGCAGTGCGCACATGCTCTTGCATCGTCCCCGCGTTGTAGATTGCCATCGCCGGGTCCAGTGCATACACCTGCTTGCGCACGGCCTCGCTCAGCGCCGCAGGGTCGCCCGCCGTCTTCACAATCATTGTGTAGCCCATCAGCGATGGATCGCGCTCCACACTCTGCGCCAGCGAACGGTACAGGATTGGACGTGTTTCCTCGCCCAGCGTGCGTGATTTGACGTTGCCCGCCACACCGACAATCTCGTAATTCCCCATAGGGCCATTCACATGCTCACCGATAGGACTTGCGCCGCCGAATAGTCGCTCCGCAAATGCCTCATTCACCACAGCGGTCTTCGGTCCGCTGGCCGTCTCGCCGCCAAAGTCTCGCCCAGCAAGCAACGGAATCCCCAGCGCATCAAAGTAGCCCGGACTCACCATATAAAGCTCCGCGCTTGGCAGCTTTTTACCCGGCTCACCTGCAGCAGAAAAACCATCGCTCCGGTTGCCCCCCGAGAGCGGCGCCACATCCGTGCACACTGCATTGGTTACCCCCGGTCGCTCTCTGATGCGCTCCCGCAACTGGTTGAGAAAGTTCACCGTTCTCTCAGCCGTGTATCCGTGCAAGCGGGGGTCGACTGAAAAGATCAGCATCCCGCGGGGACTGAAGCCGATGTCAATGCCCGCTGCGCCTTGCAGGCTCCGTAAAAACAGTACAGTTGCCGAAAGCAGCACCACAGACATCGCCATCTGCGCCACGATCAGTAGGTTGCGAAGAGTCAATTTGCGCCCCGGCCGTGCCAGCGCCTCTTCGCCCTTCAGCGCGTTTGCAACACGCGGCCGAGCTGCGGCCCACGCCGGTCCAAACCCCAGCAACACACCGCTTACAATGCTCAGCACAAAGCAGTAGACAAGCACGCGC